>JBIQMK010000086.1:0-12857 GCA_044463365.1 Rhodanobacter sp. | reverse complement strand
GTTTGCCATGCCCGGCCTGCATTTCACCCGCGATACGGCCGAGTCGATGGCGATCAACAACGTCGATGGCGGCGCCATCATCCTGGCCGGCTCGGGCATGTGCAACGGCGGGCGCGTGCGCCACCACCTCAAGCACAACCTGTGGCGCGAACGCAGCAGCGTGGTGTTCGTCGGCTATGCGGCGGAAGGCACGCTGGCGCGGCGGATCATCGATGGCGCGCCCAGCGTGCGCGTGTTCAACGAGGAGATCCCGGTGCGCGCGCAGGTGTGGACCATCAACGGCTTCTCCGCCCACGCCGACCGGCCCTCGCTGCTGGGCTGGCTGGGCGATGCGCCGCGGCGCAAGGTGTTCCTGGTGCACGGCGAATATGGCCGCGGCATGCAGGCCATGCAGGAGGTTCTGGAAGCGCGCGGCTTCACCTGCCAACTGCCCGGGATGCACGAGCCGATCAAGATCGATTGACCGCTTGCTCAGGCCGGCTCCTTCCTGCGCGGCAACATGCGCCGCAAGGTGTTGTCGCGTGCCACGTAGTGGTGGAACAGCGCGGCGGCCGCATGCAGGCCGATCAGGTAATAGCCGATCGTGCCGATGGTTTCGTGGATCTCCTTGAACGAACCGGCCAACGCCTTGTCCGCCCCCACCAGCGCCGGCAACGACAGGCCGAAGAACGGGATCGGCTTGCCCGCGGCGCTCAGCGTAAGCCAGCCCAGCAGCGGCATCGCGATCATGAAGAGGTACAACGCCAGGTGCATCGCCACGGCGAGGCGCCGCTGCCACGGCGCTGGCGGCGGTTGTATGCCCGGCGCGGCGCCGGCCCAACGAATGGCCAGGCGCAGGAAGACCAGCGCGAACACCGACAGCCCCAGCATGAAGTGCCAGGTCTTCAGGCCCTCGCGCAGATCGCTGCCGCGCGGAAACCATTCGCGCAGGTTGATGCAGGCGTAGACGCCGATCAGCAACAACAGCATCAGCCAGTGCATGGCGATCGACAGCGATCCGTAGCGATCGGTGGTGTTTTTCCAATTCATGGCAATCCTCGGCAAGGTTTCAGGTTGCGGTGGGTCGATACGGGGTCGCTCCTGACCGGTGACGCGCCGCCAGCATGCCCCCGCCCGCGACGCGGCGACTTGAGCCTGGTCAACTTGGCAGGCGGTGGCGGCCCCGCTTGCGTCGTTTCGCCACGCGCGGGCTCACCTTTCGCCGCGACAACCGACGTATGCTAAGGCCCCAAGACGGGAGTCACCCGTCAAGCGGCGGCTTCGGCCGCACGAGACCTCGATGGAACCTGCCGCCACCGTGCTCGACCTCAACCAGTTGCGCCGCAGCTGCAGCTCCTGCGCGCTGTACGAACTGTGCCTGCCGGCGGGCATCGGCGTCGACGACCTGAACCGCCTCGACGCCACCGTGAAGGACAAGCGCGCGCTGGATCGCGGCGCCATGCTGTACCGCGAGGGCGATACGTTCGAGGCGCTGTACGTGGTGCGTTCCGGCGCGCTGAAGACCTACGTGCAGAACGAGGCGGGAGACATGCAGATCCTCGCCTTCCACCTGCCGGGCGAGATCCTGGGCTTCGACGCGCTGGCCACCAACCTGCACGTCAGCCAGGCGGAGGCGCTGGAACGCTCCAGCATCTGCGAGCTGCCCTACGCCAAGCTGCAGCAGGTCACCAGCGAGGTACCTGCGCTGCACCGCCAACTGATGCGGGTGATCAGCCGCGAGGTGGTCGAGGAGCACCGCCACCTGGTGATGATGGGCAAGCAGCAGGCGCAGGAGCAGCTGGCGAGCTTCCTGCGCAGCCTGGCCGATCGCTACCAGCGCCTGCATCGCGACGGCAGCGCGCTCAACCTGCCGATGTCGCGCTATGACATCGCCAACTACCTCGGCCTGGTGGTCGAGACGGTGAGCCGGCTGTTTTCGCGGATGGAGGAAATGGGCGTGCTGGAGGTCAACCGCAAATCGGTGCGCATCCTGCGGCCCGACCTGCTGGCCGCCCTCTGCCGCACCGACACCGCCTCCAGGCGCAACGACGTCGCCTGAACACGCCTGAACACGCCTGAACACGGCGTCGACCGAGCAAGGCGCACCGCGCCCTCATGCCCGCGCTCACCGTGCCCCGACCGCGCTGCCAGTTGACGGAAGTCAACGGGCAGCGGGCATGACGGGCGTACAAGTGGACCTTGCAGCACCCGGGCCACCCCGTCCGCCTGCGCGGCGTCGCGGCCTTCACGATCAACGGCGTGAGGATCCCACCATGTCCAACCCATCTCCGGGCGTCCCGCCCGCATCCCTGGAAAAACTGGACGGCTCGCACTGGATCGAGTCGCTTTCGGACGGCAGCCAGGTGTTGATCCGTCCGCTGCGTGAAGACGACCGCGAGCGCGAGGAAGACTTCATCCGCCGCCTGTCGCCCGAGTCGCGCCGGCTTCGTTTCCTGGGCGGATTCAAGGAAGCGAGCCCGGCACTGATCGACCAACTGATGGATGTCGACTACGACCAGCGCATGGCGTTCGTGGCACTGGCCCACGAAAACGGCAAGCTGCGCGAAGTGGGCGTGAGCCGCTATAGCGCCACCGACGCGCTGGGCCGTTGCGAATGCGCGGTGACCGTGGCCGAAGATTGGCGCCAACGCGGGCTCGGCGTGTTGCTGATGAGACACCTGATCGACCTGGCGCGCCGCAACGGCTACAGGCAGATGATCTCGCTCGACGCCGCCGACAACGAGGCGATGCGCGATCTGGCCAGCTATCTTGGCTTCCATCGCCGGCTCGACCCCGGCGACTCGGGCCAGGTCATCCACACGCTCGACCTGTGAGTCGGCGGACGGCGGCGGGAGCCGCGCTCGCGCCTAGTCGGGCAACAGCGCCTGGCCGATCTTGCGCAAGCCGGCGGGGTCCAGCAGTTGCAGTTCGCGCCCCTCGATCTGGATCAGCTTCTGGTTGCGGAAGCGGCTCAACACGCGACT
The DNA here is from genome assembly GCA_044463365.1 of Rhodanobacter sp. Taxonomy (GTDB): domain Bacteria; phylum Pseudomonadota; class Gammaproteobacteria; order Xanthomonadales; family Rhodanobacteraceae; genus Rhodanobacter. The sequence goes on along the minus strand of JBIQMK010000086.1, from coordinate 9,894 downwards.
GACGGTTTCCGCCGCCAGGCGCAGGTAATTGGCGATGTCGCCGCGCGACATGCTGAGGTGGAAGCGGGTAGCGGAGAAGCCGCGTGCCGCGTAGCGACTGGCGAGATCCATCAGGAACGCGGCCACGCGTTCGTCGGCGCTGTGGTCGCCGGCCAGCAGCGAGGCGGTGCCCAGCTCCTTGCTCAGCATGCGGAACAGATGCTGCTGCACGGCCGGCACGCGCGCCGCCAGCGCGCTCATGGCGGGGAACGAGAAGCGGCAGAAGAACGCCGTGTCCAGCGCCACCGCATCGCAGGGGAAATGCTCGGGGTAGATCGCGTTGAGGCCGATCACCTCGCCGGGCAGGTAGAAGCCCAGCACCTGCTCGCGCCCTTCCTTGTCCACCATGCGCGTTTTCACGGTGCCGCCGCGCACGGCGAAGATCGCGCGGAACGGATCGCCGGTGCGGAAGATGTGCTCGCCGGCGCGGAACGGCCCCACGTGCTCCACCAGGCACTGCAGTTCGGCCAGCTCGGGCTTGTCATAGCCGGCCGCGATGCAGGCGCTGGAAAACGCGCAGGTGCCGCAGAAATGCGTCTCGTCACCATCGTCGGCGATCGGACTGGGCGGCTCGGGCAGGCGGCCTGCCGGGTACTTGGATGACATGTTGTCGGAACGCCGGTTCTGGAGCGCGGATCAGATCGCGCGTGAATAACGCGGTGTGTGCGACTGCCCATCGAGATAGGCATCGAAGCACATGGCGATGATACGCAACAGCAGGCGCCCCGGCGAGGTGACCTGCAGCGACGTGGCGTCTTCGAGCAGCAGGCCGTCGGCGATCAGCGGCTGCAACCGCTCGCGTGCGGCGGCGAAATACTCGTCGAAAATCAGCCGGTGGCGCTCGCCGAAACGCCGCTTGTCCACGCAACCGTGGCACATCAACTCGCCGATCAGCTCGCGCCGGATCACGTCGTCCTCGTCCAGCAGCAGGCCGCGGGCCACCGGCAGGCGGCCGGCATCCAGCGTGGCGTAATAGCCGGTGAGGTCGCGCGCGCTCTGGCTGTAGCTGTCGCCGATGCGGCTGATGGCGCTGACGCCCAGGCCGATGATGTCGCAGTCGCCATGGGTCGAATAACCCTGGAAATTGCGCTGCAGGGTACCGGCGCGCTGGGCCACGGCCAGCTCGTCGTCGGCGCGGGCGAAGTGGTCCATGCCGATGTAGACGTAGCCGGCGGCGGACAACTGCGCCAATGCCCGACCGAACAAGGCCAGCCGCGTGCCGGCATCGGGCAGTTCCTCCGCGACGATCTGCCGCTGCGCCTTGAACATCTCCGGCAGGTGCGCGTAACCGTAGACGGCCACCCGGTCCGGCTGCAGTTCCACGATCTGCTCCAGCGTGCGGCTGAAACCATCCAGGCTCTGTTTCGGCAGCCCGTAGATCAGGTCCACGCTGACCGAGCGAAAGCGCGATTCGCGCGCGGCCACGATGGCTTCCTGCGTCTGCTCGAAGCTCTGGATGCGGTTGACCGCCTGCTGCACCGCAGGATCGAAATCCTGGATGCCGACCGACAACCGGTTGAAGCCCAGCTCAGCCAGCGCGCGCACGTAGTCGCCATCGGCAAAGCGCGGGTCCAGCTCGATGCCGTATTCGCGCTCGGCCTGCTGGCTGAAGCTGAAGTGGCGCGCCAGCGATTCCATCAGCTCGCGCATGCGCGGCACGTCGAGGAAATTGGGCGTGCCACCGCCGAAATGCAGCTGGCGCACCGGCCTGTCGCGGTCGAACAGTGGCGCCGCCAGTTCGATCTCGCGGTACAGGCGTTCCAGGTAGCGATCGGCCTGGCCGATGTCGCGGGTGATCACCCGGTTGCAGCCGCAGTAGAAACACGGGCTCATGCAGAACGGCACGTGCACGTACAGCGACAGCGGCCGCGGGATCGGCTCCTCGTTGGAGGCGCGGATCACCTGCCGCAAGGCCGCCTCGTCGAACGAGGGCGTGAACTGCGGCGCGGTGGGATAGCTGGTGTAGCGCGGACCGGCCACGTCGTAGCGGGCGACGAGGTCCGGATCGAAGACGGGAGGAATGATGGGAGTGGCCATGGGGCAAGTCTGTCGATGCCCCCGCGGCCGCACCTTGATCCGGATCAACTGCGCGACCATCGCGACAAGCCGCCGCAGGTGTGCGGGCGACCTGTGGGAGCGACTTCAGTCGCGACGCTCTTGCCATGGGACTCCAGAGCAGAAGCATCGCGACTGAAGTCGCTCCTGCAACAACGGGCCAAACCGTCGTTCAGCGCTCCAGCGGCTCGATCCGCTGCTCGATCGAGCCGAAGATGGAGTGCCCGGCGGCGTCGGTGACGTCGATCTTCAACCGATCGCCGAACTTCAGGAACGGCGTGCCGGGCTTCCCATCGCGCAGGGTTTCCACCGTGCGCTGCTCGGCCAGGCACGAGGCGCCCTTGCCGGTGTCCTGGTTGGCGATGGTGCCCGAGCCGACGATGGTGCCGGCGGTGAGCGGGCGCGTGCGCGCCACGTGCGCCACCAGCTGGGCGAAGCTGAACTGCATGTCCACGCCGCACTCGGCTTCGCCGAACCATTGGCCGTTGAGCCAAGTGCGCATGGGCAGGTGCAGCTTGTCGCCCTGCCATGCGTCGCCCAATTCATCAGGCGTCACCAGCACCGGTGACAGCGCCGAGCGCGGCTTGCTCTGCAGGAAGCCGAAGCCCTTGGCCAGCTCGCCGGGGATCAGGCCGCGCAGGCTCACGTCGTTGACCAGGCCGATGAGCTGGATATGTTCCGACGCCTGCGCCGGCGTCACGGCCATCGGTACGTCGTCGGTGACGACGATGACCTCGGCTTCCAGGTCGATGCCGAACTCTTCGCTGGGCACCACCACCGGATCGCGCGGCCCCAGAAAACCCGCGCTGGTGGCCTGGTACATCAAGGGATCGGTGTAGAACGATGCCGGCACTTCGGCGCCGCGGGCGCGGCGCACGCGCTCCACGTGCGGCAGGTAGGCGCTGCCGTCCACGAATTCGTAGGCGCGCGGCAAGGGCGACGCCAGCGTGTGGATGTCCAGTGCGAACGCGTCCGCGGCACTGCCCGCATTCAACGCCTCGGACAGCGCGTTGAGCCGCGGGGCGGTGTTGGACCAGTCGTCCAGTGCCGCCTGCATGGTCGCGGCGATGGCGGTAGCGCGAACCGCCCGGGTGAGATCGCGGCTGACCACGACCAGCGTGCCGTCACGGCCGCCCTCTTTGAGACTTGCAAGTTTCATGAATGCTCCTCAACCACAACCTTCCACGTAATCCACCTGCGGCGGCACGCCCACGCGCCAGCGCGTCACCTTGCCCTGCGCATCGGTTTCGAACACCAGCGCGCTTTCGCCCTGTGGCGTGGCGATGCGCAGGTAGCTGGCGCCAACGACGTATTTGTGCGGCTGCGACTGGACGCGCTCGCCGTACAACGCGCGGATCTGCGCCACATCCATGCCGACCTTGCCGCCACCGGGCGCGGTTTCCTTCGCCGTGCCCACGTCGTAGCGCACGAAGCGGCCGCCTTCGAACATGAAGGCGAAATCCGCCGGGCGCTTTACCCACTGGGGCGTCTTGTAGAAGCAATCGGAACCCGCCTGGGCCGCGCCGTTCAACGCGCCGCCCCAGGCGGTGGCGAAAGCCGCCTCGTCCATGCCGAACCGCAGGTCGCCGTAGCCGTCGTAGCGGGCCGTCGCTTCCGCCGCGTCCGGCACCGCGGCGGCGGTGGCTGCGGCAGCTGGTGCAGCTGTGGGCGCCGCCGTCCGGTCGGCCTGGCCGCAGCCAGCCAGCAGCAACGCGGCCGCGAGGAAGACGTTGCGCATCAGCGCCCGCCGCCGTCGAAATGCTTCGCGATGCCCTGCCAGCAAGTGTAGTAATCGCCTTGCAGTTGCGGCGATTCCAGCGCCTGCCGCGTGGGACGGATCACCTTGCGCGTCTCGAACATGAAGGCCATGGTGCCGGTGATCACGTCCGGTTTCGACAGGTCAGCGTTCGAGGCTTTCTCGAACGTGGCCGCATCGGGCCCGTGCCCGCTCATGCAGTTGTGCAGCGATGCGCCGCCGGGCACGAAGCCCTCGGCCTTGGCGTCGTACACGCCGGCGATCAGGCCCATGAACTCGCTGGCCACATTGCGATGGAACCAGGGCGGCCGGAACGTGTGCTGCGCCACCAGCCAGCGCGGCGGGAAAATCGCGAAATCCACGTTCGCCGTACCCGCGGTATCGCTGGGCGAGGTCAGCACGGTGAAGATGGACGGATCGGGATGGTCGACGCTGATCGAACCAATCGTGTTGAAGCGGCGCAGGTCATATTTATACGGCGCGTAATTGCCGTGCCAGGCCACCACGTCCAGTGGCGAGTGGTCGATCTTGGCCGACCACAACGCACCCTGGAATTTCGCCACCAGCGCGAACGCGCCGTCGATGTCCTCGTATGCCGCCGTCGGCGTCAGGAAATCGCGCGTGTTGGCCAGGCAGTTCGAACCGATCGGACCCAGTTCCGGCAGGCGCAGCAAGGCGCCGAAGTTCTCGCACACGTAACCGCGCGCCTCGCCGTCGATCACCTCCACGCGGAAACGCACGCCGCGGGGAATCACCGCGATCTCCTGCGGTTCGATCTCGATCACGCCCAGCTCGGTGGCCAGCCGCAAGCGCCCCTGCTGCGGCACGATCAGCAGCTCGCCGTCGGCATCGTAGAAAAACCGACCTTGCATCGAGCGGTTCGCGGCGTAAAGGTGGATGCCTACCCCCGCCTGCTCCGCCGGCCCGCCGTTACCGGCCAGGGTGACCAGGCCGTCGACGAAGTCCGTCGGCTCCGACGGCAACGGCAGCGCATCCCAGCGCAACTGGTTGGGCGTGGCCTGCGCCTCATCGAAACGGTTGTGAAACGTGGCGTGCGCCAGCGGCTGGAACGGCTCGTGGACGGCGGCGGGACGAATCCGGTAGAGCCAGCTGCGCCGGTTGGCGTGGCGCGGCGCGGTGAACGCGGTACCGGACAACTGCTCGGCGTACAGGCCGTGGGCCACGCGCTGGGGGGAGTTCTGCCCTGCGGGAAGCGTGCTCTTGATCGCCTCGGTGGCGAATTCGTTGGCGAAGCCGGATTGGTAGTTGGATGGCATGTTCACTGCTGATCCTCCGATTTCGATGTTCGAGGCTGGCTTGCCCTTCGACTCCGGCCCTTCGGGCCTACGCTCAGGGAGAACGGTTTCGGAGGAACCCATGCCGTTCGCGCTGAGCGTAGCTTGCGCAGCAAGCGGAGTCGAAGCGTCTCGCAATAGACGTTGATGCCGATGTTTTCCCTTGGCCAAAACACCAATCGCGTCCCAGTCACCAGCCATGTACGCCAGCTTCTTCGCTCGGCTCCAGCCCTTCAGCTTGCGCTCCATGGTCAATGCTTCGTAACGCGTTTCGAAACCTTCTTCATGGATCAATTTCACTGGGCGACGGGTCGAGGTGTACGCACACCCTTTGCCCTGATCGTGCTGCGACATCCGTTGGTCAAGATTGTCGGTGTGGCCAATGTATAAGCTGCCATCGGCGCATTCGAGGATATAGAGGGTGAATTCCATTTCGTTGGCTTCCTTGCCGTGTCAGCGTCTCGCCTGACTGCCCTTCGACTTCGCCGCTAGGCGGCTACGCTCAGGGCGAACGGTATAGCAGATCCAGCCACCGCAGCCGATCACCCTGAGCGTAGGCCCGAAGGGCCGAAGTCGAAGGGCCGCGAAGGAGGCCGGATCTACAGCACACCCCGCTTCATCTGATCCCGTTCGATACTCTCGAACAGCGCCTGGAAATTGCCCTCGCCGAAACCTTCGTTGCCCTTGCGCTGGATGATCTCGAAGAAGATCGGGCCGATGCAGTTCTGGGTGAAGATCTGCAGCAATTTGCGCTGGTGCGTTTCCGGATCGGCGTCGATCAGGATCTTGTTGCGCGCCAGCCGTGCCACGTCTTCGCCATGGTTCGGCACCCGCTCGTCGATCACCTCGAAATACGCATCAGGCGTGTCCAGGAACGCCACGCCGGCGGCGCGCATCTTTTCCACCGTGGCGTAGATGTCGTCGGTGAAGCAGGCGATGTGCTGGATGCCCTCGCCCTTGTACGCATCGAGGTATTCGTTGATCTGGCTTTTCGGGTCGTCCGACTCGTTGAGCGGGATGCGCACGATGCCGTCGGGCGCGGTCATCGCCTTGGACACCAGGCCGGTCTTGGCGCCCTTGATGTCGAAGTAGCGGATCTCGCGGAAGTTGAACAGCCGCTCGTAGTAGTCCGACCACTTCTGCATGTTGCCGAAGTACAGGTTGTGGGTGAGGTGATCGATGAAGGTGAGGCCGAAGCCGGCCGGGGTTTTCTCGGCGCCTTCGACCGGCACGTAGTCGCCGTCGTAGATGCTGCCGGCGTCGCCGTAGCGGTCCACCAGGTACAGCATGCAGTCGCCGATGCCCTTCACCACCGGCGCGTCCACCGCTTTGGTGTCGGCCTTTTCGGTGAACGCTTCGCCGCCATTGTCCAGCACCGCCTCCAACACCTGCCCGGCCGGTTTGCGGAAGCGGATGGCGAAACCGCACGCGCTGGGCCCGTGCCGCTGCGCGAAGGCGGCGGCGAAGGACTCGGGCTCCTCGTTGACGAGGAAGTTCACGTCGTTCTGGCGATAGACGATAATCGGGCGATGCTTGTGCCGGAGCACGGCGACAAAACCCATGCGCTGAAACAGGGTGTGCAATTCGGCCGCGCGACCGGGCGGCGCGGCAAACTCGACGAACTCGAAACCGTCGATGCCCATCGGATTCTCGAACGTGGCGACTTGCATGCCGGGATCGGGCTTGGTGTTCATGGCACTCTCCGGTTCAACACGAGCTGGCGATTCGAAGCAACCCAAGGATGCGTTGCTCCCCGCGAAGGATTTGCGTGTTCACCGTTATAGTTACAAATGAAACCAGTTGCAAGGAGCACCGCCGCAGTGTCGACCGACCGCAAACGCCTCTCCCCCAGCGATGAGCACGCGCCGCTCGAGCTGGAACACTTCCTGCCGTACCGGTTGTCGATCCTGTCCAACGCGATCAGCCAGTCGATTGCCGACGACTACCAGCGCCGCTACGACCTCAGCGTCACCGAATGGCGGGTGATGGCGGTGCTGGCCCGTTTCGATGGCTTGTCGGCCCGCGAAGTGGCCGAGCGCACCTTGATGGACAAGGTGGCGGTGAGCCGCGCGCTGGCCCGGTTGGTGGAAGCGGGCCGCGTCACCCGCGGCATCCACGCGGGCGACAAGCGCCGCTCCGTGCTGGGCCTGTCCGAAGCCGGCTGGGCCCTGCACGACGAGGTGGCGCCGATGGCGCGCGCCCGCGAACGCGAGGTGCTGGCGAAACTCGACGGCGAGGAGCAGCGCTGGCTGACGCGGATTCTGGATCGGTTGATGGAGTAGAGCTGGGGATGGGGAATGGGGAATGGTTAAAGGCAAAAGCAGCGCATCCCCCAGCCGTTCGGGCTGAGCGTAGCCGCGCAGCGACGAAGTCGAAGCCTTCCCTCAGCTTGCCGGCTGTTCACCGTGCTCCACCCGCTACCTCACCCCGTGCATCAACCGGTTGATCAGCGGCGCCACCAGGAACAACAGCACGCCGCCGCCCAGCAGGATCCAGAAGCCCATCGTGTAACCGGAAAGCGCCGACTCCACCGTCATGCCGGTCTCGCCGCTGACGTGGCCGGCGAACAGGCCAGCCAGGTTGTTGCCGATGGCGGTGGAGAGAAACCAGCCGCCCATGCCCAGGCCCACCAGCCGCAGCGGCGCCAGCTTGGTCACCATCGACAGGCCGATCGGCGACAGGCACAACTCGCCGGCGGTCTGCAGCACGTAGCACAGCACCAGCGTCCACAACGGGATCAGGCCGTCGTCGCCGACCAGGTTGGACAGCGCATACATCAGCACCGCGAAACCCAGCGCGTTGCCGATCAGCCCCAGGCCGAACTTGCGCGGGATCGACGGCTCGGCACGACGCTTGTCCAGCGCCGCCCACACCATCGTCACCAGCGGCGCCAGCACCACGATCGCCACCGGGTTCACCGACTGGAACCAGCCGATGGGGAAGTCCCAGCCGCCCAGGTTGCGGTCCACGATGTGCTGGGCCAGGAAGTTGAACGAGCTGCCGGCCTGTTCGAAAAACATCCAGAACAGCACGTTGAAGGTGAAGATGATCAGCATCGCGATCACCCGCTGGATCTGCACGCGGCCGGTGCGGATCGCCTCGATCACCAGCATCACCGCCACGCCCAGGAACAGCACGGTCAGCAGCCATTGCAGCACCACCGCACCGGCGCGATCCATCAGCAGATACACCAGCGGAATGGCCACCAGCACGCCCAGCGCCACCCAGGCCACGCGCGCACGGCTGGCGATTTCCGGTGCCGGACGACCCACGTCGCCGAGCTGGCGGCGGCCGAACCAGAACCACACCAGGCTGATCAGCATGCCCACGCCGGAGGCGGCGAACACCACGTGGTAGTTCTGGTGTCCCGGCGTGCCGAACACGCGCGTGGCCAGCAGGCTGGTCAGCACCGGCGCAATCAGCGCGCCGGCGTTGATGCCCATGTAGAACAACGTGAAACCGCGGTCGCGGCGCGAATCGCCCGGCGCGTACAGCTGGCCCACCATCGAGGAAATGTTGGGCTTGAACAGGCCGTTGCCCACGATCACCGTGGCCAGGCCGAACATGAACACCGCATGGTTCGGCACCATCACCATGAACAGGCCCGCCGACATCACCACCGCGCCCAGCAGGATCGAGCGCTGGTAGCCGATGATCTTGTCGGCGACGTAGCCGCCGAACACGGCGGTGGCGTACACCAGCGCGAGGTACGCGCCGTACGTGCGGCTGGCGTCCGCCTGGCCCGCGTCGTCGCCGCCATAGAACTGCGCCACGATGTACAGCGTGAGCGCCCAGCGCATGCCGTAGAAGGCGAAGCGCTCCCAGAACTCGGACATGAACAGCATCCACAGTGGGCGCGGATGGCCCAGCAGTTGCGGGTAGGTAAACTCACGCGGCGTACTGTCGCTCTGGATCATGGCAGTCCCCATCATGTCGTCGCCGCATCGCGGTGCTGGCGCAGGAAATCGTGCACGACATGTACCGACCCCTGTCCGCGTCGTCAAATGCACTGCAACAAGTCAAACGTCGGCGGGCGCATGACGGTCACTCTCGGGAAGGCCTTCGCCGGTGCGATGAGGCGCCGTGTTTGTGGTGCGTGTTTGCCTTCGAATTCCCGCGCTCGGCGCGCGGGCTATTTGCCCATGAAGCGGCGGCGCGCCAGCCAAAGGATCAATCGTTGCAGCGGATGGCTGTTGCCGCCCGGCCGCCATGTATGCACGAGCTTGTTGCGGTAGGCGTCGAAATGCAGCCCGTGTGGCGCCGCTATCACCTCACCCCGGCCGAGCAGGATCTTCAGCGCCTGCGTACCGGCGATTCCGGCGCAGATTTCACACGCCATCGGCGTCGACGGGCCGCGCTGGTTGACCAGATCCACCGCCGAGGGTTCGACCAGGTAGGCCTGGTGCAGCACGGACGGCGCCAGGCCGACCATGAAGCGCAAGAGCTGTTCGTTTCGCGGCTGGCCTTCCAGCTGGAAATACTGTTCGAACGTCATCCGGCCGGGAAGGAACGCCAACACCGCCGCACCCATGCCCAATGGCGCGGCCGTGATCGCCGGAATGCCGCGCTCGGCGCACAGCGCGAACAACTTGGCACGGATGTCCAGCACGAAGAAATCCAATCCGTCGACGTACAGGTCCACTCCCGACAGGAACGCATCCATGTTGTCGGGGGTGACGCCATCGGGAAACTCGTTGATGTCCAGATCGGGATTGATATCGCGCGCCATGCGCGAAACCACCTCGACTT
>JBIQMK010000085.1:0-12868 GCA_044463365.1 Rhodanobacter sp. | reverse complement strand
AAGATCAGGAAGCCGCGCAGCCCCGCGCGCATCTCGCGCAGTGCCAGCCGCAACCATTGTCGCGCGGCGTCCAGGGCCGCCGCGTGATCGAACGGGCCCGGTTGATAGATGTGCCGGTCCAGCGCCACGAGGGTATCCAGCGCACCGGCGTCCAGCGGCACGCACGCCAGCGTCTGGCGCCACGCCTCACCGCGTTGCCGTGCGGCCAACGACACGTGCTGGCGCGCCACCCTCCGCAGCAGCTGCTGGATGCCGCCGGCCAGCGCGACGGCGTCGCCGTCCTTCCGGTACTGCGTCGCCACCTGCTCCAGTTCGCGCAGCACGCGTTGCCGTCGACGCAGCGACCGCCGATGCCGACGCCAGCCCCACGTTGCCAGCGGCACGCCAACGAAAATGCATACGGCAAGCACCCACCATCCCGGTGCGGGCGGCCACCAGGAAGGATCCGGCGGCAGATGGATATCGCGCAACGCGGGGCCTTGCGTCGATGCCGCCGATACGGGCGCAGCCATCGAAGCCATCATTTCGTCCCCTTCGCCGCGCCCAGCACGGCGGACACGGCGACCAGTGGATCGGTTTGCGTGTCGACAGCCTGCCAGCGGGTGCTGGTGGACCGGGCCAGCTGTCCGAGCCGCGCGCTGCCTGCGCCCAGCGCCTGCTGAAACTCGCGGCGCTGGCGTTCGCCGCGCAGCACCACCTCGTAGCGCTCGCCGGCATGCTCCAGCGGATAGTGGCCTGCCGGTGGCAGCGATTGCTCCAGTGCATCGGCCACCAGCAGTACGCCGGTGCCGACGTGCTGGCGCATGGCCAGCCATCGCGGGCGGGCGTCGGCATCGCAACTGAATCCGTCGCTGATCAGCAGCACGCGGTTGGCGCCATGCAGCAGCCGGTTGGCACGCAGCAGCGCATCCGACAGGGGTTCGAGTCGAGCCGGTTGCCGTTCAGCCTGAAAATCCCATTCGGCCAGCGCGCCGCATACCTCCAAGGCGCCACGGACGCCGGATCGCGGCCGCAGCAGCGTGTCGAGCTGGCCAAACGCCATGACCCCGACCCGCTCGCCCGCGCGGACGGCATACCAGGCGGCGCATGCCGCAAGCCGCGCCGCCTGCACCGACTTGAAACGCCGGCGGGTACCGAAACGCATGCTGGCATGGGTGTCCAGCAGGATCATCAGACAACCTTCGCGGTCCTCCTGAAACAGCTTGGTATGCAGCTTTCCGCTGCGCGCGGTAAGCCGCCAGTCCAGCCGACGCACGTCGTCGCCGGCCTGGTAGACACGCGATTCGGCGTAATCCATGCCACGGCCGTATAGACGGCTGGACTGCTGGCCGCTGCGCATGGCGTGACTGGGCGTCGGCGCCATGCGCGCGCGCCCGACCCGCGCGTTCAGCGCGATCAACTCGGTCAGCGACACGCTGCGGCGGCCGTCGCCATCCGGGTGTGGTGCGGCGACGGCGTTCACGGCAGCGGCACGAGATCCAGCAGACGGCCGATCACCTGGTCCGGCCGAACACCCTCGGCCTCGGCCTCGTAGCTCAGCAGCACCCGGTGACGGAGTACCTCATGCGCCACGCCGTGCACGTCGTCGGGCAACACGTAGTCGCGGCCGGCCAGCCAGGCGCGGGCGCGGGCGCAGCGATCCAGCGCGATGGTGGCGCGCGGGCTGGCGCCCCACGCGATCCAGCGCTTCAGCTCGGCCCCATAACGGCCGGCATCGCGCGTGGCCAGCACCAGCTGGGTGAGGTATTCCTCCAGCGCCGGGCTCATGTGCACGGCCATGGCGGCATCGCGCGCGGCAAACACGTCGGCCTGTCCAAGCAACGCGGGCGTCGTGGCGACGGGATGCGCGCGACGACCGGCCTGTTCGCGTGCCAGCTTGAGGATGGCCAGCTCGGCAACGGCATCCGGGTAGCCGATGGTGACGTGCATCAGGAACCGGTCAAGCTGCGCTTCGGGCAATGCGAAGGTGCCTTCCTGCTCGATCGGATTCTGCGTCGCCATCACCATGAACAGGTCCGGCAGATGCCAGGTGGCGCGCCCCACCGTGATCTGCTGCTCGGCCATGGCTTCCAGCAACGCCGATTGCACCTTGGCCGGCGCGCGGTTGATTTCGTCGGCCAGCACGATGTTGTGAAACAGCGGCCCGCGCTCGAATTCGAAGCTGCCCGTTTGCGGGCGGAACACGTCGGTGCCGGTGAGATCGGCCGGCAGCAGGTCGGGCGTGAATTGCACCCGGTGAAAGTCCGCCTCGATCCGCGCAGCCAACGCCTTCACCGCGGTGGTCTTGGCCAGGCCAGGCGCGCCTTCCACCAGCAGATGCCCGTCCGCCAGCAAGGTGATCAGCAGGCAGTCGATCAAGTGTGGCTGACCGATGATGCAGCGCTGCAGTTCCTCACGCAGTTGCGCAAAGGACTGTTGCAGCGGATTCAGTGCGGGCGTTTCAGGCATATCCATCGTCGTTTCCGTTTTTTTGCGGGTTTGGGCGCCTGCGATGCGCGCGCACGGCCGATGGCCTCGTGCTCGCGTGGTTGAACCGCGTTGCCGTTCGAGAAAGGCGGCCGCGTGCCATGACCGAAGGCCTGGCGCAAGCGGCCGGGACGCAGCGCCCGGCAAGCGCAGGCGTGCAACTGACCACGATGATGGCCGGAAGTTTAATCCGCGAAGTGGCCGGGCAAAAACGGCCGGCAAGAAAAAGGCGGCCGAAGCCGCCTTTTTCCATGCATCGGCCAGCCCGTCTTACTGCAACGTCTCGCTGAGGATGCGCGGCGTCACGAAGATCAGCAGCTCGGCCTTGCTCTCGTTGCGCGACGTCTTGCGGAACAGCACACCGAGACCCGGAATATCGCCCAGGCCAGGCACCTTGGAGGTGGAGTTGGCCTTGTTGATCTCGTAGATGCCACCCAGCACCACGGTCTGCCCGTTGTCCACCAGCACCGAGGTGTTGATCTCGCGGGTGTCGATGGTCGGGATCTGGCCGCCGCCCGGCACCGGCACGTAGCCGGCGATGGCGTCCTTCTTCACGTTGATCATCAGGTAGACGCGGTTGTCGGCGGTGATCGTGGGCGTCACCTTCAACTCCAGCACCGCATCCTTGAACTGCACCGTGGCCGTGCCGCTACCCGAGCCGGCGCCGGCGCCACCGCTGTTCTGGAAGGTCACGTAGCCCACTTCCTGGCCCTGGCGGATCACGGCTTCCTGCTGGTTGGCAGTGATGACGCGGGGGCTGGAGATGACTTCGCTGCGACCTTCGGTCTGCGCCGCCGACAGTTCCAGATCGAGCGCATAGTTGGCGCCCAGGATGGCCAGACCGAAGCCGCTGGTCGCGCCACCGGCGGGCAGGTTCACGTTCAGGCCGCCGGTAGGCAGCGTGACCGCACCCGGATGCGGTGGGGCACCGGTGCCGCCGTTGGCCAGCCAATCGGTGACCGCGTTGTTGTAGTTGACGTTGCGGTTGTGGACGTCGACGCCGTACTTCTGTGCATCGGCCCCCTTGCCGGCGAGGGTGATCAGGTTGTTGCTGTTGGACTGCACGCCGGACACGCCCCACTTCGCACCCAGTTCGCGGGTGAAGTCGTCGTTGGCCACCACGATGCGTGATTCGATCAACACCTGCTGCACCGGACGATCCAGCTTTGCGATCAGCAGGCGCAGCTGCTCCAGCTTGTCGGGAGTGTCGTTGAGCAGCAAGGTATTGGTGCGCTCGTCGTACGACACGCTGCCGCGACGCGACAGGAAGCCGCGGCTGTTGCCGGCGCCGCTGCTGCCGCCGCCACCCTGCATGCTGCCGGTGGTCAGCAACTTGGCGATGTCGGCGGCCTTGCCGTAGCTGATCGGGATGTAGGTGGTGATGAGTTCGGCGTTGTCCTGCGCCTTCAGCCGCGCCTGGGCGACATCGTCCTCGTACTTGGCCAGCTCCTGCTGGGGCGCGATCCACACCACGTTGCCGTCACGGCGCTTGTCCAGGCTCTTGGCCCGCAGGATCACGTCCAGTGCCTGATCCCACGGCACATTGACCAGCCGCAGGGTGACACTGCCGCCCACGCTGTCGGAGGCGACCAGGTTGAGGCCGGAGATGTCGGCGATCAATTGCAGCGCCGAACGCACGGGGATGTCCTGGAAATTGAAGGTGACGCGCTTGCCGTTGTATACCGGCGGCATGCCCGCCTTGCTCAGGGCGTCGACCTTGTTCTCGGCACGGTGCGGAGCGACCTGCACGACGTACTGGTTGCCGCTCTGATACGACGACGTTTCCACCTCGCCCTTGACGGCGATCTCCATGTGGACACCGCCCAACTTGCCGCCGCGGGTGACGATGGACTGCACCGGCGTGGCGAAATCCAGCGTATCCAGCCGCTGTGCCAGGTTGGGCGGCAGGGTGGCGTGGTCGATGTCGACCAGCACCTTGTCGCCCCGGTGTACCATTTCGGCGTTGGCACCGCTGCCGCTGAACGTGATCAGCACCTTGCCCTCGCCGTTGGGGCCGCGGCGGAAATCGATGTTGCTGACGGCCGGACCCGCCATCGACGACGGCAATGCCTTGGATGGATCGATGGTGGACGCGGTGGTGATGGACTGGTCGCCGGTGCCGTTGTTGATCGTCAACAGCAGGCTGTTGCCCTTGACGTTCGACCGATAGGTGGACGTTCGCATCAATTCGACCACCACCCGCGTGCGGCCGCCGGCCGACACCGCGGTGACGCCCGAGGTGGAGCCCTTGCCGATGGCGAGATGCCGCTGTGCCGCGTTGTCGGTATCGGCAAAGTCCACGGCGATGCGCGGAGGCGTATCCGTGGTGAAGAATTTCGGAGACGGCACGTCGCCGTTGGCGAAGTTGAGATGAAGCTCAACCGCGCCGCCAGGCAGGGTGTCGTAGCTGATGTCCTTCAACGTGTTGCTGGCCGCCATGGCCGTGCCGGCCCAGGTTGCGCCGCATAGCAGAAGACCGAACAGCATGTAGCGAGTCGCATGGCGCATTGCACGGCCCCGGACGGATTGGATTTCGTTGGTCATTGGCATCAGCCCCTGTATTCCTATTGCTCGCCGAGCGCGATGCTGGCCGGACGTTCCATCCAGCCACCATTGCCATTCGAAATCAGCTCGACCAGTTCGATGTGGTCCTCGCTGATGGCGGTAACGCGTCCGTAGTTCTGGCCCATGTATTCGTTGCGATGCACCTGGTGAATCACCCGGCTGGGGTCCTTCACCAGGGCGATGGCGTCCGGCCCGGTACCGATGGTGCCGACCATCTTCAGGCTATCCAGGGCGAACGCTTCCAGTGGTTCCTTCGCGCGGTCGGCATCCGGTCGCGGGCCACTGCTGGCGGCGGCGACGCTGCTTTCCATTTCGGTGGCGCTGGGACTGAAGGGATCGCGCCGATCCTGATCGTTGTAGGTGAACGTCTCGAACGTCTTGATCACCGGCAGGGGCTGGATCGGCTGACCCTTGCGCGCCTTTTCCTGGGCGACCCAGTCGCGCAGGTCGGACATGCCGCGCGTGCATCCGCTGAGCACCAGCGCTGTGGCCAGCATCAGCAGCGCGCCCCCGGCCCGGCCCGGCTTGATGGCAGCAAACTTGATCATTTCCGCCCCCTGGCCTTTTTCTTGTGCGTTGGCTTGGCCTCGGCGCTTTCGTCATCGTCGAGATAACGATAGGTCTTTACCGTCCCCTGCAACACCAACTGGCCGTCGGAGGCGCCGCCCGCCTTGGAGGGGCTCTTCGGCGTGAGCGACACATCGTGGAGGGTGAGGATGACCACCCGTGGCAGCGAAGCCACGCCGCTGATGAACGAGCCGAACTGGTGGTAGGTGCCGCTCATGCGCAAGGTGATGGGCTTCTCGGCGTAGAAGTCCTTCTTGGTTTCGTTGCCGGGCTGGAACAGCTCGGTTTGCAGGCCGGCCGACAAAGCGGTTTGCGAAATGTCGACCAGCAGCTCAGGCATCTCGGTCTTGCTGGGCAACTGGCGCAGCAATTGCCGCAGCATGTCCTGCATCTCGTCGAGTTGCTGCTGCAGCGCTTCCAGATTGACGGCCTTGGCCTGCTTGGAGGCGAAGTCCTTCTTGAGCTGCTCTTCCTTGGTGGCCAGCGCGGCCAATTCATCCTGTTGGCCGCTGACGGATACGTACCAGCCGATGAACACGATGGCCACGAACAGCAACCCGGTGAAGAACATCTTTACCGAGGATGGCCAGCCGCCGACGTTGTTGCGGTCGAGATTGCGGATGTCGTTGAAGAACTTCATCAGTGAGTTCCTCCGGTCGCCGCTTTCTTGCCGGCTGGCGCGGGGGCGCTCGCGGCCCCGGCCGGCGCGTCACCGGCGACAACCTCGTCGGTCTTCGGCTTGTTCAAGGCCACGGTCAGGCCGAAGTTGTAGGGCATGCGGGTGGCGTTGTGGCTGTTTTCGGTCTTGCTGAGATCGGCGTGGCCCATCCACGGCGAGGACTCGATGTTGCGCATGTACTCGGCGACGCTGGCATTGGATTGGGCCGCGCCATTGAGCGTCATCGACTGCCCGCCCTGCTTGAGGCTGGTCAGCCGAACGCTGGCCGGGATGGTTTTCACCAGTTCGTCGAACAGGTGCACCATCTGCGAGCGATCGGCCTGCAACTGCTCGATGATCTCCTTGCGCGCCAGCAGGCGTTGACGCACTTTCTCCAGATCCTTGATCTTGGCGATCCGTACATCCAGCTGCTTGATCTCGGTCTGCAGATAGCCGTTGCGCTCGTTCTGGTTGTCGATGCGCTGGCCCATCCAGAACATCCACATCAGCACCACCAGCACGGCGGCCACGGCGGCGGCGCCCAACTGCATGTAGAACTCGCGCTCGCGCTGCTTGCGACGTTCGGCGCGCCAGGGAAGTAGGTTGACGTGTGCCATCAGTCGAAGCTCCTCAGCGCGAGGCCGACGGCGATCATCAGCGAAGGCGCGTCCTGGGCCAGCGATTGCGATTGCGACTGCACCCGCGGCGCCAGCGACATGCGGGCCAGCGGGTTGGCGACCACGCACGGCACGCCCAGTTGCTCCTGCAGCATCGGCGCCAGCCCCTCGATGGAGGCGCAGCCGCCGGCCAGCATCACCTGGTCGACCTTGCTGTATTCGCTGCCTGCGAAGAAGAACTGCATGAGCCGGCCGACCTGCTGCACCAACGACTCCTTGAACGGATCCAGCGCTTCACTGGCGTACGACTCGGGCAGGCCGCCCTTGCGCTTGGCGCGGCCGGCCTCCTCGTAGGAGAGCCCGTAGCGGCGCATGATTTCGTCGGTCAGCTGCTTGCCGCCGAAGACCTGTTCGCGCGAATAGATGGTGCGCTGGTTGCGCAGCACGGACAGCGTGGTCATGGTGGCGCCGATATCGACCACGGCCACCAGCGCGTCGCGCGCCACGTTCATCTGGTCGGCCACCATGGCGAAGGCGTTTTCCATGGCGAACGCCTCGACGTCGATCACATTGGCGGTGAGCCCGCCCAGATCCAGCGCCGCCACCCGCATGTCCACATTCTCGGTTCGGGAGGCGGCCAACAGGACGTTGTTCATGTCGGGGTTGTCGCGAACCGGGCCGATGACTTCGAAGTCGAGGCTGACCTCCTCGATCGGGTACGGAATGTACTGGTTGGCTTCGACCTGGATCTGCCCCTCCAGATCGTCATCGGACAGTTCGGCCGCCATCGGGATGATGCGGGTGATGACCGCCGAACCCGCCACCGCTGCCGCCGCATGCTTGACCTTGCTGCCGGAGCGCGCCATGGCGCGGCGGATCGCGTCGCCGACCGCCTCGACCTCGACGATGTTCTTCTCGACCACCGCATTGGGTGGCAACGGCTCGACCGCGTAATGCTCCACGCGGAAACGCCCGCCGGCCTGACTGAGCTGCAACAGCTTGACGGCCGTCGAGCTGATGTCGACACCAATCAATGCCGGCTTCTTGGGTGTAAAGAGACCCACGGTGTTTCCCCCTTGCCCCTGAGTCCGGACCGGAATCCCGGTCGGTACGCCATGGCATTAAATCGAAAAATTTTCGTAATGGCAACGGCCTACACGAACTTTCTCAAGCAATTCTCGTGATAGCCGCCACAATTGCACCATCCCCTCGGCGGCATCGGCACCGGCTTGCGGCGCCGTGCCGTCCCGTGGATACCCCCGCCTGGCCTGGTGCCGGAACGCCATCAATACTGCGCCATCTATACTCTGGCATGTTTTGACTCAAGTCTCGCTAACCGCATCCATGCATATTCTGAAGCGTCTGTTTCGCTGGGCCCTGATCCTGGCTTTCTCCGGTTTGCTGCTGGGCATCCTCGCGGTAGGCGTGACGTACTGGCTGATCGCGCCGCGCCTGCCGTCCGTTGCGGTGCTCAAGGACTACCACATGCAGGTGCCGCTGCGCGTGCTCAGCGCCGACGGCAAACTGATCGCCAGCTTCGGCGAAACGCGGCGCATACCGGTGGATATCGGCAAGGTGCCCGACCGCTTGAAGCATGCGGTGTTGTCGGCCGAGGACGCCGATTTCTACCATCACCCGGGCGTGGACTGGCACGGCATCGTGCGCGCGGCCTGGCACGTGATCGAGACGGGCGGCGACAAGGGCTCGGGCGGGTCGACGATCACCCAGCAGGTGGCGCGCAATTTCTTTCTCAGCCCCGAGAAGCTGTACTCGCGCAAGATCACGGAGATCTTCATCGCCCTGCGCATGGAGCAGGAGCTCAGCAAGGACCAGATCCTCGACCTGTACCTCAACAAGATGTTCCTGGGCCACCGCTCCTACGGCGTGGCCGCGGCCGCTTCGTACTATTACGGCAAGACGCTGGACCAGCTGACGGTGGCCGAATCGGCGGCGATCGCGTCCAGCTTCCAGCTGCCTTCGGCGGTCAACCCGATCAACAGCCCCAAGCGCCTGCTGGCGCGGCGCAACTGGGTGCTGAGCGAAATGCTGCGGCACGGCTACATCACCAAGGAGCAGTACGAGCAGGCGCGGGCCGAGCCGAACCACGGCGCGCCGCACGAGCAGCCGATCGAACTGGATGCGCCGTATCTTGCCGAAATGGTTCGCCGCCAGGTGCTGGACCGGCTGGGCAACGACGCGTTGACCGAGGGCTACGTGGTCAGGACCACGCTGCGCAGCGACCGCCAGCAGGCGGCCGTGGACGCGCTGCGTCGCGGCCTCGTGGCCTACGACCGTCGTCATGGCTGGCGCGGCGCGGAGGCCCACCAGGACCTGCCAGCCAACGCCGGACCCACGGATTACAAGCAGGCGCTGGCGGGCTACACCGACATTTCCGGCATGGAACCGGGCCTGGTGATCGCCAGCGGCGCGCATGGCGCCACGGTTTTCCTGCGCAACGGCGAAAACGTCGAGCTGTCGCTGGACGCCGTCAGTTGGGCCAGGCCGCATCTGGGCGACGGCCGGGTCGGCGCCACGCCGACATCGGTGGACAGCGTCATCAAGCGCGGTGACATCGTGCGCCTGTTGCCCGACGACAAGGGCGCATGGCAGCTGACCCAGATCCCGGCGGTACAAGGGGCCCTGGCGTCGGTGAACCCGGAGGACGGCTCGATCCAGGCGCTGGTCGGCGGCTTCAACTTCATGCGCAGCAAGTTCAACCGTGCGGTGATGGCCGCGCGGCAGCCGGGTTCCAGCTTCAAGCCGTATCTCTACTCGGCGGCGCTCGACCACGGCTTCACGCCGGCCTCGATCATCAACGACGCACCGCTGGCCCTGCCCGACCCGTCCCGCCCCGGCGGCCTGTGGACGCCCAACAACGACGACGGCAAGTTCGCCGGCCCGATGCGGCTGCGCGAGGCGCTGGTGCAATCGAAGAACCTGGTCTCGATCCGGCTGCTGGCGGCCATCGGCGTGCGCTACACGCGCGAGTACCTGACCCGCTTCGGCTTCGCGCTCGACGCCATTCCCGCCAACCTGTCGATGGCGCTGGGCACGGCTTCGGTATCGCCCATGGGCATGGCCCGCGGCTACGCGGTATTCGCCAACGGCGGCTACCTGGTGACACCGTACTTCATCAGCGAGATCGACGACCGCAGCGGCACGGCGATCTACGTGGCCAATCCTTCGCGCGCCTGCCGCGATTGCCAGGAGCGCCTGCTGGACACCAGTGTCGCCGGGCCACCGCCAGCCAACATGACCGCCACGCCGGCCAACAACCTGGCCCACGCCGCATCGGCATCCAGCACCAGCGAGGACGGCATCGATGCGGTAGGCGACGCCATCCTGCCGCCGGACGCGCATGGGGACAGCAACCACCCGCCCATCCTGGCGCCACGCGTGCTGGACCCGCGCAACGACTTCCTGATCACCTCGCTGATGAAAGACGTGATCCTGCGCGGCACCGGCTCCGCCGCACGCGCACTCGAACGCGACGACCTGGCCGGCAAGACCGGCTCCACCAACGATCATCACGACGCCTGGTTCGTGGGCTTCAACGGCGACCTTTCCACCGCCGTGTGGGTGGGTTTCGACAACTACGATTCGCTGGGGCGGGGCGAGTTCGGGGCCAAGGCCGCATTGCCCATCTGGATGGATTACATGGGCGCCGTGCTCAAGGGACTGCCCTCGAACGCGCTGCCGATGCCACCAGGTATCTCGACGATCACGATCAACCGCGACAACGGCTTGCCGACCACGCCCGACGACCCCAACGGCATGAGCGAAATCTTCAAGGTGGAGGACGTCGATCGCCTGCGCGCGCAGGCGCAGCAGCAGAAGGAACAGGAACAGCAGCGCGCGTACGACATCTTTTGACCGGGATCGGCGATGCACGGCGCCACTGACCATTCATCGCAGCGCATGGCAGTGGTAGGGTAGTTTCGCCAGCGAACGCGACGACGCTGCGCCATCGACGCGCTGGCACACACGGCACGAACGAACGGATGGAGCCGTCCACGCAACGGAGATGAGCATGGCCCGAGGCGACCATCACCGCATCCATGCGCATGACCGCCTGCAGCGCAGCCGCCTGCTGGTTGCCCAGGAGGCGGCGCGGCTGATGAGCGAGCACGGCATTCGGGATTTCCATCACGCCAAGACGAAGGCCGCCGAAAGGCTGGGCATCCTGGAAACCCAGGCGTTGCCGCGCAACCAGGAAATCGAACAGGCGCTGCGCGAGCGCCAGCGGCTGTTTCTGGCTGACAGTCAGCCGCAATCCTTGCAACGGCGGCGCGAGGCGGCGGTCGAGGCAATGCGGTTCCTGGCCGCCTTCGAACCGCGGCTGGTGGGCGCCGTGCTGGAGGGCACCGCCGACGAGCACTCGGCGGTCTGCCTGCACGTGTTCAGTGACGATCCCGATGCGGTGGGGTTGTTCCTGCGCGACCACGGCGTCCCGGCCGAAACCCAGACCCGGCGGTTGCGCGTGACCCGTACCGACCAGGCCGAATACCCGGTGCTGCTGTTCGCCGCGGACGACCTGCCGTTCGATCTCACCGTATTGCCGCGCAAGGCGCTGCGTCAGGCGCCGCTGGACCGCATAGACGAGAAGCCGATGCGCCGCGCCGCGCTGGCGACTGTGGAGGAATTGCTGTCGGGAGACGACGACAGCGACCGGCTGGAACGCATGCTGGCCAACGCCAGTCATCGCCCGTAGGCGCGCACCGCGTGCACGATGCTTTTTGCGGAAACCAAGAAACCGCAAAAGGCCGAGGCGTCGCGCACACGGTGCGTTTCTGCAAGACGGGCGTGAACACAAACGCCCCGGCAAGCGGGGCGTTTGCTCATGCGATGACGCGGGTACTCAGCGCTTGTCGACGCTCACGTAATCGCGCACGTCGGCACCGGTATAGACCTGGCGCGGACGGCCGATGCGCGATCCGGGGGTCTCGTGCTGCTCGATCCAGTGCGCGATCCAGCCGGCGGTGCGGGCGATGGCGAACATCACGGTGAACATCTCGGTGGGGATGCCCAGCGCCTTGTAGATCAGGCCGGAGTAGAAGTCGACGTTCGGGTAAAGCTTGCGCTCGACGAAGTAATCGTCCTTCAGCGCCGCCTCTTCCAGCTTCAGCGCCACGTCCAGCAGCGGGTCCTTGACGCCCAGCTCGGCCAGCACCTTGTGGCACATCTCGCGGATGATCTTGGCGCGCGGATCGAAGTTCTTGTAGACGCGGTGGCCGAAGCCCATCAGGCGGAAGCTGTCGTTCTTGTCCTTGGCGCGCAGGATCGCCGACTCGACGTTGTCCGGCGTGCCGATCTCCTCCAGCTGCTTGAGCACCGCCTCGTTGGCGCCGCCATGCGCCGGGCCCCACAGCGCGGTGATGCCGGCGGCGATCGACGCATACGGGTTCGCGCCGGTGGAACCGACCAGGCGCACGGTCGAGGTGGACGCGTTCTGCTCGTGATCGGCATGCAGGATGAACAGCAGATCCAGCGCCTTGGCGGCCACCGGGCTCATCTGCAACGGCTCGCTGGGCACCTCGAACATCATGTGCAGGAAGCGATCGACGTACTCCAGGTTGTTGCGCGGATAGCGCAACGGCCAGCCGATCGAGTAGCGGTAGCAGGCCGCCGCGATCGTGGGCATTTTCGCGATCAGGCGGATCGCCGCCATCTTGCGGTCGACCGGGTCATCGACATTCAGGTCGTCGTGGTAGAACGCCGACAGCGACGCGATCGACGCGGCCAGCATCGCCATCGGGTGGGCATCGTGATGGAAGCCCTGGAAAAAGTTCTTCAGCGACTCGTGCATCATCGTGTGATGCGAGACGTCGTGCTCGAACTTGTCGAAATCCGCCGCGTTGGGCAGCTCGCCATTGAGCAGCAGGTAGGCCACTTCGAGGAAGCTGGAGTTAGCCGCCAGCTGTTCGATCGGGTAGCCGCGGTACAGCAGCACGCCCTTGTCGCCGTCGATGTAGGTGATCGCGCTCTTGGTGCTGGC
>JBIQMK010000084.1:0-13061 GCA_044463365.1 Rhodanobacter sp. | reverse complement strand
GATGGTAGTGTGGCTCGCCCATGCAAGAGTAGGTCACCGCCAGGGGCTTTATCCTCAAAACCCCCGCAGCTCACGCTGCGGGGGTTTTTCTTTGGCCACTCGGAGCGCGGCCGCACCTCGGGCGATGGCCACGTAACCGACGTAGTTCTTCAAGGTTTTGCCCAGCCCGTCGAATGACAGATCGTCCGACCGAGTTCCAACGGCCTTGTCCGGACGATCGGACAAATTGTCGCGCCCGCTTGTTGCGGCAACGATAGCTTCATCAGGATCGGTAGAATCGGACGCCTTTCCCCAAAGCGAACGCGAATGACGACTTCCAGCCAAAGCCGCCTAGGTCCTTTGTCGTACCTGATCTTTTCTTCGCGTTGGCTGCAATTGCCGTTGTATCTGGGCCTGATCGTTGCCCAGGGCATTTATGTCGTGCAATTCCTGCGGGAGCTCTGGCATCTGGTGGAAACCACCCTGTTCCATGGCGGCATCGATGCGGCCGGCGGAGCGGACAGTGCGGAGGCGACCATCATGCTGACCGTGCTGGGCCTGATCGACGTGGTGATGATTTCCAATCTGCTGGTGATGGTGATCGTTGGCGGTTACGAGACGTTCGTGTCCCGCCTGCGCCTGGAGGGGCATCCGGATCAACCGGAATGGTTGTCACACGTCAATGCCACCGTGCTGAAGGTGAAGCTGGCAATGGCGATCATCGGCATCTCGTCGATCCACTTGCTGGCCACGTTCATCAAGGCGCGCAGCATGGATGGCGAAACGATCATGTGGCAGATCCTGCTGCACCTGACCTTCGTGGTGTCCGCGGTGGCGCTGGCGTATATCGACCGACTGACGCTGCCTGCGGGCAAGCACGCACCCACGCACTGACCCGCATACATCGCTTGCCGACAACCCGGGTTTTCGTGACCGGGGAAGTCACGTTGCTGGGGGTCAGTCCAGCGCGTAGCCGAACTGGCTGAGGAACTCGGCAGCAAACTCGTCGTAGGTGAAACGCTGGTTTTGGGTGCCCGGGTGTTCAACCTTCAGCGCGCCCATCAACGAAGCCATGCGGCCGACGGTGGGCCAGTCCTTGCCGCGCATGATGCCGAAGATCAGGCCCGCGCGGTACGCGTCGCCGCATCCGGTCGGATCCACCACGGCGCGCTCACGGGCGGGCGGGATCTGGTGGGTTTCGGCGCCAGCGTGGATGATCGATCCGCGCGGCCCCTGCGTCACGATATAAGCGGTCACGTGGGCGGCGATCTCCTCGGCGCTCCAGCCGGTGCGCGCCTGCAGCAGTTGGGATTCGTAATCGTTGACGATGACGTACGTCGATTTGCCGATCATCGAGCGGAATTCGTCGCCGCTGAACAGCGGCATGGCCTGGCCGGGATCGAAGATGAAGGGCACGCCGCGGGCCGCGAACTCATCCACATGCTGCAGCATCGCCTCGCGGCCGTCCGGAGCCACGATGGCGAAGTCGATCTGCGGGATGTCGCGCACGTGGTTTTCGTGTGCGCTGGACATGGCGCCGGGGTGGAAGGCGGTGATCTGGTTGTTGTCGAGATCCGTGGTGATGAAGCACTGCGGGGTGAATTGATCGTCGAACTCGCGCACGCTGCTCAGGCGAATCCCGCATTTTTCAAGATGCTTGCGGTAGGGCGCGAAGTCCTGGCCCACAGTGGCGACCGGCAAGGGATCACCGCCCAGCAATTTGAGGTTGTACGCGATATTGCCGGCGCAGCCGCCGAACTCGCGACGCATCGCCGGCACCAGAAACGACACGTTGAGGATGTGCACCTGCTCCGGCAGGATGTGATTCTTGAACTGGTCCTGGAACACCATGATGGTGTCGTAGGCCAGCGATCCGCAGATGACGGCAGGCATGGTGGGTGAAGGGTCCCGGATTGTGTGGGATGCCGCGCAGGGCAGCAGGATGGGGTCGATGGACGGCCCAGGCCAAAGGTTCGAATGCTACCGCGAATACGCACAGTTCGCGACTTCGTTTCTTCGCGCGAAGTTCGTCCGCCGATGCAGAAAACGTGCTTATCATCGTGTTGTACAAGGCTTTCTTAACGTTATTGTCCTTGCGTGGATGGGTAACGCTGACTAGACTGGCGAGCTTGATTTTTGCTCAATATCGGCGCACGGCGGACCCATGTTCAAGAAGTTTCGCGGGATCTTTTCCAACGACATCTCCATCGATCTTGGCACGGCGAACACGCTGATTTATGTGCGCAGCCAGGGCATCATCTTGAATGAGCCATCGGTGGTGGCGATCCGCCAGGATCGCGGTCCCGGCGGCCCGCGCACGATTGCGGCGGTGGGCAGCGACGCCAAGCGCATGCTGGGACGCACGCCCGGCAACATCGCCACGGTGCGTCCGATGAAGGACGGCGTGATCGCCGACTTCACCATGACCGAGGCGATGCTGCAGCATTTCATCAAGCAGGTGCACAAGTCGCGCCTGCTGCGGCCCAGCCCGCGCGTGCTGGTATGCGTGCCCTGCGGTTCCACCCAGGTCGAGCGCCGCGCCATCAAGGAGTCGGCCGAAGGCGCCGGCGCGCGCGACGTATTCCTGATCGAGGAACCGATGGCCGCGGCCATTGGCGCCGGCATTCCGGTGCACGAGGCGCGTGGTGCGATGGTGCTGGACATTGGCGGTGGTACGTCCGAGGTGGCGGTGATCTCCCTCAACGGCATCGTCTATTCGCAATCGGTGCGCGTGGGCGGCGATCGCTTCGACGAGGCGATCATCAACTATGTGCGGCGCAACCACGGCACCCTGATCGGCGAATCCACCGCGGAAAAGATCAAGCTGCAGATCGGCTGCGCCTTCCCGCAAAGCGAAGTGCGCGAGATCGAGATCTCCGGCCGCAACCTGGCCGAGGGCGTGCCGCGCATGTTCACGATCAACTCCAACGAGATCCTCGAAGCGCTGCACGAGCCGCTGGCCGGCATCGTGGCGGCGGTGAAGTCGGCGCTGGAGCAGACCCCGCCGGAACTGTGCTCCGACGTGGCCGAGCGCGGCATCGTGCTGACCGGCGGCGGCGCGTTGCTGCGCGATCTCGATCGCCTGATTTCGGAAGAGACCGGCCTGCACGTGCAGGTGGCCGACGACCCGCTGACCTGTGTGGCACGCGGTGGCGGCAAGGCGCTGGAGCTGATCGACCAGCACGGCAGCGATTTCTTCGCTCCCGAATAATCCACGGCATCCGGGGGACCAAGGTCAGCCATGGCGCACGCGCGCGACGATTCCTCGCCGCTGTTCGCCGGCAATGCGGCCGGCACGCTGCGACTGATTTTCTATCTGGCATTGGCCGCGGTGCTGATGGTGCTGGACCAGCGCAATGGCTGGATGTGGCATGTGCGCAACGCCGCGGCCGCGGTGGTGGAGCCGGTCTATCGACTGGCCGGCCTGCCGGTTGCCGGCATGCGCACAATCAGCGTGGCGTTTGGCGATCGCCAGCGCCTGACCGAACAGAACCAGCGCCTGCGCGAGGACCTGCTGCTGGCCAACGCCAAGTTGAATCGCATGGCCGCGGTGGCGCAGCAGAACCAGCACCTGAAGGAATTGCTCGACACCCGCCGCAGCCTGGAGCTCAACGTGCAACTGGCGCGCGTCATCGGCGTGGACCTGGGTGCCTACAGTCATCGGCTGATGCTCAACGTCGGCGCGCGCGACGGGGTCAAGGCGGGCCAGCCCGTGATCGATGCGCACGGCGTGATGGGGCAGGTGATCGAAAGTCTTCCCACCACCTCGCTGGTGATGCTGGTGACCGACCCGGCGCACGCCATTCCGGTGGTCGTCGAACGTACGGGTTTGCGTACGGTGGCCTACGGCTCGCGCGGCGGCGATCAGCTCGTGCTGCCCACGATCCCGCTGGCGGCCGACGTGCAGCCGGGTGACCAATTGCTCACCTCCGGACTCGGCGGTCGTTTCCCGCCGGGGTTTCCGGTAGGACGGATCACCGAGGTGGCGCCTGCCGCCACCGGCATGTTCCTGGTCGCCCAGGTGCACCCGGCGGCCGACATCGGTCGTAGCGAAGACGTCCTGCTGCTGCATGATCAGGCCGAACCGGACGGTCCACCGGCGCCGGCCAAGCCGATGGGGCCGCCAAGCGAGCTGGCACCGGCGAACGCGGGCGATGCGCCGAACCCGCCCGGCCCGCCGGGAGCGCCGCGATGAATCGCCAGAGTCTGATGCGCTGGTGGTTTGCCGCGACGCTGGTGGTCGCGCTGTTGCTGATGCTGGTGCCGTTGCCCGGCCCGTTGGCGCCGTTCAAACCGTATTGGCCGGCCCTGGTCTTGCTGTACTGGTCGCTCGAATCGGAGCATCGGGTCACCTTGGGTCTGGCCTTTGCGGTGGGTCTGGGGGCCGACGTGGTCAACGGTGTGGTGTTGGGCGAACAGGCCTTGCGGCTGTGCGCACTGGTGTTCATCGCGCTGCGCTTCCGGTCGCGGCTGCGCTTTTTCCCGATGTGGCAGCAAGCGCTTGCGGTGCTGGCGCTGTTGGTGAACGACCGCATATTGCTGTTGCTGGTGCGACTGCTGGGCGGCGCGTCGTTGCCGCCGGCCAGTTGGTGGATTGCGCCGTTCGTGGGCGCGGCGCTGTGGCCTTTCCTGTTCCTGCTGCTCGACGATCTGCGCGCGCGCTGGCGGATTCAATGAAGCCTGATTCAATGAGCATGATTCAACGAAGCCTGGTCCAATGAAGCCTGATCCAACGAAGCGTGACCGCGTGCCATGAAGCGCCGGTCGATCAAGGACACCCGCGGCGAAGGTGTGTTGTTCCGGCGCCGGGCCCTGGTCGGTTTTGCCCTGATCGTGGTGAGCCTGGGCCTGCTGGTGGCCCGCTTCGCCTATCTGCAGGTGGTGCGCCACGACGAGTTTGTCACCCGCTCGCAGAACAACCGGGTCAAGCCGCGCGCGATCCCCCCTGCGCGAGGCCTGATCTACGACCGCAACGGTGTGCTGCTGGCCGACAACGTACCCGCGTTTCGGCTGGAGGTGGTGCCCGAGCAGGTCAAGGACATGCCCGCGCTGCTGGCGCGGCTGGGCCGGGTGATTCCGCTGGACCGCGACGACCTGGACGCGTTTGCCAAGCAACTCAAGCAGAACCGCCGCTTCGAGAGCGTGCCGCTGAAAATGCACCTCACCGAGGACGAGATCGATCGCTTCGCGGTCAATCGCTGGCGGTTTCCCGGCGTCGACGTGGTGCCCTACCTGACCCGACGCTATCCGCTGGGCGAGGCCTTTGCGCACGTGGTCGGCTATGTCGGGCGCATCGACGCCGACGATGTCGATCGCCTCGACCCCGTGCGCTACAAGGGCACCAGCCACGTCGGCCGCAGCGGTGTCGAGCGTTCCTACGAAAATGCCCTGCACGGCCAGCCCGGCTACGAACTGGTCGAGGTCAACGCCGACGGCCGCACCCAACGCGTGCTGGAAACCCACGCGCCCGTGCCGGGCAGCAACCTCTACCTCAGCATCGATGCGCGGCTGCAGAAGGCGGCCGAGGCGGCGTTCGAGGGGCGGCCCGGCGCGGCGGTGGCGATCGACCCGCGCAACGGCCAGGTGCTGGCGATGGTCAGCGTGCCCACGTTCGATCCCAACCTGTTCGTCAACGGCATCAGCCAGGTCGATTACAACGCGCTCACCCACAACCCGGACAAGCCGCTGTACAACCGCGCGCTGCGCGGCGTCTATCCACCCGGTTCGACGGTGAAGCCGCTGGTGGGGCTGGCCGGGTTGGAAACCGGTTTTCGCAAACCGCAGGACACCGTGTTTTCCACCGGCGTGTTCTACATTCCCGGCCAGTCGCGCGGCTATCGCGACGACGTGCGCGGCGGCAGCGGGCGGGTCAACCTGATGCAGGCGATCGAGCAATCGGTCAACACCTATTTCTACAAGCTGGCCTTGGACATGGGTATCGACCGGCTCAGCACCTACATGGCGAAGTTCAGTTTCGGCCGTCCCACCGGCGTCGATCTCGTCGGCGAGGTGTCCGGCGTGCTGCCTTCGCGCGAATGGAAGGCGGGGCATTCCAAGGAACCCTGGTATCCGGGCGAAACGGTGATCGCGGGTATCGGGCAAGGCTATTGGGCGGTCACTCCGCTGCAGCTGGCGCACGCCATCGCCACCTTCGCCGGGCATGGCATACCGTACGAACCACGCGTGGTGATGGCCACCCAGAACGGCATGGATGCACCGCGCAAGCCGCTGCCCAATCCGCCATCCGGCCCTTCGCTGATCGCCAACCCTGCCGACTGGGATGCGGTGAACCAGGGCATGCAGATGGTCATCTATGGCGCCAAGGGCACCGGGCGCTCGCTGGCAGCCGGGTTTCCCTACCTGATGGCCGGCAAGAGCGGCACCGCGGAGCGTTTCTCGCGCACCACCAGCGCCTACGACACCAACCGCAGCACGGCCTACCTCGCCAGTCGCCATCGCGCCTGGTTCGTGGCCTATGCGCCGGCCGACAACCCGCAGATCGCGGTGGCGGTGCTGCTGGAATCGGGCGCGTGGGGCGCATCGGCCGCGGGACCGATCGCGCGGCGGATACTCGACGTATGGCTGGCCGGGCACGGTGGCGTGCTGCCGGGGGCGACGCGGTTGCCTGCGCCCGTGGCCGCCGATCGCGCACCGCTGCCGGCCACCACGCCGACTGACGATGAGGAAACTCCCGTCGCGCCGTTGCCGCAGGGAGGCACGCCATGATCGAGGTGCTGTACGTGCGCGGACGACGATTCCTGCGCCGGATCATGACCCGCCCGCGCATCGACCTGCCGCTGGCCACGGGCCTGCTGCTGCTGGCGTTCATCGGCCTGGTGACGCTTTACAGCGCGGGCGACGGCAACCTCGCCCTGGTGGGCGGGCAGGCCGGCCGCTTCGTGCTGGGCGGTGCGTTGTTGTTGCTGATCTCGCGCATCCCGCCGCAAGTGCTGCGCAGCTGGACGCCGTGGCTGTACGCCGGCAGCACCGCCCTGCTGGTGGTGGTGGCCGTGCTGGGCGAGGGCCGCGGTTCGATCCGCTGGCTGGACCTGGGCGTGATGCGCTTTCAGCCGTCCGAACTGTTGAAGCTGACGATGCCGATGATGGTGGCGTGGTACCTGCATCCGCGCCGGTTGCCGCCGGGTTGGGGCGACATCGCCGTGGTCGGCCTGCTGATCGCCATCCCGGCCGGATTGATCGCCGAGCAACCGGACCTCGGCACGGCGGTGCTGGTGACCGCCGCCGGCACGTTTGCCTTGTTCCTTTCCGGCATGGCGTGGTGGCGCATCGGCGTACTGCTGGCGGCGGTGGGCGGCATGATTCCGGTGGCGTGGCATTTCCTGCATCAGTACCAGCGCGACCGCGTGCTGACCCTGCTCAACCCGGAAGCCGACCCGCTGGGCAACGGCTGGCACATCATCCAGTCGCAGATCGCGGTGGGGTCGGGCGGCATCTTCGGCAAGGGCTGGCAGCACAGTACGCAATCGCGGCTGGATTTCCTGCCCGAGCACACCACCGACTTCATCTTCGCGGTGTTTTCCGAGGAGTTCGGCCTGGTCGGCGTCATCGCGCTGATCACGCTTTACGCGTTCATCATCGGCCGCTGCCTGTGGATTGCGATGGAGGCGCGCGAGACGTACTCGCGGCTGCTGGCCGGCGCCATCGGCATGAGCTTTTTCGTCTACGTGTTCGTCAACGGCGGCATGATCGCCGGCATGCTGCCGGTGGTCGGCGTGCCGTTGCCGTTGATCAGCTACGGCGGTACGTCGGCGGTGTCGTTGCTGGTGGCCTTTGGTGTGTTGATGTCGATCCACGCCAACCGCAAGCGGCATGCATGAACGTGGTCATGCCACCGGCCCGGTGCGGGTCCGAGTTGCCGCGGCGTGCGTGTTAGGCTTTCGAGCGACCTCCGTCATCTCGCAAGCGAAGCTTTCATGACTGTTATCCGCGCCTCGCGCCCTGCCGGTTTCCTGGCCGCCCTCATCGTGCCCCTGCTGCTGTGCGGCGCGCCGGTTTCGGCGCAGACGCATCCGGGCCAGGCCGCGCTGGTGCAGGAAGTCGTGCGCGATACCGGCAAGGATCCCGCCGCACTGAACGCGCTGCTCGACGGCGCCAAGCGGCAGCAGAGCATCCTCGATGCGATCAGCCGCCCGGCCGAAGCCAAGCCGTGGCGCGATTACCGCCCCATCTTCGTCACCGACAAGCGCATCAACGACGGCATCGCGTTCTACCGCGAACACCGCGACCTGCTGCAGCGGATCGGCGCGCAGTACGGCGTGGACCCGGCCTACATCGTGGCGATCGTGGGGGTGGAAACCAGCTACGGCCGCAACACCGGCAGCTACAAGGTGCTCGATGCGCTGGTGACGCTGGGCCTGTATTACCCGCCGCGGGCGAAGTTCTTTCGCGAGCAGTTGAAGGAGTTGCTGGAAATGCCGGCCAATCACCTGGCCGGCCCGCTCGATACGCTCACCGGCTCGTATGCCGGCGCGCAGGGCTGGGGCCAGTTCATGCCCACCAGCATCCGCGACTTTGCGGTGGATGCCGACCAGGATGGCCGCATCGACCTGCAGGGTTCGCTGCCGGACATCTTCGCCAGCGTGGCCAATTACTTTGCCGGGCACGGTTGGGTCAGCGACGAGCCAGTGGCGGCGCGCGCGCAACCCGATGCCAGCGCGCAACCGATCACGATCAAGGACAGCCAGCCGCGCTGGCCGCTGGAGCAGCTGGAAGCCTGGGGTTATGCGCCACTGCAGTCGCTGCCGCCCGCGCAGATGACCACCCTGCAGACGCTCGAAGGCGTCAACGGCCCCGAATACTGGTTCACCTTCCAGAATTTCTACGTCATCACCCGCTACAACCGCAGCCCGTTGTATGCGATGGCGGTCCATCAGCTGGCGCAGGCGATCGCCGCCGGCGTCGGCCAGGCGGATGGCACGCGATGACATGGTGGCGCGCGTCGCTGGCGCTGGCGGTGTTGGCGCTGCTGGCCGGTTGCGGCGGTCACAGGGCGAAGCCTTCGCGCGGCGCTCATGCCACCCATCAACAGGGCGGTCATCGCGTTGGCGCGTCGTCATCATCGTCAGACCGCTTCCATGACGATCTCAGCCGGCCGCAGAGCAGCCGTTACCGCGATCGCGACGACAGCATCCCGGACGGGCCGATTCCCGACATCGGCAAGCTGGTCGAGCCGGTGCCGAAGGTCGAGCCGCGCTCGCTGTACGGCAACAAGTCGCCCTATACCGTGCTGGGCCGCAGCTACACGGTGCTGCCCTCGGCGCGCGGCTACGACGAGCGCGGCATCGCCTCGTTCTACGGCAACAAGTTCCACGGCTACAAGACGTCCAGCCTGGAAACCTACGACATGTACGCGTTCACCGCCGCCAGCCCCACGCTGCCGCTGCCCAGCTATGCGCGCGTGACCAATCTGGAAAACGGCAAGAGCGTGATCGTGCGGGTCAACGACCGCGGCCCCTTCCATGAAAACCGGCTGATCGACCTGTCCTATGCCGCCGCGGTGAGGATCGGCATCTGGCCCAAGGGCACCGGCCTGGTCGAGGTGCGCGGGATCGACCCGCGGCAGGGCAGCCAGGAACTGCCGCCGCCGCCCGTGGTCACACGCCAGCATCCGGGCCTGTATCTGCAAGTGGGCGCGTTCGCCGACACCAGCAATGCCAACCGCCTGGCGCAGCGCTTGCGCCAGGCCAACGTGGGCGCGGTGCAGGTCAGCGATGTCGACGTCAACGGACGGCGCGTGCGCCGCGTGCGGATCGGGCCGCTGGCCGACGTGGATCGCGCCGATGCGGTCAGTGCCCGGATCGAGGGCATGGGTCTGCCACGACCGCAGGTCGCGGTAGACTGAGCAGGATTTGCAGCACCATTTCACCGACGCCGGCGATCGTGCCGCCGACATCAAAAAACCGGACCGAACCCCACGATGAATTTTTTTCGCCGCACCCTGATCCCGTTTGCCGCCGCCAGCTTGTTGTTCGGCGTGGCGCTCGCCCAGACGCCACCGCGCCCGTCGCCCGTGCCGCGCCCGGTGGTGCCCGACGCGCCGGTGCCGCCGCCACCGGATGTCGACGGCAAGAGCTGGGTGCTGATGGATTACGCCACCGGCCGGATCCTGGCCAGCAAGGAGCCGGACCTGCGCGTGGAGCCCGCGTCGATCACCAAGATCATGACCGACTACGTGGTCTCGGCCGAGGTCGCCAACGGCAAGATCCACATGACCGACCCGGTTACCATCAGCGAGAACGCCTGGCGCGGCGGCGGTGCCGGCACCGACGGCTCCACCAGCTTCCTCAAGCTCAACAGCCAGGTGCCGCTGAAGGACCTGCTGTACGGCATGATCATCCAGTCCGGCAACGACGCGGCAATCGCGCTGGCCGAGCACACCGCCGGTTCCGAGCCCTCGTTCGCGGCGCTGATGAACGCCTATGCCAAGCAGTTGGGCATGGTCAATTCCAACTTCCGCAACGCGTCGGGTTACCCGATCGAGAACCACTACACCACCGCGCACGACGTGGCGATCCTGTCGCGGGCGCTGATCCACGACTTCCCCGAGGACTACGCGATCTCCGCCATCAAGGAGTTCGAGTGGAACGGCATCAAGCAGCACAACCGCAATACCTTGCTATGGCGTGACCCCAGCGTGGACGGCATCAAGACCGGCCACACCGCGGCGGCCGGCTACTGCCTGGCGGCATCGGCCAAGCAGGGCGAGTCGCGGATGATCGCCATCGTGATGGGCGCCAGCAGCGAGAAGGCGCGGGCCGATTCGGCGATGGCGCTGCTCAACTACGGTTTCCGCTTCTACGAAACGCATCGGTTGTACGAGGCGGGCAAGGCGCTGGTGACGCCGCGGTTGTGGAAGGGCGAGAGCAACCAGCTGCCTCTGGGCGCCGCCCAGGACGTGCGGGTGACGGTCAAGCGCGGCGACTACGACAAGCTCAAGGCCACGATGGACATTCCCGCCACCCTGATCGCTCCGTTCAAGAAGGGCCAGCAGGTGGGCACGTTGCGCGTTACCCTGGCCGGCCAGCCGGTGCAGAACGTGCCGCTGGTGGCGCTGGACGACGCGCCCAAGGGCGGCTTTTTCTCGCGCCTGTGGGACACCATCCTGTTGTGGTTCCACAGTGGCAAGGCCGAACCCGCGCAGGCCGCGAGCGACAAATAATGCAACCGATCGACTTCACCAAGGCCAAGCAGGAAGGCAAGGGATTCCGGTTCCCCGGTGAGTTCGAGATCACCGCCGTGGGCAACGCCAGCGCCGACCTGCCCGTCCGGGTGCCGCAACTGCTGGAGCAGGCAGGGCTGAAGGTTCTGCACGAAAGCGTGCGCCACCGGCATTCCGGCGGCGGCAATTTCGTCTCGGTCACGGTCAGCTTCCGCTGCGAGAACCGCGGTCAGTACGACGCGGCGCATGTGGCGCTGCGCGAGTGCCCGGATATCCGGTATACGTTGTGAGGCCGGGAATCGGGAATGGGGAATGGAAAAGCCATTCCAGGCTCCCCATTTTCATTTGTGCATGAGGCTCCATAAGTTTTCAATCTTGCCGTGACCCACGATTCCCCATTCCCCATTCCCGATTCCCGGCCTTTGAAAATTCGCCGCCTCGGCCGCCAGCCCTACGCGGTGACGTGGAAGGCGATGGGCGCGTTCACCGACAACCGGGTGGCCGATACCGCCGACGAATTGTGGCTGCTGGAGCACGACCCGGTGTTCACCCTGGGCCAGGCCGGCAAGATGGAGCACGTGCTGGCGCCCGGCGACATCCCGGTGGTGCCGGTGGATCGCGGCGGCCAGGTGACCTACCACGGTCCCGGCCAGATCGTGGCCTATCCGATGATCGACCTGCGCCGCGTGGGCGTCAGCGTGCGCGAGCTGGTGCACCGGATCGAGCAGGCGATCATCGACACGCTGGCGCATTGGCAGATCACGGCGGTGCGCCGCGACGGCGCGCCCGGCGTCTACGTGGGCGAGGCCAAGATCGCGGCGCTGGGCCTGCGCGTGCGCCGCGGTTGCAGCTTCCACGGGCTGGCTTTCAACGTGGCCATGGATCTGGAGCCGTTCCAGCGCATCAATCCTTGCGGTTACAAGGGTTTGGCGGTCACGCAAATGCTAGACTTGGTCGGCCCCACGCGGCTGGCGGACGTCGAGGATGTGCTGATCGGCGAATTCTGCCGCCAGTTCGGTTTCTCCGCCGTACCGACCGCCCCCGTACTACCCGAACTCCCCGCCCGCGCAGCGGCCCAGGCTTGATCGATCCAGGCGTTTCCATGAGCAACCTCTCCCCCTCCAAGACCATCCCGATCAGCGTTGTCGCCGGCGCGCCCGAGAAACAGCTGGGCAGCGACAAGATCGCGCTGAACCGCGCCGGTTTCGATACCGCCGTGCCGACGTTGCGCAAGCCGTCGTGGATTCGCGTGCGGCTGCCGCAGGGCAACGCGGTGCAGCAGCTGAAGGCGCGCCTGCGCGAGAACGCGCTGGTCACCGTGTGCGAGGAGGCGTCCTGCCCGAACATCCACGAATGCTTCAGCAAGGGCACCGCCACCTTCATGATCCTGGGCGAGGTGTGCACCCGGCGCTGTTCGTTCTGCGACGTGGCGCATGGCCGGCCGCAGCCGCCGGACACCATGGAGCCGGCGCGGCTGGCGCAGACCATCGCCGACATGCGGCTGAAATACGTGGTGATCACCTCGGTCGACCGCGACGACCTGCGCGACGGCGGCGCCAGCCATTTCGCCTCGTGCATCCGCGCCACACGCCACGCCAGCCCCGGCATCAGGATCGAGATCCTCACCCCCGATTTCCGCGGCAAGGGCCGCATGGAGCGGGCGCTGGAGGTGCTCAAGGATTTCCCGCCGGACGTGTTCAACCACAACCTGGAAACCGTGCCTCACCTGTACCGCGAGGTGCGCCCGGGCGCGGACTACCAGTGGTCGCTGGACCTGCTCAAGCGCTTCAAGGCGCAGCATCCTGAGGTGCCGACCAAGTCCGGCATCATGCTGGGCTTGGGCGAAACCCACGACCAGGTGATCGAGACGCTGCGCGATCTACGCGCCCATGACGTCGAGATG
>JBIQMK010000083.1:0-13066 GCA_044463365.1 Rhodanobacter sp. | reverse complement strand
ACGGCGCAGGCATTGTGTTGCAGGCAGGCGCGCACGACTTCGCGCGGGTGCACGCTGGCGCCGTCGACGGTGCCGCGGAACAGCTCCTCGAACGCCAGCACGCGGTGGCGGTTGTCCAGGTAGAGGCAGCCGAAAACTTCGTACGGCAGGTGGCGCAGGCGGGCGCGCAGGAAATCGCCGCTGTCGCGCGGGTTGCCCAGGCTGGGCCGCTCGTGCAGTTGCTCGGCCAGGCTGCGACGGGCCAGCTCCAGCGCGGCGGCAATGCGTGCCCGTTTGGCCGGCCCCAATCCACCGACCCGGATCGGATGATCGGGCCGCCCGAGCAGGGCGCCCAGGCTGCCGGCGCCGGCGATCAGTTCGCGGCCCAGCGCCAGCGCATCCTTGCCGCGGCTGCCGCTGCCCAGCAGCACCGCCAGCAACTCCGCGTCGGACAGCGCGCCGCTGCCGCGCGCCAGCAGTTTTTCACGGGGACGTTCGCCTTCGGGCCAGTCGCGGATACTCATCGCCATAGCGTGTCCGGCCGGCGATCGGGGCGATAGCAGACAGCCGGAATGATTCCGGTAAGCTAGGCGTCTGCCCGTCTGTCAGGCCCGCCTTACATGTCTCTTGCCCAACGCCGCATTCTGCTGGGAGTGTCCGGCGGCATCGCCGCCTACAAGTCCTGCGAGCTGGTACGTCGGCTGCGCGATCTCGACGCCGAAGTGCGTGTGGTGATGACCGAGGCGGCCACCCATTTCGTCACCCCCACCACGTTCCAGGCGCTGTCGGGCCAGAGCGTGCGGGTCAGCGGCTGGGATGCGCAGGCGGAAGCGGCGATGGGCCATATCGAGCTGGCGCGTTGGGCCGAGCGCATCCTGATCGCACCGGCCAGCGCCGACCTGCTGGCGCGGCTGGCGCACGGGCTGGCCGACGACCTGTTGTGCACCCTGTGCCTGGCCAGCGCCGCGCCGCTGTACCTGGCGCCGGCGATGAACCAGCAGATGTGGGCGCACGCGGCGGTGCAGGCCAACCTCGCCATCTTGCGCCAACGCGGCGCGCAGGTGCTGGGTCCGGCAGCGGGCGAGCAGGCCTGCGGGGACGTGGGATCGGGCCGGATGCTGGAGCCGCTGGAGCTGCGCGACGCGCTGGCCGCCTCCTTCGGTAGCGGCGCGTTGGCGGGGCTGAACATCCTGGTGAGCGCCGGCCCCACCTTCGAGGACATCGACCCGGTGCGCTTCATCGGCAACCGCAGCTCCGGCCGCATGGGGTTTGCGGTGGCGCAGGCGGCGGCGGCGCAGGGCGCGCATGTCACCCTGGTAGCCGGACCGGTCAGCCTGTGCACGCCGCCGGGCGTGGCGCAGCGCATCGACGTGCGCAGTGCGGCGCAGATGCACGCGGCGGTGCTGGCGGGGGCCGCGCAGGCGGATATCTATATCGCGGCGGCGGCGGTGGGCGATTACCGCCCGCGCGAGGTCTCGCCGCGCAAATTGAAAAAGCAGGCCGGCGCCGACTTGTCGCTGCAGCTCAGCGAGAATCCCGACATCCTGGCCAGTCTTTCGGCGCAGCCAAACCATCCGTTCCTGGTCGGGTTCGCGGCCGAAACGCACGACGTGGCGCACTACGCGCAAGGCAAGCTGCAGCGCAAGGGTCTGGACATGATCGCCGCCAACCAGGTCGGCGAGGGGCTTGGCTTCGAAACCGCCGACAACGCCATCAACCTGTACTGGGAGGGCGGCATGCTGGAACTGCCGCGCGCGGGCAAGGCCGAGCTGGCCCATCAGCTGCTGGCCTGCGTGGCCGAACGCTACCGGGCGGCGCGCGGATGAGCCGCCCCGTCGTCGACATCGAACTGAAGATTCTCGATCCGCGCCTCGGCGACAGCATCGCGCTGCCCGAGGCGGCCACCACCGGCAGCGCGGGCATGGATCTGCGTGCGGCGCTGGAGCAGCCGCTGACCCTGCAGCCGGGCGAAAGCGCGTTGGTGCCCAGCGGCATCGCGATCCACATCGGCGATCCGGGCTGGTGCGCGGTGATCGTGCCGCGCTCCGGGCTGGGTCACAAACATGGCTTGGTGATGGGCAACCTGGTAGGGGTGATCGACGCCGACTACCAGGGGCCGTTGATGATTTCATGCTGGAACCGCGGCAGTGCGCCGTACACCATCGAGGTAGGCGACCGCATCGCCCAGTTGCTGTTGCTGCCGGTGGCACAGGCGCGGATGAACATCGTGTCCGCGTTCGCTCCGAGCCAGCGCGGCGATGGCGGTTTCGGTTCCACCGGCATCCAATGAGTGGCGGCCCGCGTGGCGGGCCACGCCGCGACAACCTGCGGGGGCGGGCGACAACGATGAAGATGGCGAAGGGGATCTCGTTCGATTGGCGTGGGCTGTTGCCCTTGGCGGCCGGCACGCTGCTGCTGTTGCTGGGGTTGTTCTGCGGCTGGCAGACATGGCTGATCGCCGACGAGGGGCAGGCGGCGGCGCGCGTGCATGCCGCCCAGGACCAGGCGGTGAAGGCGCTGGCGCAGGAGATTGCCGCGCAACGCGACACGGTGACGCGTGCACTGGCCACGCTGGACCCGGCCGTGGCCATGCAGGACCCGGCGCAGACCACGGCCACGCTGCGCCAGCGTCTGCCCCATGCGCTGGCGCTGGAGCTCTACAGCGGCACGCTCAACGAAGTGCTGCACGCGAATTATCGCGAATTCGGTTACGCCAAGGCGGCGCAGTTGATGTCGGCGCAAACCGCCGATGGCACGCCGCCGGCGCAAAGCGTGTCGCATGGCGGCAGTGATCGACGGCTCAGTCTCGTCCTTCCCCTGGGCGCCCCGGACCGGGCGCAGGGTTGGGTTTGGGTCGAGTTGCCGTTTGCGCCATTGCGCCAGCGACTGGACGCGGTCGACCCGGCCGGCGGCCGCCTGGACTTGCGCCAGGGCGACGAGCGCGGCGACATGCGGCTGCTTTCCCATGGCGCCGCCTCGGCCGAAATGGAAACAGGCGGCAGACCGGTGCCGGGAAGCGCTTTCAGCGTCGGCGCCGCCCTGCCACGTGCGTTCATCGTGCTGCCGCATTCGGTGGTGCTGGCCGCCTTGCTGGCCCTGGTCGGGCTGGGGGCGGGAGCATTGTTGTTGTGGCGGCGCACGCGTCCGGCCGACATCCCCTTCGAACCCGAGGAGCAAGTAGTGCCCACCGAAATTCCCAAGATCGTCCGCGAACCCGCGCGGGCATCGGCGGCGGCCCAGCCGACGCTGTCCGGCGGCGACGCCAGGGCTGCCGTGGATCCTTCCATTTTCCGCGCGTACGACATTCGCGGCATCGTGGGCAAAACCCTCAGCAGCGACGTGGCTTACCTGTTGGGCCAGGCGATCGGCAGCCTGATGCGGGAGCGGGAATTGCGCGAGATCGTGATCGGGCGCGCCGGCCGGCTGTCCGGGCCCGCGCTGGCCGGCGCATTGTCCGACGGTTTTCGCGCGGCCGGCATCGACGTGATCGACATCGGTGCGGTGCCCACGCCGGTGGTCTATTTCGCTACGTTCCACTTCGAAACCGGCTGCGGCGTGGCTGTGACCGGCAGCCACAATCCGCCCGACTACAACGGCTTCAAGATCATGGTCGGCGGCGAGACGCTGGCCGAGGATGCGATCCAGAACCTGTACCAGCGCATCGCCAGTGGCGCGCTGGTGGGCGATCGCCAGGGCGCTTATCGCCATGTGGACGTGGCGCCCGATTACATCGAGCGGATCACCTCCGACGTGCAGGCCGAGCGCAGCCTGAAGAT
Organism: Rhodanobacter sp.; assembly: GCA_044463365.1. GTDB lineage: Bacteria > Pseudomonadota > Gammaproteobacteria > Xanthomonadales > Rhodanobacteraceae > Rhodanobacter. Next base: position 9,311 of record JBIQMK010000083.1, on the reverse strand, counting down.
CGTGGTCGACTGCGGCAACGGCATCCCCGGCGCACTGGCGCCGCAGGTGCTGGAGGAGATCGGCTGCGAGGTGATCCCGCTGTATTGCGAGGTGGACGGCACCTTCCCCAACCACCATCCCGACCCGTCCGAGCCGTCCAACCTGCTGGACCTGATCGTCTCCGTGCAGAAGTCCGGCGCGGATCTGGGCGTGGCCTTCGACGGCGATGGCGACCGGCTTGGCGTGGTCACTCGCACTGGGGAAATCATCTATCCCGACCGTCTGCTGATGCTGTTTGCCCGCGATGTGCTGTCGCGCCAGCCCGGCGCCACGATCATCTACGACGTCAAGTGCACCGGTCACCTGAAGGGCCAGATCCTGGATGCCGGCGGCAGCCCGCTGATGTGGCGCACCGGCCATTCGCTGATCAAGGCCAAGATCCGCGAGACGGACGCGGAACTGGCCGGCGAAATGAGCGGCCATTTCTTCTTCAAGGAGCGCTGGTTTGGTTTCGACGACGGCATCTACGCCGCCGCGCGGCTGCTGGAGATCATTGCCGGCGATGCGCAGGGGCGTTCGCCGGACGAGATCTTCGCCACCTTGCCCAAGGGCGTATCGACCCCCGAGCTGAAGGTGGAGATGGCCGAGGGCCGCAACTACCGCTTCATGATGAATTTCCGCAGCAAGGCGGTCTTCGAAGGGGCCGCGCTGATCACCATCGACGGCGTGCGCGCGGATTGGCCCGATGGCTGGGGCCTGGTGCGCGCGTCCAACACCACGCCGGTACTCGTGCTGCGTTTCGACGCCGACAACCCCGCGGCGCTGCAGCGAATCCAGAACGTGTTTCGCGAGCAGATGCTGGCGGTGGACCCGGCGTTGCGGTTGCCGTTCTGACCTGCACGGCGTCCGCCGGAACGGGGGAAGGTCTGATCAACCAGCTTTTTGCTCGCAGGAATGACGAGCAAAATCGGAGCTTCCCTAGGGTTCCGGCGGCGCGTCTTCGGCGGCCTTGAGTTCGCGATAGCGAGCCAGTTGCTTCGCCTGCGCGGCCACGGTGCGGTCGCGCTCGGCCTGTTGCCTGGCCAGCGCGTTGCGTTGCGCCGCCACCACGTTGCGCTGGGTGGAAATGTTGTCCGCCATGTACTTTGGCACCGGTTGCTTGGCCTGCTCCAGTTCCGCGGCGCGGTCGAGCAATCCGGTGAGCGCCTTTTCCTGGCTTTGCAGGTTGATCCGCGTGGTGTGGATCTGCTGGTCGATGGCGTCGATCGTCTGCTGCAGCGACATCTTGTAGGACGCCTCGTCCGGATAGGCGCTCATCATCTGCGCCTCGGAGCGGGCGACGTCCTGGCGTGCGCGCTCCTTCGCCGCGGCTTCCTTCGCCAGCTTGTTGGCCACCGCGCGCTCGGCGGCCGTCAACTGGCGCGGCACCCGCTGCACCACCATGCCGCGGTCGTTGACCACCTCGTAGCCCGCCTTCATCGCCTCGGCGGTGAGGCTGTCGCTGTAATGCGGCAAGCCCTGGGGGTCGACCCACTTGTAGCGGTAACCGCTGGTTTTCTGGGCGTGCGCGGCGGTGCCGGCCAGCAAGGCGCCCGTGATGATGATCGACAGAAACTTGCGCATGAATGCCCCCCTTTGCGGGCCAGTATAGCCGTGGCGTTTGTGCGGGCGGGCAGTGGGCAAGCGCCGCGCCGTCACGTTTTCGCGCACGAAAGGATGGTTTCGTCGTGCGGCGACCGCTTTGCGGCGGGGTGCTTCCATGAACCCGGTGGTTACGAGCGCACGCCGTAGCGTTCGCGGTAGCTCAGCAGGCGGCCATGCTCGACGGCCAGTTGCGGTTGTTCGCCGGCATAGGCCAGCACGTCGTCCAGGCTGGTGATCGCGATCACGGGGATGCCGTGGTCGGCGGCCACTTCCTGCGCGGCGGAACGCTCGCCCTGGCCGCGCTCCTGCCGGTCCAGCGCGATCAGCACGCCGGCAGGGGTGGCGCCCTGCGCCCGGATCAAGGCCAGCGATTCGCGCACGGCGGTGCCGGCGGTCATCACGTCGTCCACGATCAGCACGCGGCCCTTCAGCGGCGCGCCCACCAGGGTGCCGCCTTCGCCGTGATCCTTCGCCTCCTTGCGGTTGTAGGCCCAGGGCAGGTCGCGCTGATGCCGGTCCGCCAGCGCGATGGCGGTGGCGGCGGCCAGGGCAATGCCCTTGTAGGCGGGGCCGAACAGCATGTCGACCTGGAGTCCCGAATTCACCAGGGCATCGGCGTAGGCGCGGCCGAGCTGGGCCAGGGCAGCGCCGGAATCGATCCGCCCCATGTTGAAGAAGTACGGGCTGAGCCGGCCGGATTTCAGGGTGAACTCGCCAAAGCGCAGCACGTCGCGCGCCAGGGTGAGTTCGATGAAGTCGCGCTGGTAATCGTGCACGGGCGGTCTCGCGGCAGGAGGTCAGGGGAGGGCGCGCAGCAACAGTTGCTGCGGCCCGCAACGGCCGCCATGGTAACGCGCGCCGCCGTCGATGAAGCCGGCGCGGCGGTACATGCGGGTGGCGTTCCGGTTGTCGCAGTCGACGGTGAGCACCAGCAGCCGCGTGGATGGATGGCGCATGGCCAGATCCTCCAGCAGCAGGGTGAGCGCACGCGTGCCGAATCCTCGGCCCTGCCAGTGGGCATCCACGAACAGCGAGCGCAGCCCACGCGCCGGCTGCGCGAAATCGCGGCCGGCCACGCTGCGGGCGCTCGCGTCGATGCGGTAGTAACCGATGGGCACGTCGCCGCGCATGATCGCCATCGGCTCACTGCCCGGGCATTGCGTCACGTCGGCCAGCAGGTCGGCCATGGCGCCGACGCGATCGCGCTGTGCCGCCCGCACACGCAGGCGCAGCAGGGCGCGATGCAGCGACGGTTCCACTGGCACCACGCGCAGGGCGTCCGGCGGCGTTGCCGCGGCGTCGCGGTTGTTATGATCGGGGATCACTTTCGGGAGATTCCATGCGCATCATCAGCCTCAACGCCAACGGTATCCGTTCGGCCGCCAGCAAGGGCGTGTTCGAATGGCTGCGCGACCAGAACGCCGATGTGGTGTGCCTGCAGGAAACCAAGGCGCAGGAGCATCAACTGACCGATCCCATGTTTCGCCCGGACGGCCATCATTGTTTTTACCACGATGCCCGCAGCAAGAAGGGCTACAGCGGCGTGGCGATCTACGCGCGGCGCGAACCCGACGAGGTGCTGACCACGCTGGGCTGGGACGAATTCGACAACGAGGGCCGCTACATCGAGGCGCGGTTCGGCAACCTGTCGGTGGTGTCGCTGTACTTTCCGTCGGGCTCCTCCGGCGATGAACGGCAGCAGTTCAAGTTCAAGGCGATGGAGTGGATCACGCCGATCTTCGACGCGTGGCTGAAGAGCGGCCGCGACTACGTGATCTGCGGCGACTGGAACATCGTGCACACGAAGAACGACATCAAGAACTGGAGCTCCAACCAGAAGAATTCCGGCTGCCTGCCGCAGGAACGCGCGTGGCTGGATCTGTTGTTCCTGCAGCGCGGCTGGGTCGACAGCTTCCGTTCGATCCGGCCCGAGGCGGTGGAATACACCTGGTGGTCCAATCGCGGTCAGGCGCGCGCCAACAACGTGGGTTGGCGCATCGACTACCAGGTGTGCACGCCATCGCTGCGCGAGCGCCTGCTGGACTGCTCGATCTACCGCGACCAGCGCTTCTCCGACCACGCGCCGTACATCGTCGACTACGCCGATTAATCCCGCAGACTAATCAGGCCGAGGCGCGAACGTCGACCTCGGCAATGGCGCGGTCGACCAAACCGCGGTGCATCATCCAGCCGAACAGCGCCACGCCCGGCAACGCCACCACGGTCGTCATCAGGTAGAAATCCACGTAGCCCATGCTCTGGATCAGGCCGCCGGCCGTGGTGCCGGTCACCAGCCGCCCCACCACCGAGGCGGCCGCCGACAGCAGCGCGTACTGCGATGCCGTGTACGAGAGGTTGCACAGCGCCGACAGATACGCCACCACGACCACGCCACCGATGCCGCTGGCGATGTTCTCGAAGCCGATCGTGAACGCCAGCATGTCGTTGTTGTGGCCCATGTGCGCCAGCGCGGCAAACGACAGGTTCGATACCGCCATCAACACCAGGCTCAGCAACACCGCGCGTTTCATCCCCAGCCGCACGTACAGCACGCCGCCGATGAAGATGCCGATAAGGTAGGCGACGAAACCGAAGCCCACGTCGTAGGTGGCGATCTCCTCGTTGCTGAAGTGCAGGTCCTGCAGCAGCAGGCGCACCGTGAGGTTGGCCAGCGTGTCGCCAATCTTGTGGATCAGCACGAACAGCAGCACCAGCCAGGCGCCGCTGCGGCGGAAAAATTCCGCCAACGGCCCCACCGCCGACGACAGCGCCACACCCAGGCCCTTCACCGGAATGGGATCGCGGTGGCGGGCCGGCTCGCCCAGCCAGAAACCCACGAACACGGCCGGCAGCACCAGGAAAGCGCACAACGTATACGCCATCGCCCAGCCCGATGACGCGGCCACCAGCAGCGCGATGGCACCGGCGGTCACCGAGCCGATCCGCCAGCCGTACTGCGACATGCCCGAGCCGACACCCAGTTGCCGTGGTTGCAGTATCTCGATCCGGTACGCGTCGATCACGATATCGAACGTGGCGCCAGCCACGCCGACCAGCACGGCGGCCAGCGCCACCGTCTCAAGACTGGCCTGCGGGCTGGCCAAGCCCAGAAAGACGATGGACGCCGCGACCGCCAGCGCCGCCAGCCACAGCCACGAGCGGCGCTGGCCGTACCTGCCCAGCAACGGCAGGCGGGCCCGATCCACCACCGGGGCCCACAGGAATTTCAGGTTGTAGACCAGGAACGCCAGTGAAAACGCAGTCACGCTGCGCTTGTCGATGCCGTCCTGGGCCAGCCTCGTGGTCAAGGTGGCGCCGATCATGGCGTACGGGAAGCCGGATGAGACCCCCAGCAGCAACGCGCCGATCGGCGCGGGCTCCAGATAGGGCTTGAGCGAGGCAAGAATGCCCGGGGAGCCACGCGAGGCTGAGTTGGTCATGGACCTATGCTAACCAGCTGGCGCGTCGTTGGCGGGCGCCGCGTGCAACGCGCCCAATACCCGCAGCCCGCGAGCGCCGGTAACCGCCGACAGGTTGCCCGGCAGCCCCAGTACGCGCTGCCGCGCCAGCCAGGCAAAGGCGGTGGCTTCCAGGTAATCCGGATCGACACCTTCGCGCGCGGTGCTGAACAACGCGCGCGGCGCCAGCAACTCGGTCAAGCGACGCATCAGTGCGCCGTTATGCACGCCGCCGCCGCAGGCCAGCACTTCGCCGGCGCTCGCGGCGTGCCGGTCGATCGCCGCCACCACGCTGCGCGCAGACAGCTCCAGCAGCGTTGCCTGCACGCGGGCGGGGTCGATGGCTGCCTGTTGCAGATGGCCGTCCAGCCACGCCAGGTGGAAATACTCGCGTCCCGTACTCTTGGGCGGCGCCAGCGCGAAATAGGGATCGTCGAGCAATGCCTGCAACAGTGCCGGGTGGACGCGGCCACTGGCGGCGAATGCGCCGTCACGGTCATAGGCTTCGCCGCGGTGACGCTGGCACCAGGCATCCAGCAGGCCGTTGGCGGGGCCGGTATCGAAGCCAAGAACGCTACCGTCGGCGCCCAGCACGGTGATGTTGGCGATGCCACCCAGATTCAGCACGACCCGGGCGTGGCCAGGACGCCCGAGCAACATCGCGTGCACGGCCGGCAGCAAAGGCGCGCCCTGGCCGCCGGCGGCGATGTCGGCGCGCCGAAAGTCGGCCACCACATCGATGCCGCAACGTTCGGCGATGACGGTGGGGTCGCCCAGTTGCAGCGTGAACGGATAGGCGCCCGCCGGCCGATGCCGCAGGGTCTGGCCGTGCGATCCGATCGCCCGGACATCACCAGCCGCGGTGCCGCTGCGCTGCAGAAGCGCCTGTGCGGCGTCGGCGAAGCAGTGGCCAATGCGGACGTCCAGACGTCCAAACGCATCGAGGTCCAAAGGCTCGTCGTTTTGCGCCAGGGCCAGTATTTGCGCGCGCAAGTCCGCTGGCCACGGCAGATTGTGTGCCGCCTGCAGATGGGGCTTGCCTTCCGAAAAACGGACCAGCGCCGCGTCGATGCCATCGGCGCTGGTACCCGAAATCAGGCCCAGGTAAAGGGCCTTCTCGCTATCCATGAGGCGTCGCAGGTCAGCTGTCGGAGTTGCGGGCGGATTTGTCGTTGCGCGCCAGCCGCATACGCGAATCGAGCGCCTCCAGGCGAGCCAGCTGGGGCTTGACGACTTGCGCCTTGAATTTGGCCAGCTGCGCGGCAGGCAGCGGCTGGGGTTGCGGCAGGGTCACGGTTTGCGGATTGCGCTGCACGCCGTTGACGCGAAATTCGTAGTGAAGATGCGGGCCGGTGGCGAGGCCCGTCATGCCGACGTAGCCGATCACCTCGCCCTGGCGCACATGTTCGCCCACGTGCTGTCCCTTGACGAAACGCGACATGTGGCCATACGCCGTGCTGATGGTCTTGCTGTGCTGGACCACCACGAAATTGCCGTAGCCGCGCTCCCAACCGTGGTACTTGATCACGCCATCGCCGGCAGCGTGGATGGGTGTTCCGCTGGGCGCGGCGTAGTCGACGCCTTTATGCGCACGCATGCGGCCAAGGATCGGATGCATGCGCGCGGTGGTGAACTTGGAGGAGATGCGGGTGAAATCCACCGGAATGCGCAGGAAGGATTTCTCGATCGGCCGTCCGTCTTCGCTGAACCAACCGAACTCGCCATTGGTCTTCTTGAACCGATAGGCGGTGTAGCGCTTGCCCTGGTTGACGAATTCGGCAGCAATGATGTCGCCATGGCCATAGCGTTGGCCGTCGCGGTACACATCATCGTAAATCACGGTAAAGCGGTCGCCCGCGCGCAGGTCCTGCACGAAATCGATGTCGTACTTGAACAGGTCGGCGAGCTTGCCGACCATCGCGGCGTCCATGCCGGCCTGGCCTGCCGCGGCATAGAGACTGCTATTGATCACGCCGTGGGCAACCTGTTCGCGCACGTCCATATCGCGCTTCTGGACGGCCAGCGTGGGCTGCACGCCGTCGAGTCGGATGGTGGCCAGGCTGGCCGCATCCTTCTCGAAGCGGAAACCGTCGAGACTGCCGTCCTTATCCTGCAGAAAATCGAATTCCTGACCCGGCCGGATGCTGTGCAAGGCGGCGCTGGCGCCACCGGCCGCATCCATCACCGCCTGGAGATCGCTCATGCTGAGGCCGCGGTCGGCGAAGATGTCCGACAAGGTCTGACCGGGTTGTACGCGCACGGGTTCCCAGTTGTTCTGCTCCGGTACCGCGATGCGGGGTGTGATCTCGGGTACGGCGAGCGGCAGCAGCGCATGGACCTCGGGCAGCGGCGAGGGACGCATCGCACTGGCCCAGGCGGGCATGATGAAGCCGGAAAGCAGGGTGATCAGCATGGCCGTCCCGGCCAGCACCCAGCGTTCCCTGTGCCACGAAATGGGTTCGATCTCACCGCTTCGGTTGAACGACCAATGCGAGCAACGCTCGTAGAAGTGGGAATGCCGCCACTGTGCCTTTCGGCAAATGGCTTGCCTGCGCGCAAGCCGCGCCCCCCGGTTGTCTTCTGCCATGCCGTACGCCCCGCGGTACAAAGTAACAAACTGCGCGTACCATAGCGGCCACGTGTAAATGGCGTCAACGCCTTTCCCATCAAGGGTTTGCGCGACATTTCTGGTTAACGCACAATTAACGCAAACCGCACAGTCGACGACGGCTGCGCGTGCACCCACGATCCATCAGAGAGGAATACATGAGCGAGCTGGAGCAGGCGCTGGCCACGATTGCGCGTGGTGCGGATGAAATCATCAAGCGGGAGGATCTGGCCGAAAGGCTCAAGAGCGGGCGCCCCCTGCGGGTCAAGGCCGGTTTCGATCCGACGGCGCCGGACCTGCATCTGGGCCATACCGTGCTGCTGAACAAGATGCGGCAGTTCCAGGACCTTGGCCATCAGGTGATCTTCCTGATCGGCGACTTCACCGGGATGATCGGCGACCCCACCGGCAAGAACGTCACGCGCAAACCGCTGACCCGCGAAGACGTGCTGGCCAACGCCGAGACCTACGCCGAGCAGGTCTACAAGGTTCTCGATCGCGAGAAGACGGAGCTTCGCTTCAATTCCGAATGGTTCGGCCAGATGTCGGCCGCCGACATGATCAAGCTCGCCGCGCAACACACGGTGGCGCGCATGCTGGAACGCGACGACTTCACCAAGCGCTACGCCGCCCAGCAGCCCATCGCCATCCATGAATTCCTCTATCCGCTCGTGCAGGGTTACGACTCCGTGGCGCTGAAGGCCGACGTCGAGCTGGGCGGCACCGACCAGAAGTTCAATCTGTTGATGGGCCGCGCGCTGCAGGAGCACCACGGCCAGCCGCCACAGATCGTCCTGACGATGCCGCTGCTCGAAGGCCTCGACGGGATCAACAAGATGTCCAAGTCGCTGGGCAATTACATCGGCATCGACGAGCCGGCGATCGACATGGTCACCAAGACCATGAAGATCGGCGACGAACTGATGTGGCGGTGGTTCGAGTTGTTGAGCTTCGATGTGTCATTGGATGAGCTGGCGCGGATGAAAGGCGATATCGCCAGCGGCGCGCTCAATCCCCGCGACGCCAAGTTGCGCCTGGCCCGCGAGCTGGCCACGCGATTCCACGGTGCGGCGGCGGCGGAGCAGGCTGTTGCCGGTTGGCACGCGGTGGTGCGTGGCGAAGGCGATACCTCGTTGCTGCCGCAGGCGGACATCGCGGTGCCCGCCGATGGCCTGCGCCTCGCCGCGCTGCTCACCGCGGCAGGGTTGACCGCGAGCAATTCCGAAGCCAACCGCAAGTTGAAGGAACGTGCCGTGCGCATCGACGCCGAAATCGTCGAGGACACGCAGCGGGTGTTCGTTGCTGGCTTCGAGGGCGTGCTGCAGGTCGGCAAGCGCAACTTCGCCCGCGTAAGGCTGGTCTCCGGTTGACCGAGCCGCCTTGCATGCGACGCGCACGAATACGCGCAGCCAGGAAAATTTGTCGCTCCGACAATCGCTTGCGGAAGTTCCGTGAAATTTTTCTGAAGAAACGCTTGCCAAATAATTTACGGGCCGTATTATTCGCAGCCCGCAGTCGCCCAACGTCGCAAGACGGACCGCCGGGACCTCGAAAAAAGCTTCATCGAGGGTGTTGACGGTAAGGAAAAGCGATGTAGAATGGGCGGCTCACCTAGGACGAA
>JBIQMK010000082.1:0-13076 GCA_044463365.1 Rhodanobacter sp. | reverse complement strand
ACGAACAGCATGGATCGACGGCGCCTGCTTGCGCGCAGGACGGGCGGGCGGAAGCCCGCGGTTACTGGCTGGACGCCAAGCTGACCCGCAACGTGAACGGGTGGCTCCTGACCCCGCAAACAAATATCCAGTTCGCCCCGGACCAATACGGCGGCGCAGCCGTGCCGGGCACGGGGCACATCCATCTCTATTTGAACGGCACCTTGATCGGTCCTATAACGCATGCCGGCCCGGTCAGCCTGCCGCTACTCGATCGCGAAACCTACGTCGTGAAACTAGCGCTGACCACCAGCGACCACAACGAAGCAAACTTCGGTGTATGCCGCGAAGTACGCATTGCGGTACCCGCCATCAATAAATAATCGGCGAAATTCAGGTACCTGTCCGGCACGCCATCCACGACTTGAAAAGGCTTGAGCATGAGATTTTTTGCAGCCATCGCGCTGGCGTTCGTCGTTTCACCCGCAATGTCCGGTGACCTACCCTCGTTCACACCCCAGAGCCTGGTGTTGAAAAACATCCCGGCGGCGACCGGGCCAGCCATTGCGCTGTTCAACGGCAAGGATCTGGACCAATGGGACGCCTGGCTGGGCTATGCCGATCCGGGCCAGACATATCTGGCCAAGCACGACGCACCCCTCGGCGTGGGCGGCAAGGGAACCATCTTCACCGTGGCGAGCGAGGACGGCGAACCGGCGATCCACGTCAATGGCCCGACCTGGGGCAGCCTGGTCCATCGCGGCGATTACGCCAATTACCACCTGCGGCTGGAATACAAATGGGGCAAGGCGCGCTACGCGCCGCGGCAGGCGATGCTGCCGAACAACGGCTTGCTGTACCACACGCACGGCAAGCCCGGAGCGGTCTGGGGCACGTGGGCGCGCTCGGTGGAATTCGAGATCATGTCCGGCAGCGTGGGCATGGTGGTGCCGGTGGGCGATGGCTTGAGTGTGACGACCACGGCCGCCCATGACGCCTCCATCATCGATCCAAAGCTGCGCTACATGGTCGGCGGCGTCGACGCCAAGGCGGTCGGCAACACCGCCACATGGAACGTAGAGAACAACCACAATGCCGATGCGCCGGACGGCGAGTGGAACGTGCTCGACCTTTACGTCGTCGGCAACCACGCCGTCCACGTCGTCAACGGCGTGCCCGTGATGGAAGTGCGCGACATCTGCGAGCCGGACGCGGCAGGCGTCTGCCAGCCGCTGACGCACGGGCATGTGCAGCTCCAGTCCGAAGGCGCGGAAACCTTCTTCCGCCGCATCACGGTCGAGCCGATCGCGCAGCTGCCGGTGGTCGAGGTGGACTCACGCAACGCGCCGCGTTGAAGCCAGCGCGGCTTCGAGGTTCCGGTCACGCATTACGCATCTCCAGCCGTCTCGACCAGGACGCCAGGCCCACGATCCGCGCACGGCATGATCGGGGAGCCTGGCGTTCTCCTGCCATACGCGCCTAATCGCGCAGCTGCACTTCCGTGAGCTTCAGCGCTCCGCCCTGGATGGACGCCAGGCGCTCGCTGGCCATGTCGGCTCCCGTCTGCCGGGGGACCAGCTTGCAGCGCGGGCCGCCGGATGGAACGGAGCGCTTGCAGTACACGTTCACGATGGCGATGGTTTGCCGGGCCGCGTCGACGAGCCGGATCTGTTTCGCGACACCGGCGCCCATCGAATTGTCGATCGCCACGGAGACGATCGGCTGCGATGCGAAACCCCGCTTCCTGAGGGCCTCGGAATGCTCCGCCGCGCGTTTCGCCTGCATGTAATGCGTGTGCGCGTTGCCGACCAACGCCTGCAGGGTGAAGCCCGCCGGCAAGTCCGCCGCATAGGTTTCATAGGAAACGGGCACCCCGTTGACCGTGACATTCTGCATTTCGGTGGCCCGGGACGGAGTCTGGGCGAGGCTGGCGCCGCTGGCGAAGACGAGAGCGAGCGCGGTGGTGGCAATGAGCGGGTTCATGGGGAATCCTCCAGACGGACGCCGATGTCCGTGGAGAGATTCTCGGCGCGGGTCACCGCATTTGCTTGAGGAATTCCCGCGCAAACCGCGCGGATTGTCTGAGGATCTTCGGTCGATCCCCACGACAGCAGCCCATCGCCGCCGCGCGAGACGCGGCAAGCGTTACGTCTGGCAGGTGTCCCGTGCCGCCGGCCGGCACACACTCCAACGGCAGGGTGAGCGAACAACAGGCACGCCTGGACGCCCCCTGCGTCGACGATGCCCCAACCGTTTTCGCCCCCAAGAAGTGGTGATTTCCCCATGAACCACCCGCTCCCGGACCCTGCCCTTTTGCCCTCATGCGACGCCCTGCCGGGTTCGATTGACCCTCTCGCGGCGCTGTGATACTGCACGCCCCGTGGCCATGGAATCGAACAGCCCGCGGGTGATTTACGCGTTCGGCGACATCACCGTCGAGCCGACGGCCCACCGCGTGTCGCGCGATGGCCACGAGCTCGAACTTGAGCCCAAGGCCTATGCCGTGTTGTTGCAGTTCGTGAGCCATCCGGGCGAACTGGTCAAGCATGACGATCTGCTGGAGCGGGTGTGGGGACACAAGTTCGTCACCGCGGCCACGCTGAGCCGGGTCATCTCGCAGTTGCGCCAGAAGCTCGGCGACGACGCGGCGGAGCCGCGCTACATCCAGACGGTGCATGGCCTGGGCTATCGCCTGATCACCGACGTCACCGCGACCGACCCTTCGGACAGGGTGCCCTCCAGGGCCGACACCACGCTCCATCCTCCCGGCGATAGCGATCGCCACGCCATCGCCGTGCTGCCGTTCGTCAACATGAGCGGCGAGATGGAAAACGAGTACTTCAGCGACGGCATCGCTGAGGAAATCCTCAGCCTGCTGACCAAGCTGCCGCAGCTGAAAGTGTCCTCGCGAACTTCCTCGTTCTTCTTCAAGGGCAAGGAAGCCGACCTGCAGATGATCGCCGCCAAGCTCGGTGTGGGCACGGTGCTCGAGGGCAGCGTACGCCGGGCGGGCAACCGCGTGCGCATTACCGCGCAGCTGATCGACGTGGCATCCGATTCGACCGTCTGGGGGGAAACCTATGACCGCGAACTGCGCGACGTGTTCGCCATCCAGGACGACATCGCCCAGAGCATCGTCGATGCACTGAAGGTCACGTTGTCGCCGAAGGAGCGCCGTGCGATCCAGTACGTCGCCACCGCCGACGTGCAGGCGTATGACCACTACCTGCGCGGCCGCAAGTACTTTTACGCCTGGAACCGGCGTGACTCGCTGCGCGCCATCGACATGTACGAGCGTGCCATCGCGCGCGACCCGAAGTACGCCGCCGCGTGGGCCGGCCTGTCCGATGCGTACGTCATGCGGCATCGCTTCCTCGACCGCAATCCCGAGCACGTCGCCCACGCCATGCAGGCCAGCGAGCGTGCCTTGCAGATGGACCCCGATTCGGCCGAGGCGCATGCCTCGCGCGGGCTGGCGCTGTACATCAGCAAGCAATTCGAGCAGGCCGAGCGGGAGTTCGAGACGGCGATGATGCTCAACCCCAACCTGCTCGAAGCCTATTTCCTGTACGGCATGATCTGCAGCTCGCTGGGCAATTTCCAGAAGGCCGCCTGGCTGTACCTGCGCGCCGCCGAAGTCAGTCCCGCCGACTACCTGCCGCTGGTCTACCTGAGCCAGGCCTACAGCGAGATGGGCCGCAAGGAGGACGAACGCAAAAGCCGTCATCGCGCGATCGAGCTGATCGAACGCGCGCTCGGCGTGAACCCGGACGACGCGCGCGCCCGCTACATGGGCGCCGCGAATTTCGCGGCCATGGGCGAAAAGGCCAAGGCGATCGAGTGGGCCAACCTGGCACTGCGATCGAGTGCGGACGAACCGATGGTGTACTACAACGCCGCATGCACGTTCGCGGTGCTTGACGAACACGACCGGGCGGTCGACCTGCTCGAGCGCGCGGTACAACTGGGCTGGGGCGATCGCGCCTGGATGGCGAACGACAGCGACCTGGCCTCGCTGCGCGACAAGCCCCGCTTCCAGGCCCTGCTGACCAGCTTGAACTGAAACGATCAGGGCGTGACGTCGAATGCCGCCTGCGCGGTCGCCTGCGAGCTGCCGCCCACCCACACCGTGTAATGGGTGGGCTCCACCACCTGGCGGCTGTGCACGTCGTAGAAGGACAGTTCCGGGAAACCCAGCTCGAAACGCAACTGGCGCGACTCGCCCGGCCTCAACGTGAAGCGCTGGAAGCCCTTCAGACGGCGCACCGGTTGCTCGACGCTGGTGCCGAGGTTGCGCACGTAGAGCTGCGCGACTTCCGTGCCTTCGCGCTTGCCGGTGTTGGTCAGCGTGGCGGTGACCGTCACCAGCGATTTCGCATCCGGCCGATTGGCCTCGGTCAGCGGCAGCGTGCGGCGTGACACGCGCACGTTGGAGTACGCAAAGTCCGTGTAGCTCAGCCCGTAGCCGAACGGGAACAGCGCATCGTTGGGCACGTCGATGTAGCGCGAGATGAAGCGCGTGTCGCCGCCCGGTGGCCTGGACAGGTTGGCATCGCCGGCCGGGCGGCCAGTGGGGAACTGCGCGTAGTACAGCGGCTCCTGCCCCACCGCGCGCGGGAAGCTCATCGGCAACTTGCCGCTGGGCGCAGTGTCGCCGAACAACACGTTGGCCAGCGCGTTGCCCGCTTCGGTACCGGGGAACCACACCGCCATGATCGCCGGCACATGCCGCGCGGCCCAGTCCAGCACCAGCGGCCGACCGGAGAACACCAGCAGCACCACCGGCTTGCCGGTCGCCGCCACTTTCTGCAGCAGTTGCTGCTGATTTCCCGGCAGATCCAGGTGGGCGCGCGAGCCCGCTTCGCCGCTCATTTCCGACGATTCGCCCAGCGCCATCACGACCACATCGGCCTGTTGCGCCGCCTGCACGGCGGCGTCGAACCCCGCGGTGGAATCGCCAAGAACGTCAGTGCCGTGCGCGAACAGCACGCGGCCGCCACGCTGCTGCATGCGCCGCTCCAGCGCCTTGCGCAGCGTCACCACGTCGACGGCCTGGGTGGCGCCGCCCCAGGCGCCCTGCATCTCGTTGGCGGCATCGGCGAGCGGACCGATCAGCGCCACCGATTTCACCTTGTCACCCAGCGGCAATACCGGTTGGCCTGTGACCGGCGCATTGCGCAACAGCACGAAGGATTCCTCCGCGGCACGGCGCACCAGCGGACGATGCGCGGCCACCGCATGCGTCACCTCGGCGCCTTGCGCGTACGGATGCTCGAACAGCCCCAGCGCGAACTTCACCCGCAGCACGCGGCGCACGGCCTCGTCCACGGTGGCCATCGACAGCTTGTGCTCGGCCAGCAGCTTCGGAATCTGGGTGTCGTAGAAGTGGGACATCATGTCCACTTCCACGCCGGCTTCCAGCGCCTTTTTTGTGGCTGTGGCGGCGTCGAGCGCGATGCCGTGATGGGTCAGTTCCATCACCGCCGTGTAGTCGCTGACCACGAAACCGTTGAAGCCCCATTCCTTGCGCAGGATCTCGTCCATCAGGTACGGATCGGCGGTGGCGGGCACGCCGTTGAGCGCGTTGAACGAGCTCATCATCGTCGCCGCGCCCGCCTCCACCGCCGCCTTGTACGGCGGCAGGTAGACCTGGCGCAGGCGGATGTCGGACATGTCGGTGGTGTTGTACTCGCGCCCGGCCTCGGCCGCGCCGTAGGCGGCGAAGTGCTTGACCGAGGCGGCGACGCTGTCCGGCTTCGACAGGTCGCTGCCCTGGTAGCCGCGCACGTAGGCGCGCGCCATCGCCGAGCCAAGGTACGGGTCCTCGCCTGCGCCTTCGGTGGAGCGGCCCCAGCGCGCGTCTCGCGAGATGTCCACCATCGGCGAGTAGAACCACTTCACGCCCGCCGTGGTGGCTTCGGTCGCGGCCATGTGGGATAGGTCGTGGACCAGCGCGGTATCCCACGACGCGGCCAGACCCAGCGGTACCGGATAGATGGTGCGGTAACCGTGGATCACGTCCGCGCCGAACAGGATCGGGATGTGCAGGCGGCTGTGCAGCGCCGCGTCCTGGAAGGCGCGTGTCTTTTCCGCGCCGATCACATTGAGCATCGAGCCGAGCCGGCCCTGTTTCGCCAGCGCCATCGCATCCACGCGGGTCTGCGTCTCGGGGTTTGCAGCCAGCGCCTTGTCGCCGTTGGCGGTGGTCGGCGCGCTGACGCCCTGGTCGTTGTACTGCACGAGTTGGCCGATCTTCTCCTCCAGCGTCATCTGCTTGAGCAGCGCGTCGACCCGGCGCTCGATATCGGGCGAGGCCAGCTGGGCGTTCGACGGCGCCGCGGCGTGCGGCAACACGGGGGCGACCTGCGCCTGGACATGAGCGCCGACGAGCATCGCGACGGCGAACAGCCACAGGGAGGGACGCGCGGGAATCCTTGATCGTTTCATGGCGGCCCGGAGTGCGGACGGCAGCGCCCGCTTGCATGTGAAACGGTGTACACCAGCAGGTGTGAAAAGATTCGGATCTTCCCTCGCCCCCACGAGGCCACGCCATGTCACCGACGCGTTCCCGTTGCGCCCTCGCCCTGCTGTACGCCGCAGGTCTCACGTCCGGTGCCCACGCCGCGGTAAACCCGCAGGCGCGCACCTGGGCCAACCCGATCGACGTCGACTACCGCTACAACTACGAGCAGATGAACCAGGGCATCTCCTATCGCACTGGCGCCGACCCCGCGGTGGTGCGCTACGGCGACGCCTATTACCTGTTCCTGACTTTGGCCGACGGCTACTGGCGCTCCACCGATCTGGTGCATTGGGACTTCATCGAGCCGGATCGCTGGCCGTTCGACGGCCCGGTGGCGCCGGCCACGCTGGTCGCCGACGGCAAATTGTTCCTGATGCAGTCGGCGATGCAGCCGGTGCCGCTGCTCTATTCCACCGACCCCGCGCACGGCCACTGGAAGTTCTGGACCCGCCTGCTGCCGCCGGTACCCGGCGCCGTCTGGGCCGGGCACGAGAATGAAATGAAACCGGGTGACCTTCCGCCCGGCCCGTGGGACCCGGGCCTGTTTCGCGACGCGGACGGCAAGACCTACCTGTACTGGGATTCATCCAACGTGTTTCCGCTCTACGGCGCGCAGATCGACCTGGCGCTGGATCACGCGGACCAAGGCGAAGGCAAGCGTGTCACCTTCGTCAGCAAACCGCAGGCCCTGCTGCGCCTGCATCCGGACCAGCACGGCTGGGAGCGTTTCGGCCAGGACCACACCGACGAGAGCACCAAGCCGTTCGTCGAGGGCGCCTGGATGAATCGCCATGGCGACACCTACTACCTGCAGTACGGCGCGCCCGGCACCGAGTTCAACGTCTACGCCACCGGCGTCTACACCAGCGACAAGCCACTCGGGCCCTTCCACTACGCGCCCTACAACCCGATCGGCTACAAGCCCGGCGGCTTCGTGGTCGGGGCCGGCCACGGCTCGACCTTCGACGACGTCTACGGCAATACCTGGAACACCGGCACCATGTGGGTGGCGGTGAACTGGCGCTTCGAACGCCGCGTCGACCTGTTCCCCGCCGGCTACCACGACGACGGCCAGATGTGGATCGATACCCGCTTCGGCGATTTCCCGCAGCGCATGCCCGACCACAAGCTGAAACCCGGCGAGAGCACCTTCACCGGCTGGATGCTGCTGTCCTGGCGCAAGCACGCCACCGCCTCGTCGCAGTTGCCCGACCACGGGCCGGCTGAGGTCACCGACGAGAACCCGCGCACCTACTGGGTCGCCGCGCGGAACACGCCGGGCCAGACGCTCACCGTCGACCTCGGCGGCACGCGCACCGTGCGCGCGGTGCAAGTCAACTTCACCGACTACAAGGCGGGCCGCTACGGCGATGCGCCCGACATCGTCACCCGGTTCACGCTTGAGGGCTCAACCGACGGCATGCACTGGAGCACGCTGGCCGATCTCTCGCACGAGCAGCGCGACCGGCCCAACGCCTATGTGGAACTCGACCAGCCCGCGCAGATCCGCTACGTGCGCTATGTGCACGGGCACGTCGGCGCGAAGCACTTGGCGATCTCCGACCTGCGCGTGTTCGGCCATGCCGATGGCGCTCCGCCGCCCGCACCGGAGCTGCTGTCGGCCAAACGGGATGCAGATTCACGCAATGCCGAGATCACCTGGAAGCCGGTACCCGGCGCCGTGGGCTACAACGTGCGCTGGGGGCTCGCCGCCGACCGCCTGCACGAAACCTACCAACGCTTCGCCGACCAGCCCACGCATCTGCAGCTGCGCTCGCTCAACCGGGGTGTGCGGTACGTGGTTGCGGTTGAGGCGTTCGACGAACATGGTGTGTCGCCGCTGTCGCGGGTACTGACCCTCGAGCCCTGAGCGAACCGTGGGCAGCAGCGTGACGCGCGGGTGTGGTGGATGGACCCGTGCGCAGTGACGCATCCAGCCACCCGCCGGTGAAGCCGGCCCGCTGCAGCCCCTTGCGGATGTACGGATTGCGCCGCATCACCTTCCACACGAAATCGCTGCGCCAGTTCTCGATCATCAGCACGATCGGCCCTTGGTCGATGCCCAGCTGCACGGTGTCGACCCAGCCCAGCTCCGGCACCAGACGCCCGGTGCGCAGTTCGGTGCGCGTATGGAAGCTGAGGTTGAAGGCGTCGACGAAGCCGTAGCGGTTGTAGATCCACTTGCCGTAGCGCAGCTTCATCGTGGCCAGCGCGGGAAGCACGATCTCCGGCGCAAACGCGATCGAGCCGGCGGCGGCCGTGGGCGCGATGGTGCCATCGTCGGAGATGTAATCGAGGCCGGCGCCGCGCGCCGTGTAGCCGTCGAATTTCAGCGTCCTGTCGCCCTGCTCCACGATGATGCCGCCGGGCCCGTTGCTGGCGGTGAGGCCCCACACGTTGGCGCCGTAGCCGGTCCACTTGCCGGGATCGGCGATCGCATAGTTGCGCTGGCTGTAAGCGGCACGGCGGCTGTTCTCGAAGTAGTCCAGGCCGTGTTTGCGATTCCAGTCGTCGCGGATGCCGCGGAAATCCACCCACACGTGGCTGTACTGGTGCCCGAACATCGGCGCGAAATTCAGGAACGTCTGCCCGTAGAACGTGCCCCAGGTCTTGTCGTTGGTGGACAGCCACGCCTTCCACGCGTCCGGCTTCACCGGATGGGTCGGTGAACCCAGCGCGAGGATGTAGACCAGCATCCCCTCGTCGTAACCCTTCCAGTCGCTGGGGATGAACTTGCCGCCGGGCGTCCAGCCCATGCTGATCAGCGGCGCGCGCACCTGCATCCAGGGCCAGTCCACGCGTCGGTAGATGCGGTCGGCCAACGCGCGAATCTCGCGCTCGGCGGGCGTATCGCGGTCGTAATAGGTCTGCGCGAACAGCACGCCGCCGAGCAGCAGCGTGGTGTCCACGCTGGACAGCTCGATCGCGCGGTCGAAGCGCTTGCCGGTCCTCATGTCCAGGAAGTGGTAGAAGAATCCGTGGTAGCCCGCCGCGTCGTCCTCGCTGGCGTTTTGCGGCGCACTGTCGAAAAAGCGCAGCGTGGCGAGCGTGCGTTCGGCCGCCTGCGCGCGTGTGACGTAGCCACGCTCCGCACCGACGCCGTAGGCGGTCAGGGCGAAACCCACGGCGGCGATGCTGGAGAAGGATTCGCCCGGATAGTGATCGGGCACCAGGCCGGTGACGGGATCCGCGCTGTCCCAGAACCAGTCGAAGGTGCGCCGCTCCAGGTCGTTGACGAAAGCCTGGCGATCGGACGTCGCGGCATGGTTTGTCGGCGCGGCCGCGGGGACCGCCGGTGCAATTGAGGCAAGCGCCAGCAGGAATGCCGATGCAATGACGCGGAGAGCTCGGTTTTTCATCAGGAATGCCCCCTTATCCATGGGCCGGGCGAGACGCTCGCCAAAGGCTAAGCAACGCCTGAGCAAACCGTCATCCCAGCGAACGCTGGGATCCAGTGTCTTCGTGCCGTTAATGAGGCACTGGATTCCAGCGTTCGCTGGAATGACGGGCAGACCAACTTCGCTGTCGAAAAGGCGTCTCGCGCTTTCGCGCAATGACGCCCGCAGATCCTCCATGTATCCCGCAAGGCCCTCGGCGTGCGTGACCGCAAAGCCAGGCTCAGAAGTTCAGCCCCACCTCGAACTTGAACGTGCGCGGCACGAAGGTGATGTTGCCGGTGCGGTTGTAGCTGACGTCGACGCCGCCGTTCGCATAGACCGGGATGTAGTCGACGAAGTTGTCCCAGTTGAACACGTTGAGCACGTCGAAGCGGCCGAACAGCGTCACGCCATGGCCCAGGTCGAAGTTCTTGGTGGCCTGGAAATCGATGTCGCGATAACCCCAGATCTTGCCGCCCACCAGGAACTTCGAGCCCGACGGCACGCCGGCGGCCGGGCTGCTGTTGTGCCCGCCGGTGAACACCATGCCCGGGAAGGTGCCGATGCCGTTGAACGGCAGCGGCGTGGCCAGGGTCAGCTTGGCCGACAGCGTGATGCCCCACGGACCGTCCATGTTGCCGGTGGCCACGAAGCGGTGCTTGGCGGCCGCGTTCGAGGTGATGAACGGATAGTCGCCGATGGTCGCCTCGTCGAACGCGTAGTGCTCATTGATGTCGCGGTTCTGCTTGGCGTGGGTGTAGGTGTAGGCGAAGGTCGCGCCCCAGCGGGATTCCTTCGTATAGGGCTTCTCCGCCGACAGCAGCAGCTGCGTGGTGCGCGTCGCGATGCCGTTGTTGCCCACGATCAGGCTGCCGAAGCCCGGCACGCCGTTGCCCCACGGCTGGCTGTTGTCGCGCCAGAACGAGCCGTCCGGACGGCGGTTGCCCAGGGTGAAGGCGAAGCCGTCGTGACTGAGGATGCGCGACACGGCGGCGCTGGTGTTCCACTCGCCGATCGCATTGCGCATCCCTAAGCTGAACTGGTCGGAGTACGGCGCCTTCAGCTTGTTGTTGAGCAGGTCGACCTCGGTGCCGGCATTGCTGCTGGGGCCAAGCAGTGCCTGCAGGTTGCCCAGGCCGCTCAGTAGCGCCGGGTCCCAGTCGTAGCACGGCGTGTTCCCGCGGTGGCACAGACCGGTGGCCGGATCGCGGAAGTAGATCGTGTACTGCGGCAGCGCCGACTTGGTGGTTTCCAGTTGCAGGTAGTCGTACAGGTCGCGGTCATAGGCGCGACCGGCGCCGCCGAAGATCACGTGCGCTTCGTCACCGAACAGGTCGTACGAGAAACCCAGGCGCGGTTGCCATTCACCACGATAGGCGGAACGGTTGCGGCCGGTGCTGATGTAGTCGTTGACGTTGATGCCGCCTAGCGCCAGCGCCTCGGCGTAGGTCTGGCCCGCCGGCGCCTCTGGGTCGGGATTGGGCCCGTTGAGCGCCGCCACCACGTTCGCCGGCGTGACGAAGTCGGTGTACGAGGGGGTGCGCTCGTAATCCCAACGCACGCCCAGGTTCAGCGTGAACTTGTCGGTGATGTCCCAGTCGTCCTGGATGTACGCGCCAAACTGATGGCTCTTGGTGGATACCGTGGGCGCCAGACCGAGGCCGCTGACCGGCTTGGTGAAGAACGCCTTGTAGGGCGTGTCGGCGGTGCCGTCCGGCGTCACGTTGTAGGTGAACTGCGGGTTGCCGTCGGCTGCATCGGCCGGGCGCAGCGTCACCATCTTTTTCTTGAAGCCCATCTTGATCACGTGGTTGCCGTACCAATCCAGGTCGTAAAAGGTCAGGTCGTCCTGGATCGACGGCCCTTTCTGGCCCTTGTCCTGGGTGGCCAGCGGCGAGGCCGCCCCGGTGTTGATGAGCGCCGGATCGTCGGTCGCGCGTTGCCATGTGTAGATGTAGCCGTTGCCGTAGTTCAGCGCGGTGGGCGCATTGCGGGCGTCCTCGTAGGTGAAGAGCAGCTCGTTCAGATACGCGTCGCCACTGTGTTGCCAGCGCAACGTGTAGCGCTTGTCGTTGTTTGTGGTCGAATAGCCTGCACTGGGCGCGTTCTGGTCGCCGATGCCGCCGTACTGGTTCTCCTTGCGGATCTGTGCGCTGGCCTCGAAGCGGTCGCGGTCGGTCGGCTCCCAGTCGATCTTGCCGAAATACAGGTCTTCCTCGAAAGGCAGATTCGCCGGCCCGAACAGGTCCGCGACGTCCGCGGGCAGGTATGGCACGCCGGGGATGGCGTCGGCACTGGGCACCACCGTCTTGGGCGTGTCGAAGCGCTTGGCCTCGTACGCCACGAAGAAATGCATCTTGTCCTGGATGATCGGACCGCCCAGCGCGAAGCCGTATTCCTTCTCTTCCGACGTGGTCTTGCTGTCGTCGTCCCGTTCGGCGGGCGTCCTTTCGCGAAACGCGTCGTTGGTGTAGCGGTAGTAGGTCTCACCGTGAAACTCGTTGGTGCCGGACTTGGTCTGTGCCGTCACCGCGGCCGAGGAGATCTGGTCGTACTCGGCCTTGTAGTTGGAAGTGATCACCTTGTATTCGCCGATAGCCAGCTGCGGGAACGGGTTGCCCTGGCTGCCGCTCTGGCCGCTGATGCCACCTTCCTTGACGTAGCTCTTCTGGCCCACGCCATCGATGTAGACGTTGACCGAGCTGTTGTTCATCGCGCCGCCACGCAGCGAGGTGTTGCCGTTGGAGTCGACACTGAACACCATGCCCGGCACCGTATCCGCGAATTCCAGGAAGTTGCGCGAGACCTGCGGAATGGTCTGGATCTGCCGCAGCGAGATCGTATTGCCCACCTCCGGTGTCTTCACCTCCGCCAGCGTGGTCGCGCTCACCGACACGCCGGTCAGCGTGGTGGCGTTGACGGCGGGCGGCGCGGCGGCAGCCGCCGGTGGCTGCAGATTCAACGTGGCGGTGGAAGCCACGGTCAAGGTAACCGTGCGCTCCGTCCCCGGCCCCGCATCCACCTGATAGGTGCCCGGTTGCAGGCCCGGCAATGCATAGGTGCCATCCGCGCCGGTGCGGGTGCGACGCGTCGCACCGGTCGCCACGTTGCGGGCGGTGACCTCGGTATTGGCCGGCCCGCTGCCGCGCAGGGTGGCGTTGGCGCTCTGCGCCCACACCACGCCCGGGCCGGCGGCC
>JBIQMK010000081.1:0-13205 GCA_044463365.1 Rhodanobacter sp. | reverse complement strand
CCTCGTAGGAGATTTTTGCTCCTATCCGGTGGTCCGGAAATAGGCCGCCACTTCAAAGTCGCTCCTACAGAAAAAAGCATGGCGCACGGGGAACCTCAGCAGGCCGCCATCACTCGCCGGGAGCACCACTGGCGATGTCCCTGGCAGCGTTTTCCAGGATGGCCGCCACGCGCTGCGCCTCGGCCTTGTCCCAGCGGGTGCCGCGCATAAGCAAGGCGTACTTGAGCGTGTGCATCGCCTTGCGCACCGTCATCGGTGCGGACATCTTTGCGGCCATGCGGGCGCTCTGCTCGGTGCGCGAGGTCACCGCTTCCACCTCGGCGCGGTTCTCGTCGAGAAAGCTGCGGCCCTCGTCGGTGATCGCATAGAGCTTGCGGTTGCCGGTGGTGTCCTCGACCTGTGCGTAGCCCAGTTCCTCGAGCATCGTGAGGGTGGGGTAGATCGCGCCGGGGCTGGGCGAGTAGTGGCCGTGGAACATCTCCTCGATGATGCGGATCATTTCGTAGCCGTGCCGAGGCTGTTGTTCGATCAGCGCCAGCAGCAACAGCTTGAGGTCGCCGTGGCCGAACATCCGGCCACCGCCGCCCCGACGGCCGCCGCCGCGCATGTCGTCCCATCCACCGAAGAAACCGCCACCGCGATGGCCGCCGAAACCGGGGCTGGCGTGGCGCTCGTGGCCGGCGTGCCCGGCGTGGCCGCACCAGTCGGGGTGACGGCGATGATGCATGGCGCGGAAGAAGTGGTGCAGGCCCATGATGAGTTCCCATTCGTATCAAGAGTGTTCTACGATATATCGCAAGAATGTCTTGAACAATACCCCGGCGGTCGATTTTCCCGGGCCGCCTTCGCGCCGGCACCACGCCTTTTCGTATGAAGTGGCATGCTCGCCCGGTTGCCACATCAAGGATGTCGAATGCCACGTGAGTACAGCATGGGAGGGCGGGTTGGCCGTGGCGCGGGCAGGCACGGTGAGCCGCCACCGGCGCAGAGCCTGCGCGAACGGTTTGCGGCGCTACGCAACCTGCCGCCGTTCCTGAGAAGCATCTGGCAGACCAGCCGGTTGCTCAGCACATCCAGCATCGTGCTGCGGCTGCTGCGCGCGCTGCTGCCGGTGGCCACGTTGTACGTGGGCAAGCTGATCATCGACGAGGTGGTGCGCTTGCTGGCGGCCGGCAACGTACATGCCGGCGCGAGCGACTGGTTGGCCAGCGACGCACTCGACCACCTTTGGCTGCTGCTGGCGCTGGAGTTTGCGCTGGCGGTGGGTGCGGACATCCTGGGCCGCATCGTTTCGATGATCGATTCGCTGCTGTCCGAGCTGTACGCCAACAGCACCAGCATCAGGCTGATGGAACACGCCGCCTCGCTGGACCTGGAGGATTTCGAGGACGCCGACCTGCAGGACAAGCTGGACCGCGCGCGCCGCCAGGTGGCCGGGCGCAGTTCGCTGCTGTCGCAGTTGCTGGGCCAGGCGCAGGACATGGTCACCATCGCGAGTTTCGCCGTAGGCCTGCTGGTCTACGCGCCGTGGCTGATCGTGCTGCTGCTGGTTGCGCTGGTGCCGGCGTTCTTGGGCGAGTTCCACTTCAATGCGCAGAGCTACGCGGTGAATTACCAGTGGACGCCGGAACGGCGCGAGCTGGATTACCTGCGGCAAGTGGGGGCCAGCGCCCAGAACGCGAAAGAGGTGAAGAGCTTCGGTCTCAACGCCTTCCTGATCGAGCGCTATCGCGTGCTGTCGCAATCGATCTACGCCGCCAACCGGCGCATCGCGCTGCGCCGCGCAGGCTGGGGCGGGTTGTTCACCACCGTCGGCACGATCGGCTATTACGCGGCCTACGTGATCATCGCGTACCGCACGGTGAGCGGCGATTTCAGCGTGGGCGATCTCACCTTCCTGTCCGCCTCGTTCCGCCGCCTGCGCAATCTGCTGGAGAGCCTGCTGGTCGGTTTCTCCCAGGTGGCGGGGCAGGCGTTGTACCTCGACGACCTGTTCTCGTTTTTCCGGATCGAACCAGAGATCCTGTCGCCGCCCAATCCGCGGCCGTTCCCGCAGCCGATCCGCGAAGGCTTTGTGTTCGAGAACGTGGGCTTTCGCTATCCGGAGGCGGAGCGCTGGGCCGTGCGCAATCTCAGCTTCACGCTGCGCGCCGGCGAGGTGCTGGCGCTGGTGGGCGAGAACGGCGCGGGCAAGACCACGTTGGTGAAGCTGCTCTCACGCCTGTACGACCCCGACGAGGGCCGGATTCTTCTGGACGGCCATCCGCTGGCGGATTACGACCTCGAAGAGCTGCGGCTCAACATCGGCGTGATCTTCCAGGATTTCGTGCGCTATTACCTCAGCGCCGCCGACAACGTGGCGGTGGGCCGCATCGACGCCCGCGATGATCACGCCCGCGTCGTCGAGGCCGCCCATCGCAGCATGGCCGACGAAGTGATCGCGAAACTGCCGCGCGGTTACGAGCAGATGCTGGGCAAGCTGTTCAAGAGCGGCGTGGACCTGTCCGGCGGCGAGTGGCAGAAGATCGCCATCGCCCGTGCCTACATGCGCGATGCGCCGCTGCTGATCCTGGACGAACCCACGGCGGCGCTGGATGCGCGCTCGGAGTTCGAGGTGTTCCAGCGCTTCAAGGAGCTGTCGCAGGGCAAGACTGCGGTGATCATCTCGCACCGCTTCTCCACCGTGCGCATGGCCGACCGCATCATCGTGCTGGACGGCGGGCGGATCGAGGAGATCGGCAGTCACGCCGATTTGCTGGCGGCCAATGGGCATTACGCGGAGTTGTTCGAACTGCAGGCGGCGGGGTATCGGTGAGACAGGATGCGCAAGCTTCGGCCGTCCGGAGTGCGTAATGCTGCCTCGGAAACTTCGTCATTCCGGCGAAAGCCGGAATCCAGCGCCTTCAAGACGTTGAAAAGCATAGACACTGGATTCCAGCTTTCGCTGGAATGACGTACCCAACGGGTATTCGAGATCCCCTACAGAGCAAGGACGGCCGCATCAGCGCGACGGCGCCTTCACCTCGCGTACTGGCGCCTCGATCCCGCACACATCGAGCTTGCCCACGGGCGTGGGATAGAACGCGTTGTGGCCGTGGCGCTTCGCGTCGATCAGCGCGGCGAAGGTGGGGCTGTCGGTGCGCAGCACTTCAATGGGCACGCGTTCGCTGGCGGGTACGTCGGCGGCCAATCGTACGGAGGTGATCGGCACGCGTTGAGCCGACTTCGTATAAAAGCCCATCGGTTCGGCGCCACGCGGCAGGGCGGACAGCAGCGGCATGCCTTGCAGTACGCGGCCGGCGATGGCGAGGTTGTGATCCAGCCGGCGTGGCGCTTGGCCGATCACCGCATACAGCGAACTGCCGCTGCCGGTTTCCGGCGCCACGTCGCGCGCCACGCCCACCATGCCGTAGCAATGGATCAGCCACTCGCGCCCGCTGGCCGGGTCGCGCCCCACCGGGAAGCCTTCGGAGAAACCCACTTCCGGCGCGTACACGTCGCCATCGGTCAGCGGCGTCCACGGCAGGGTCGGGTCGATCGCGCGGCTGAATTCCGGCGGCAGCGTGGCCTTTGCGCTGCCCAGCGAGCGCAGCTTGCTCTTGTCGCCGTCGTCGTCGTCGTTGGGATCGCCCCACTGGGTGACGAAGTTGTCCTGCACCCGCACGATGGCCAGCCCGTCGAAGTAGTGCTCGCGCACCAGGGTGCGGATGTTCGCCGCATGCAGCGGCGTGAAATCCGGCGCCAGTTCGATCACCACGCGCCCCTGCGGCAACTGCATGTACAGCAGGTTCTGCGGATCGGGCGTGCGCCATTCGGCGGGCTGCGAGCGGGCCAGCAGCTCGCTGGCGGTCGGGGTGGCTTTCTCGGCGGCGAAAGCCGGCATGGCGGCAATCAGCGCGAAGGCGATCGTGAGGTGGCGGATCATGCGTAGTCCAATGAGTGGCCGAAGGGGCGAGGCCCCGCTGGCGGTGAGTTCACCGCCTCGCGCGAAGCCTTGCGTATCGTAGGCCCGGTTCCCGTCGGCGTGCATTGCCCGCGGCCAGCGGCAGCACGTTCTAGCGTTCTTCGGCTACCGCCACCGCGTCCGCACCGGCCGGAATGCGAAGCGGGCACGAGGGATCGTTCACCGCACGCCACACCGCTTCGGCCACGTCCTGCGACCGTGTGATCTGCGACGACTGGGCCATGCCGGCGAAGATCTTCTGCGCGAAATCGGTGTACGGCGCGGGGAAGCCATCCTGCATACGCGACCGTGCGTTGTCGCCAAAGGCGGTGTCCGGAGCCCGTCCCGGCAGCACCAGGTTCACCTGCACATGGAACGGCTCCAGCTCCAGCGCCAGCGATTCGGTGAACGCGTTGATGGCCGCCTTGCTGGCGGTGTAGACGGAAAGCAGCGGCAGCGGTTTCAGGGTCACGCTGGAGGTGACATTCACGATGCGTCCTGCCTGCCGCTCGCGAAACTGAGGCAACACCGCCCGGGTCATCGCGATCGTGCCCAGGGTGTTGGTTTCGAAGACGGCGCGGGCGATATCCATCGTCGTGCCTTCCAGCGCGTTGAGCACGCCGATGCCGGCGTTGTTCACCAGCACATCGATCGGCCCGGCCGCGTCCACCGCCTCGGCGATGCTTTGCGGATCGGTGACGTCGAGCGCGAGCACGCGCAGGCGCGCGGAGCGGGGCAGCACGTCCTGGCGTGGTGTGCGCATGGTGGCGATGACGTTCCAGTCGCGGTCGAGAAAATGGCGGGCGGTCTCGAGGCCGAAACCGGACGAGCAGCCGGTGATCAGGATGGTTTTCATGATGACTCCGTAGTGGTGGGGCGGAGTCGAAACGATAGGTCGCCGTGTCAGGACTTGCTACGATTGAAAATCCATTGTTCTTTTGCAGTAGTCCGGAATGACCGACCCGCTGGCCGAGATAGTCACGCTGCTGCAGCCGGCCGCCCGGTTCTCGAAAGTGGTGGTGGGCGCTGGCCGCTGGCGTGTCCATCGCGAGGAAATCGGGCAACCGTTCTACTGCGTCGTCATCGAAGGATCGTGTCGCCTGGCGGTGGACGGCGACGCTGCGATCGCGCTTCACGCGGGCGACTTTGTGCTGATCCCCGCGGCGCAGCATTTCACCATGACCAGCCGTGAACCTCCGGCTCCGGGCGATGTCGACGCTCCACCGGCGCCCTTGCCCGATGGCGAATTCCGGCTCGGCATCCCGACCGGCCCGCCCGATGTCCGATTGCTGGTGGGCCACTGCAGTTTCGGCTCGCCGGATGCGGCCTTGCTGGTGTCGCTGCTGCCGCGGCTGGTGCACGTGCGCGACGACAACAGGCTGGCCACCGTGGTGCAGCTGGTGGCCGACGAATCCCGCGCGCGGCGACCCGCGCGCGATGTCGTTCTCGCCCATTTGCTGGAAGTGCTTTTCATCGAGGCGCTTCGAGCCGGCGCCGACACCACTGCATCGCCCGGCCTGCTGCGCGGCCTGGCCGAGCCGCGCCTGGCCGAGGCGATACGGCAGATGCACGAAAACCCCGCGCGACCGTGGACCGTGGCCGAACTGGCGAAAGCGGCGGCCCTGTCGCGTTCGGCCTTCTTCGAACGCTTCAGCCGCACCGTCGGCCTCGCCCCGATGGCTTATCTGCTCGCGTGGCGCATGGCGCTGGCCAGGCAGCTGCTGCGGCGTCGGAAAGCGGCGGTTACGGAAGTGGCCGAACGTGTCGGCTACAGCTCCGCCAGCACGTTCAGCGTTGCCTTTACCCGCCACGTGGGCATGCCACCGATGCGCTTTGCGAGGGCGCAAGTGGCGGAGGCGTCCGTGAGCGGCCCGCTGGACATCGGGGTTCAGGCCAGCACGACGTAGCGAACATCCCGCGAACGGAACCCCGTCGCGACGGCCGTGCAGGAGTACCGCCTGCACAGCCGTTTCACCATGGTTTCCGCATGGCGATCCTCCTGCATGTGGCTCGCGGCGAGCGAATTACTATGTACGAAGATGAAGGTTTTCCTATGAGCTAGTCTCTGTGGGAATAGGTGGAGAAACCCATGATCCATCCCGACGCACGCCGGCTCGGCATCACGCGACTGAAAACACGCCAGTTGTCGCTGCTGCTGTATCTGCATGAATACCGCTCGGTGCTGCGCGCCGCCGAAGCGGCCAACATGACCCAGCCGGCCGCCTCGAAAATGCTGGCGGAGATGGAAAGCCTGCTGGGCGTGCCGCTGTTCGAACGCCATGCGCGGGGGGTCGAGCCCACGCGCTACGGGCAGGTGCTGGTCCGGCGGGCCCGCTCCGCGCTGTCGGAGATCGGCCGCGCCCAGGACGAGATCGTGGCGTTGAGCAGTGGCCGCATGGGGCAGGCATCCATCGGCACGGTGGTCAACCCGGGCACCAACCTGGTCCCGCAAGCCATTGCGGCGGTCAAGCGCGAATTCCCCGACATCCTGATCAAGGTCGAGATGGACTACAGCCGGCCGCTGGTGGCCAAGCTGCTGGATGGGCAGCTGGACATCGTGGTGGGCCGCATCATGGGCCCGGAGGGAGCGGGCGAGCTCGATTTCGAGTCGCTGGCCGATGAGCCGCACGTGGTGCTGGCACGCGCCGGGCATCCGCTGGCGCAGCGGCCGCAGGTCACCCACGCCGATCTGGCCACCTTCGGCTGGATCATGCCGCCCCCGGGGAGCGTGCTGCGCTCGCGGTTGGACATGGTGTTTCTCGAACACGGACAGCCGCCGCCCCAGAACATCGTGGAAACCGGCTCGCTGCCGATCATCGTCCACCTGCTGCGCAACAGTGACCTGTTGACGGCCTTGCCGCCGGAGTCGGTGCAGTTCTACCTGCAGATGGGCCAGATGCGCGTGCTGCCCATCAACCTCGGCGTGCGCATGGAGTACTACGGCATCGTGCGCCGCCGCAACCACCAGCTGTCGCCTGGCGCCGAGCGGGTTCTCGATGCGTTGCGGACGGCGGCCCACATGCTCTATCGCGACAGGAGCGACGCCGGCTGGGCTGGCGTCTGATCCTCGGCGGCACGTATTCCATTTTAATATGGCTAATGACCAATATTTCATTGGTCTGGCATGACTCCCCGCTTCTAACCTGAGGCGAGCTGCCATCAAACGGTAGCCATGCCACCGCCGGTTGGTCGCATGGCCTCACTCCGCGAGGGGTGTCGCCGTGCGACGACGACCTGAGGGTTGGCGACGTCGGCCGTAGCGGGGGCTACGCCGTCGTCGACTTCATCCGGCGGAAAGAAGGTGCTCACGCACCGATCGAATCGAAATTTCCGGGGAGGAATACTCATGTCAACGCGTCTTGGCCGCCCTGCGGCCAGTTACCGTGCAAGCCGTGCGGCCAGGTTCGGCTTGCAACCCGCTGTTCTGGCATTGGGCATCGCCATGGTGCTCGGCGGCCCTGCCCATGCGCAGGACACATCGCAGGAAACGGCGCCGCAAGCCGGGCAGCAGAAAAAGCAGGCGACCGATCTCAGCGCGGTCACGGTGACCGGCATCCGTGCCTCGGTGGAGCGGGCGCAGGACATCAAGCGCTATGCGGACACCTTCGTCGACTCGGTCACCGCGCTGGACATCGGTGCGTTGCCCGACCGCAGCGTGACCGAAACGCTGTCACGCATTCCCGGCGTCACCATCGACCATTTCCTTTCCGTCGGTGACCCGGAGCATTTCTCCGCCGAGGGCAACGGCGTGCAGGTGCGCGGCCTTACCCAAGTGCGCTCTGAGCTCAATGGCCGCGACAGTTTCTCGGCCTCCGGCGGCCGCAACCTCAGCTTTCAGGACGTGCCGTCCGAACTGATGGGTGGCGTGGACGTCTACAAGAACCAGACCGCGGAAATGATCGAGGGCGGCCTGGGCGGCACGGTGAACCTGCGCACGCGCATGCCGTTCGATTTCGAGGGGCAGAAGATCGGCGTGTCGCTCAGCGAGAACTACGGCGACTTCGTCAAGAAGTACAAGCCTTCCGGATCGGCGCTTTACAGCAACCGCTGGAAGAACGACGCGGGCGAATTCGGCGTGCTGGTCGACGTGGCGCACTCCGAGCTGGCCACGCGCACCGACGGGCTGTTCGTGCGGCCGTTCTTCAAGAACGCCAACACCGACGTGGACGGCGATGGCGCCGGCGACGAATTGTGGCTGCCGCGCGGCGCCGACTGGCGTTCGCTGCAATACGAGCGCAAGCGTGACGGCGCCTACGTGGCCTTCCAGTGGAAGCCCAACGACGACATGGACATCGCCGCCACCGTGTTCCAGAGCCGCTACGACGAGCTGTGGAACGAGGATGCGATCTTCGTCTCCAACGATCCCACCCAGGTGGCGTTCGATACCAGCCACCCGTACAACCTGGACGGCAACGTGTTCCAGTCCGGCTACATCAGCCAGCCGGGCGGCGTGCCCATGGGCACGGATATCCGCGCCTCGCACCGCAAATCCAAGACCACGGATTATTCGCTCAGCCTGAAATGGCGGATCGCCGACAACACCGAGTTCTCCACCGACCTGCAGTACATCAAGGCCGATACGCGGGCGCTGGACTCCACCATCGCGCTGGGCGTCAACGTGCCCTACATCGACGTGACGCTGGGCGGCGTGCCGTCCATCGGCGTGGATCAGGATTTCACCACCAACCCCGCCAACTATTACTGGGGTTTCACCATGGAAGACGTGGTGAAGAACCGCGCCGACGAGCTGGCCTGGCGCGCCGACATCAAGCAGAGCTTCGACAGCACGTTCTTCCGTTCGGTCAAGTTCGGCGTGCGCACCACCACGCGCAAGGCCACCAACATCGACACCGGCTACAACTGGCAGCCGGTATTCCAGACCTGGATGTCCTGGTGGGCACTGCCCAGCGACCAGATGCCGTCGCTCGACCTGAACGACAAGGTCAACTCCAGCCTGGTGCACCTCGACACGTTCCGCAATTTCTACCGCGGCAACGCGGCCGTGCCCGGCGCGTTCTACGCCCCGATCCTGGCCACGGCGCTGGGTTATCCCGCCAGCTATCACGACATCCACGACGCGGCCAGCCCGTACTACGTGCCCGGCAGCGGCTACGAAAACGGTTTCGCGGAGCGCCAGCCGGGTGGCGAATACACCAACGACCAGCACGAGAACACGCGCACCGCCTACGCGATGCTCAATTTCGGTGTTGACGACTGGCGAATGGAGGGCAACGTGGGCGTGCGCGTGGTGCGCACGCAGAACGAGGCCAAGGGCTTCCTGATCTATCCGAACGTGGCTTACGCGCCCTACCTCGGCACCGGGCAGGCCGAGCCGGTCAACGCCAAGAATGCCTACACCGACGTGTTGCCCAGCCTCAACCTGAGCTGGGAAGTGGCGGACAACCTGCTTCTGCGCATGGCCGCTTCCAAGGCCATCGCCCGCCCCGATTTCGGCGACATGCAGGCCTACCAGATGCTCACCGCCGGTACCAAGCAGGGCATCACCGCACCCACGGACGGCAGCAGCCTGCCCGTCTCGCAGCTCGACCTGTCCGGCAGCTCGTACGACAACCCGTACCTGAAACCCATGCGGGCCAACCAGTACGACCTCTCGCTGGAGTGGTATTTCGACCCCGATCACGGCGGCATGGCGTGGGCCAACTTCTTCTACAAGGACGTCAGGGACTATTTCCGCCGCGAAGCCCGTGACGTGGCCTATCCCGGGGCGGACGGCAACAGTTACGACTACCTGATCACCCGCCCGGTGAACGTCGGCAAGGCCAAGATCCAGGGTGTGGAGCTGGGCTGGAACCAGTTCTTCGACTTCCTGCCCGATGCGCTCAAGGGCTTCGGCATGTCGGCGAACTACACCTACATCGACAGCTCGACGAAGGTGCCCAACAGTTCGGACACCGTGCCGCGCGACACCGATGGATCGCTGTTCGACGCGCTTCCGGCCGACGGGCTGTCGAAGAATTCCTTCAACGTGGCGGCGTTCTACGAGAAGGGTCCGTGGCAGATCCGCCTGGCCTACAACTGGCGCAGCAAGTACCTGCTCTCGGTGGGCCCCAACGGCTACAACGGCGGCGACGGCGGCATCGACTGGAAACTGCCGGTGTACAGCGACGCCTTCGGCCAGCTCGATGGCTCGATCTTCTACAAGTTCACCGAGCACCTGCAGTTGGGCCTGGAGATGAACAACCTCAACAACGCCGAGCAGCGCACGATCATGGACCAGAACGGCGCGGGCAGCCGCGTCACATCCTGGTACGTGAACGACCGCCGTTATGCGGCGACGCTGCGGGTTACGTTCTAGGCGGGGATGTTGCCGGGGCGGTTGGGGAAGAGCACCCCCATCCGCCCTCCGGGCACCTTCCCCCGTTGCACGGGGGAAGGAAGCCTTCGGACTCCTCGAAACAGCCAGCCTCCTTCCCGTTGCACGGGGGAAGGAGGCCTTCGGATTACAGCCAGCTTCCTTCCCCCGCTCGCGGGGGAAGGTGCCCGGAGGGCGGATGGGGGCGCTCCACCGATAGGGCACCAACCACCCCCTCAAGCTCACCAATCCACCGCCTCACCAAACCGATCCAGATACTCCAGACCGGGCCTGCCTTGTTTGCGGATGACGACGTCCACGATGTCCGGAACGGTTTCCTCGATGCTGAAGCGTGCGTCCGGTCCGCCCAGGTCGGTGCGGATCCAGCCTG
Source organism: Rhodanobacter sp. (assembly GCA_044463365.1). Taxonomy (GTDB): domain Bacteria; phylum Pseudomonadota; class Gammaproteobacteria; order Xanthomonadales; family Rhodanobacteraceae; genus Rhodanobacter. The sequence goes on along the minus strand of JBIQMK010000081.1, from coordinate 2,558 downwards.
GCGCCATCAACAGCAGGGCGCGCCGCTCGCCGGCGTGGCGGGCGGCATAACTGCGCATGCACTGGTTCAAGGCGGCCTTGCTGGCCCGATAGATTTCGCGCCCGCCGTTTTCATTGTTGCCCACGCTGCCCTGGCCGGACGACATGACGCCGATCAGTCCCGCGTCGGTCACCAGATCCTGCAGCGCCTCGATGACGCGCATGGGGCCGAGCGCATTGGTGACCATCACCTCGACGAACTCCTGCGTCGAGACGTCGGCGATCGTGTCTCCCTGATGCCTGTTGGCGGTGCCGGCGTTCACGAACAGGATGTCGAAGCGGCGCGCGGCGAAGCGGTCATGCAGTGCCGCCAGCTGCTCCGGCACGGTGATATCGAGGCACGCGATCTCGACCCGGCCCGGGTTTTCATCCGCCAGATCGTGCAGCAAGGTGCGGCTTTTCCCCCGAACCGTGCCGACCACGTGCCAGCCTTTTTTCAGAAACTCGGCGGCCATCGCGTGACCCAGCCCGCGCGAGGCGCCGATGATGAGGATGCTGCCGTTGGTGGATTTCACTGTCATGGTTTTTCTCCGCTCACTAGGGGCGGCGGTGATCGTGGCAGCTGAAATGAGCGGGCGCCAGACGCATCGGATGCAAGCCATAGTTGCGTGAAACGCCCTGTATTACGGGCTGAATGTTTTAAGCTCGCCGCATGAAAAACGTGGATTTGAACCTCCTGGTCGCACTCGACGTGCTGCTTGCCGAGGGCAGCGTCACCGCGGCGGCGCGCCGTCTTGGCCTCAGTGCGTCGGCGATGAGCCGCACGCTCGCGCGTCTCCGCACGGCCACCGGCGATCCGTTGCTGGTGCGTGCGGGGCGCGGACTGGTACCGACGCCCCATGCGGCATCACTGCGCGATCGCGTCCATGCGTTGACGCGGGAAGTGCAAACAACGCTGCGGCCGCGCAACGATCCGCTGGACCTCGCCACGCTGGAACGCACGTTCACCATCCGGGCCAGCGACGCCTTCATCCGGTTCTTTTCCGTGCCCTTGTGCACGGCCATCGCAGAAGCGTCCCCACGCGTTCGGTTGCGCTTTGCGCCGAAGCCGAACAAGGATGCCGGGCCATTGCGTGAAGGGCTGATCGATCTGGAAATCGGTGTGGTCAAGCCGGTCGCACCGGAAATGCGGAGCCAACTCCTGTTCCGTGATCGCTTCGTCGGCGTCGCGCGCACCGGGCATCCTCTGCTGACCGGACGCGGCGTGACCGCCAGGCGATACGCGGCTTGCCGTCACGTGGTCGTATCGCGAAAGGCGCATGTCACCGGACCGGTCGATGACGCACTCGAGGCACTGGGATTGCACCGCACGATATCCGTCGTGGTGCCGGCGCACGCCGACGCGATGCGGCTGGCTCGTCATTCCGATCTGGTGGCGCTGGTGCCAGGTTCCTGTCTCGGTCACGGCCTTGCCAGCAGCCCGGCGATGACGGCCGGACTCCAGCATTTCGAACTTCCGGTGCAGACGCCGGAAATAAGCATCTCGGCCCTGTGGCATCCGCGGATGGATGCCGACCCGGCGCATGCCTGGCTGCGGCAGATGGTGGTGTCGTTGTGCCAGGCGGATCATCCGATTTCCTGAAAACCGCGGCCATCGCGCGCTCGCCGCAGGATGCTCCCCGGCTCTCCGACGGTGCGAAAGACGAGCGCACGGGCATGACTTCCGGCTCATCTACTAGGTTTAAGTTAATACTATGGTTGACTCCACTATGTGCAGTGGGGAAGACATGCTGGTGGACGACAACGCTGGGCAACTGAAGAAATTCCAGAAGGAACTTTCCAGCGGGACGGTATCGCTGGTGCTGCTGGCGATTCTGGGACAGGCGCGCCGGCCCATGTATGGCTACCAGATCGCCAAGCAACTGGAGGCATCGGGGGAGGGCGTGCTGGCGGGCAAGCAGAGTGCGCTGTATCCGGTGTTGCGCAACCTGGAGGCGGCGGGCTTGCTGGCCAGTGAGGTGGAGCCGTCCATCAGTGGTCCGCCGCGGCGCTATTACCGCATCACCAAACCGGGACGCGAGGCCTTGCGTGCCTGGGCCGCGGCGTGGAGTGCCACGCGCGATTGTGTCGACAACGTCTTGCAAGGAGGGGTGTCATGAGTACGCCACGCAGCATCGTCGAATACCTGAGCCAACTGCGCGCGGCCTTGCGCGGCGCCGACCCGGCGTTGATCCAGGACGCGTTGTACGACGCCGAGGAGCATCTGCGGGCGGAGCTGGCCGACCAGCCTGGCCGTGACGAGGCGACCATGCTGGAACAGGTGGTGGGCAGTTACGGCGCGCCGGATGAAGTGGCCGAAATCTACCGGGACCAGGAGGCCACCATCCAGCGTGCGTTGCGCCCGCCAGCGGTACCGCGGCGGCGCTCGCTGACCGGGCGCTTCTTCGGTGTGGCGGTCGATGCACGCACCTACGGCGCGCTGTTCTACATGGTGCTGGCGTTGGCGACCGGTATCTTCTACTTCACATGGACGGTGACCGGGCTGGCGTTGTCGGCGGGGTTGTCGGTGCTGATCATCGG
>JBIQMK010000080.1:0-13323 GCA_044463365.1 Rhodanobacter sp. | reverse complement strand
GCAGCGTGCTGGCGGCTTACGACGCGTCCAATCGCGAAGTATGGCGACTCAAGGTTTACGAAAACCCACGCCGCCCCGGGCTGGAAGGCGATGTGCAGGATGTGTGGTTCCGCTCGCTGCGTGCCGTCGGCGGCAAACTGCTGATCGAGAACGAGCGCGGCGAGCGTTTCGAGGTCGACCCCGCGACACGGTGCGTCTCCCCACTTTCGGCGCCGAAGTCTCCATCGGACATCGATCCGGTCTCCGGCCAACCGCGCATCCGCAAGCCGGAATGACTCCCGCTCATCTCGTGTCTCTCGGCGGTGCCTGTTACGGTCGGGCGTCGCCAGAGGATGGGCGATGCTGCAGCCCGCCTCGACTGCCCCGCTACAGTTGCGCGATGACTCGGCGACTGGCATCCGCGGCGCTGTTGATCTGGTTGTCCGCGTCGGTGTACGCCAGCGCTGGCGAGCCCGCGTTGATCGAGCGCTCCGCCACGGCGGCCGAGCCGTTTCCGGCGCACCAGGCACGGGCGTTGCGACCGCTGTTGCCGCCGATCCCTGTCCGCCGGGGCAACGCGCCGATGCAGGCCACGTGTCTGGTCGTGGGTCGCAGAACCTGCCTCGTCCCGTATGATTTCCCCCGGAATCGGCAGGCGGCTGCGCGCAGGCGCGGCGCGACAAATCCCCACTCGAACCTTCCCGCCCCCCTCTACCCGGGTGGCACGCCGCTACCCGGCGCTCACCACGACACGCATGGAGTCATGATGAAACGCAACACCTTCGGCACGCTGGCAAGCCTGCTCGCCTTTTCCCTCGCCGCATGTACCCAGGCCCAGGATGCAGAGGATGCGCCGCTGGCAAAGCCAACCCACGGCGAGAAGTTGTCGCAGGCCTGCAGTTCCGTCGACGCCGAGACCGGTGAACTGGTTCCTTTTGCGCGCCTGATCCAGATGCATGTCGAACTGCGCTATCGCACGAATTACCTGCATGAATTCCGCGCCGATGACGGCAGCGCAAGCGAGCGCACGGAAATGCACGCGTTTGTCGAGGGTTCCGCCGACCTGCTTGCCTGTACATGGAAGGAATTTGGCCGCAACCAGTACATGTTCCACCCCGCCAGTGAAGACGAGCTGCCGCCCTTTCCCAACACCGCATCCGGCAGCGCGAGCCTGGAGGGCGCAAGGACCGCCAGCGCCCTGGTACACAGCGAAACCATCACCTCGAAGGAAACCGTGCAGGCCAACGGCAAGCTCCGCGGGCTCACGTTGTCGATCCCCACCCGTGATGAATCCACCGCGGACGAGAACGGCACCTGCATCCAGGTCGGGTTCGACGCGCCCATGACCGGCAGCCTGGTTCTCGATGTCACGAGTACCGATGGCAACCACAAACATGAGGAGTCGCCACCGGCATCGCTGGAGCCCAGCACCTATTCGGCATTCGCCGTCAGGACCTACAACCAGGGCGAGTCCGAGTTCACCAACAACTCGCTGACGCTCTGCGATGGTCCACGCAACCGGCCCGATGCCATTCCGCAGGAATTGCCCGCCCGCGGCATGACGATCAGCGCAGACGAATCGGTATGGACGCGCAACGGCGAATGGATCGGCCACAACTCGCTACCAGCCGAGCGCCGCTACATCGACTTCTCGCTCAAGATCGTTCCGCGAACACTGCCGTACCCGAACCCATAAGAGCCTGGGCGGCGGGAACGGATGGCGTGGTCACGGAGGAACGCGCCCCATCCGTCTCGTCCTCAAGCCAGCGCCGGCACCCCATCTTCAGGCGAGTTCGGCGCGATCAGGCTCTGCAGATAAAGCATGCCTGCCCTCGCGTGCGGCTGATTTCTCCGGCGAAAACGGCTGAGCGTAAACCTGACGCCCGTTTCATTTCTCCGCGATCGCTTCAGGCATGCTTGCCCATCGACGACCAACCGGAGGTTGCAGCAGCCATGACGGATGAATCGAAGATCGGAAAATCGAAACAGGGCCACGGCGCCTCGGGCAGCTCCGGGGACGCGACGGCAACGGGCAAGATCACACGCCGCGAGTTCCTTGCAGGCTCGGCCATCGCCGCGACCGGGTTGATGATCGTGCCGCGCCATGTGCTGGGCGGCATCGGCCATACACCGCCCAGCGACCGCTTGAACATTGCCGGCATCGGCGTCGGCGGCATGGGCATGCACAACATGCGCGCCCTGGCCGGCGAGAACATCGTGGCGCTGTGCGACGTGGACTGGCACTACACCGACAAGAGCTTTCGCGGGATGGTCGACGGCCTGGCGAAAGCGCAGGCCCGCCTCGACAAGGCCCGGACCGCCAAGGAGCGCCTGAAGCTGCAGGACGAGATCGCGCAGACAAGGCTGCTTTCCGGCAAGTTCAATTCGATCAAGCGCTACACCGACTACCGCCGGATGCTCGAACAGCAGAAGGACATCGACGCGGTGGTGATCGCCACACCCGACCATCTGCATGCCGTGATCGCCAGCGCGGCGATGAGCCATGGCAAGCATGTCTACCTGCAGAAGCCGCTCACCTGGTCGATCGACGAGGCTCGCACCCTGGCCAGGAAAGCCAGGGAAAACCCGAAGATCGTCACGCAGATGGGCAACCAGGGCCATTCAACCGACGATGCCCGGCTGATCAACGAGTACATCGCGGCCGGGGCGATCGGCACGGTCAGCGAGGTCCACGTCTGGACGAATCGCCCGCTTGCCTACTGGCCGCAGGGCATTCCACGTCCGCAAGCCAGGCCGAGGCCGGACGACGCGAGCTGGAACGAGGACGCAGTGATGGATCGGCTCGCCAATGCCATGGCCGGCAACTACCCCAAGCCGCAAGGGCTGGCGTGGGATCTGTTCCTTGGCCCCGGTCCCGTCGTCGACTATCACCCCGTGTATCACCCGTTCAACTGGCGCGGCTGGGTGGATTGGGGCGTAGGCGCCATCGGCGACATGGGCGCGCATCTGATCGATTCGCCGTTCTGGTCGCTGGACCTGGGTTTTCCCACGGCCGTGGAGACGGTCTCGACGCCCTTCAACGGCGCGTCGTATCCCGTGGCGACGATGACGTACTACGAGTTTCCCGCGCGCGGCGGCAGGCCACCGGTGAAGCTCACCTGGTACGACGGCGCCTTGCTGCCGCCCGGGCTGCAAGCGCTGGGCGCGGGGCAGTTGAGCAAGGACGGCGGTGTCCTCTACATCGGCGACAAGGGCAAGCTGATCCACGAGACGTACGGCGCCAACCCGCGCCTGCTCCCGCAGTCGCTGCACGATGCGGTGGGCACGCCGCCGCAGAAATACGCGCGCATCAAGACCTCGCACGAGATGAACTGGGTGGATGCCTGCAAGGGCCGGGCGGAAGCCTCGTCGCCGTTCTCGTACGCCGCACAACTGACCGAGGTCATGCTGTTGGGCGTCGTGTCCCTGCGCGCGGGCGGCAGGATCGAGTACGACGCACAGAACATGCGCATCACCAATGCGCCGTCAGCCAATCAGTTTCTGCGGCGCGAGTATCGCGAAGGTTGGGTCATCTAGGACGGGCTACCGCATGCTGCTGTTGTCGATAACAAGGCGATGAGTGCCTGATCGGCGTATCCGAAAAAGCCGGGCCATCCCGAGCGGCCACTTTACCTTTCTGCTTTCAGGTGACGCCGGGAGGCCCATCGCGTACCGTTGCCGCATGGCAAAGCACAAGACGTCGCTCGCGACACGCATCCTCTGGGGACTGGTCATCGGCATCGTGGCCGCGCTGGCGACACTCGCCATCGGCCAGTGGCATGCGCCGACTCTGGCCTTCATGCAACGCGTGTCCTCGGCCGTGTTCGACCCGTTCGGGCAGGTCTTCCTGCGCATGCTGTTTTTCGTGGTCATTCCGCTGGTGTTCGCGTCGCTGGCTTCGGGCATCGTGCAACTGGGGCAGCTGAACAGGCTCGGTCCGCTGGCGGGACGCACCTTCGTCTTGTTCGCGGCCAACATGATGATCGGCGTGGCCATTGGCTTGCTGCTGATGAACCTGCTGCAGCCGGGCCACCACATCGATCCGCTCACCGCGCAGAAGCTGATGGCCGAGTACGGCGGCTCGGCCGCGCAAAGCGTGCGCACGCACGCCGAGCAACCCAGCCTCAGCCTTGGCCTGCTGGTGGAAATGTTCATGCCGCGCAACCTGTTCGGTGCGGTGGTGGGCAATAACCGCGGGGTGATCGGCGACGTGCTGCCGCTGATCTTGTTCGCCATTCTCGTCGGCGCCGCGGGCACGCAGCTTGCGCCCGACAAACGCCAACGCCTGCAGGACGGCCTGGACCTGATCAGCGAGCTGATGACGAAAATCGTGGACTTTGCGTTGCAGCTGGCACCGTATGCCGTGCCGGCGATGATCTACAGCGTGATCGTGAAGGTGGGGCTGGACGTGGTATGGGCCCTGTCCGTGTTCGTGGTCGGCTGCCTGCTGGCCATGGCGCTGCACCTGTTCGGCACCATGTCGTTGTGGATCGCCCTGCTGGCGCGCAAATCGCCATGGGCATTCTTCAGCGACATCCGGCCCGTACTGGTCACAGCTTTCAGCACCAGCTCCAGCAATGCCACGTTGCCCACCTCGCTGGCCATCGCCCAGGAAGAACTCAAGCTGCGCCCCACCACCTCGGGCTTCGTGCTGCCGCTGGGCGCCACCATGAACATGAGCGGCACGGCGCTGTTCGAGGGTTGCGTGGTGTTGTTCGTCGCACAGGTGTTCAGCGTCGAGATGAGCCTCGCTACCCAGGTCATCATGCTGTTGCTGGCGGTGCTCAGCGCCGTGGCCGTGTCCGGCATCCCGGGCGGTTCGCTGCCCATGATCGCGGGGCTGCTGGCCACGTTCGGGATACCACCGGAAGGCATCGGCCTCATCATCGGCGTGGACCGCGTCCTCGACATGGCGCGCACGACGGTCAACGTGGGCAGCGATATCGTCACCGCGCAGATCGTCGATGACAGCTTGAAGCGGGCCGAGGCGCGAAACGGACAGACGTAGGCGGGCAAAGGGTGGGCGGCATTTCTGCGCTTTTCAAATTGTCCCTGGCACGAATGGCACTGACTTGAGCGCAAAGCCTCACTACCGTCATTCCTGCGAAAGCAGGAAGCGCTTTCAACAGACGAATGTCTGGTCATCCAGTGACTTCAGGGCTGCCAGAGGCGCTGGATCCCCGCTTTCGCGGGGATGACGAGCTTAAGTCAGTGCCTTTCGTCCCTGGCACTTGTTTCCGTGCAGGATCGCCGGCCACTCCAGCCGGCCCTCCCCACTCCGGACGCGCATCGCCAACAACCCTACAGTGCGTCGCCCGGCTCATCGCAGGCCTGTGCACGCGCCAGCAGGACCGCTCGTTCACGCGCATTGGCGGTGAGCGACGCCGCCAGCTCGAACGCGTCGCGCGCTTCATCCAAGCGACCCAGTTGCCGCAGCAAATCGCCGCGCACCGCCGGCAGGGGCGCGTAATCGCGAAGCTGCCCTGCGTCCTCCAGCGCATCGACGATGGGGAGCCCGGCGGCGGCCCCCTGCGCGCGGCTCACCGCCACCGCTCGGTTGAGCTCGACCACGGGCGAAGGCATCACCTGCACGAGTTGTGCGTACAAGCCAGCAATCCGCGGCCAGTCGGTGTCCTCCATCCGCAGCGCACGCGCGTGGCACGCAGCAATGGCGGCCTGCAGCGCATAGGCGCCGCCAGCTCCACCGAGGCGTTGCGCACGCTCCAATGCGGCCAAGCCACGCTGGATCTGCAGGCGATCCCAACGCGCGCGATTCTGTTCGGGCAGCAGGATCGGCGTGCCGTCGGCCTCGGTGCGCGCCGCTATCCGTGACGCCTGCAATTCCATCAGGGCCAGCAGGCCGAACACTTCGGCCTGGTTCGGCAGCAGTCCGGCCAGCAGGCGCCCCAGCCGCAACGCTTCCTCGCACAACCCAGGACGCATCCAGTCTTCCCCACCGGTCGCGGCGTAGCCCTCGTTGAAGATCAGGTAGATGACTTCGAGCACGGCGTCGAGACGTTCGGGAAGCTCGGCCTTGCGCGGCACCTCGAACGCCACCGCCTCGTTCGCCAGCTTGCGCTTGGCGCGCACGATGCGCTGAGCCATCGTCGACTCGGTTTGCAGGAAGGCACGGGCGATCTCCGGCGTGCTCAATCCGCCCAGCAGGCGCAGGGTCAGCGCCACCCGTGATTCCATCGGAAGCACCGGGTGGCACGCCACGAACAACAGGCGCAGCAAGTCGTCGCCGATGTCGTCGTCCGCCTTGTCCGGGGCTTCGTCACCCTGCATGTCGGCTCCGTGCAACTCCCGTTCGATGCCGAATTCATCGTGTTTGCGCACGTGCAAGGCACGCTGGCGCAGATGATCGATGGCGCGATGCCTGGCGGCGGTCATCAGCCACGCCGCGGGGTTGTCGGGCATGCCTTGGCGGGCCCACGTTTCCAGCGCGCCCAGCAACACGTCCTGTGCCAGTTCCTCGGCGGTGTCGATGTTGCCGGTCATGCGCGCAAGGCGCGCCAGCAGCCGTGGCGATTCCATTCGCCACAGCGCGTCCAGGGCGCGATGGATCACGTCGGGGTGCGTAGTTGCCGTCATCGCCATCGATCACATCATTCCCGGCAACCTGGCGCAAGCGTGCCCATCCCGGTCGCGCCGGCTCCTGCTGCTGGCGGTGTTTCAGTCGCCAAGTCGCTGACGCAAGCGCTCCGACTGCGCGCGCAGCTCGGGGGTGAATTCGTCACCGAAGTCGGCGGCGTCGAAGATCGGGCGGATCTCGATCTCGGACGGGCCGGGCATCGGATTCGGGCAACGCTTGACCCATTCGATGGCCTCCTCCAGCGAGCGCACCTGCCACAGCCAGAATCCGGCGACCAACTCGCGCGTCTCGGTGAACGGGCCGTCGATCACCCGCCGCTGCGGGCCATCAAACGCGACGCGCGCACCACGCGAACTCGGATGCAAGCCCTCGCCCGCCAGCATCACGCCGGCGTTGACCAGCTCCTCGTTGAACTTGCCCATCGCCTCGAGCAGCTCCTGGCTCGGCATCGCGCCCGCCTCGGACGCCTCGGTGGCCTTCACCATCACCATGACTTTCATTGCAGTCTCCTGTTTGGCGGCACGGTCTGGCCGCTTGCAAGGATGACGACGAACGGACACGCCCCCGATCGACATGCCCCGAAAACTTTTTTTCCTGGCCTGTTTGAGCGGATCGCCGGCAGCGGGCATGATCGGCATCCCGATGCGCTGCGGAGCCCGCGATGCAGTACCTGACCCTGATCCATATCGACCCGGGCTTGCTGGCCGAACTTCCGCAGGCCGAATACGACCGCCTGATGCGTGGTTGCTTCGAGAAAGCCGATGCCCTCCAGCAGGACGGCTGCCTGCACGGGTCGCAGCAACTGGAGAACCCCGACAGCGCCCGAACCTTGCGCATACGCGACGGCATCAGCCGCGTCACCGACGGCCCGTTCGCCGAAACGCGCGAATTCCTGGCCGGGTTCAACCTGATTGAAGCGGACTCGATGGACGCGGCAATGGCCATCGCCCGGGAATTCCCGTGGGCGCGTTTCGGCAGCATTGAAGTGCGTCCGGTGCGCGACATGCAGGCGGCGCGGGCGCACGTCGGCGCAAAACCGGCTGCGGACGGCGACCGGGAGTAGCGGAAAGTCCGGTCGGAGCATCAAACCCCGCGGGCGTGTCGATTTCGCCCGCCGCCATCCGTCGATACAACAAGGCCGCCATTCCGGTGGCCGTTGCAGCCGAGGAGACAACCATGTCCTATGTCGATGGTTTCGTGATCGCCGTACCCAATGCCAACCGTGAAGCGTTCATCAAGCACGCCGGCACCTTTGACGCCATCTTCCTGGAGTACGGCGCCACGCGCGTGCAGGAGTGCTGGGCCGACGACGTGCCCGAAGGCAAGCTCACCGATTTTCGCCGCGCCGTGCAGGCCAAGGAGGACGAATCCGTGGTGTTCTCCTGGATCGAATGGCCCGACAAGGCCACCCGCGACGCCGGCATGGAGAAATTCATGAAGGATCCGCGCATGGAGGCGGCCAGCGATTGCCCCTTTGACGGCAAACGCATGATCTTTGGCGGCTTTGCGCCGGTCGTGAGCCTGCCGGCATAGCACGGCTCAGCGCAAAAGGAAGCCGGCGAAATGGTGCCCCCTTTTTCGCTTTCCTTGTTCCGCCGGCTTCGTGGCCGCGCATCGCCAGCCCGCGGGAACCAGGACGACCGCGGGTGAGCCCGACCGCGTTATCGGCCCCTTTCCTTACCGATCAGCGACGCTCCTGCCGTTCACCCTGAGCGCAGGCCCGCAGGGCCGAAGTCGAAGGGTGCCCGCGAGGGCCGCTTCGACTTCGCTTGCTATCGCAAGCTACGCTCAGCGCGAACGGAATCGTGGTTGGGTTTCGTCGCCAATCAGGTCCCTTCAAGGCTTCACAAACCGCAACGTCATCCGGTCCGATTCGCCAACCTCTTGAAGCTTTGCGTGCTCGCTATCCGGCCCCGCCAGATTGGGCGGCAGGCGGTGGACGTTGATGTCTTCGGGATCCTTCGGGTTGGCGTTGACCTGGGAGACGCCCGCAAGACGGAAACCCGTGTTCAGACCCAATGCGATCAGGTAGTCCTCGGGAATACGGTGCAAGGTTTTCGCGCTTTCCACGGCATCGGAAAACGGTTTGGCGCGATGCTCGACCACACCGAAAACGCCGCCGGGTTTGAGTACCTGAAACGCCGACTTGAATACCAGCGCCAAGGTCTCGGGGCTCTGGTTAAGCCAGTCGTGGGTGTTGCGGAACGTAAGCACCATGTCGGCCGAGCCGGGCGTGCCGAGATTGGTCTGCAGCGGCGGCGCAAACGGCACGACTTTCTCGATGTTGCCGAACATGGCGGGATCGGCCTTGATCCTGTCGGCGAACTTCGGCGAACCCGCTTCAATCAGATGACCGTGGCCGCGCAGGAACGGCGCCAGAATCTCGGTGTACCAGCCACCACCCGGCGCGATCTCGATGACCGTCATCTGCGGCTGGATGCCGAAGAACTGCAGCGTCTCGACCGGATGGCGGTAGCGGTCGCGCGCCCTGTTTTCGGCGGAACGCCCTGCACCGTCGACGGCCTGCTGCAACGACGCGGTGGTATCCGTCTTCGGCGTGACGGCGTAGGCGAAGCATGGCCACAACAGGGCGCTGGCAAGCAGCAGGAGCTTTCGCGTGGGCTGGATCATGGTTCGAGCCTCCCTTGGTGGAACGTGCAGCGTACTCCGGAGGCCTCGACGCTCACCACCGCGACAGGGGAGGACATGCAAGCCCTGTCCGGCCTTTCAGTTTCAGCGGCGGATCGTCGGGAACGGGGCCAGTCGAGCTGGCCCCGTTCTTTGATGCTTGTCAGACAGGAGCAAGCCACGCCTGCCCGAATGCGTCAGCTCCACTCCGCGTGGAAGCTGCCTTTCTCGTCGACGCGCTCGAACGTGTGGGCGCCGAAAAAATCGCGCTGTGCCTGCAGCAGGTTGGCGGGCAGGCGTTCACTGCGGTAGCCGTCGTAGTAGGCGATGGCCGAGGAGAAGCACGGCACCGGCACACCGGCGGCGATGGCCACGCTGACCACCTCACGCAGCGCCACCTGATAGGTCCTGGCGATGTCGCGGAAATACGGTGCGAGCAGCAGGTTGGCCAGGCTGGGATTCTCGGCGTAGGCGTCGGTGATCTTCTGCAGGAAGCGGGCGCGGATGATGCAGCCGCCGCGCCAGATCTGCGCGATGGTGCCGTAGTCGAGTTGCCATTTGTACTCGTCCGACGCGGCACGCAACTGCGCAAACCCCTGCGCGTAGGAGACGATCTTGCTCAGGTACAAGGCCTTGCCGACGGCGGCGATGAAGGCATCGCGATCACCGCTGAAGGCCTTGTTGCCAGGCCCTTCGAGTTGCCCGCTCGCGGCGACGCGTTCGTCCTTCAGCGAGGACAGCACGCGGGCGAACACCGCTTCGGTGATCAGCGGCAGTGGCACACCGAGATCCAGTGCGCTCTGGCTGGTCCACTTGCCGGTGCCTTTCTGCGCCGCGCGATCGAGTATCACGTCGACCAGATCCTTGCCCGTCTTGTCGTCCTTCTTGCCGAAGATGGTCGCGGTGATCTCGATCAGGTAGCTGTCCAGCTCGCCTTCGTTCCAGCGGGTGTAAACGTCGGCCAATTCCCGGTTGGACAAACCCAGCACGTGCTTGAGCACCGCATAGCTTTCGGCGATCAGCTGCATGTCGCCGTATTCGATGCCGTTGTGCACCATTTTCACGTAGTGCCCGGCGCCGTCGGTGCCCATGTACGCCACGCACGGCTTGCCGTCCTTTGCCCGTGCCGCGATCTCGGTGAGGATCGGCTCGACCAGGTCATACGCGTCGCGCGGTCCGCCGGGCATGATCGACGGGCCGTGCAAGGCGCCCTCTTCGCCGCCGGACACGCCGGTGCCGATAAAGTGCAAGCCCGCCGCGGCCAGTTCCTTGTTGCGCCGGATGGTGTCGTGGAAATTCGTGTTGCCGCCGTCGATCAGGATGTCGCCCTTGTCCAGCAGCGGCCGCAGCTGCGCGATGGTGTCGTCGGTCGCAGCGCCCGCTTTCACCATCAGCAGGATGCGTCGGGGTTTCTCCAGTGAATCGACAAACTCCTGCAGCGTGTAGGTGGCGACAAGCTTCTTGTCGCCGTGCTCGGCGATCACCTCGTCGGTCTTCTCGCGACTGCGGTTGTAGATCGACACCGCGTGGCCGCGGCTTTCGATATTCAACGCCAGGTTGCGACCCATCACGGCCATGCCGACCACGCCGACTGCCTGCTGACTCATAGCGATCACTCCTCGTGCTTGTTGACTTCAAAACGGGGCGATCCCCGGAGCGTGCAGCCAAGGTCGTCAGATCGTGTGAAGAAATTGTTCAAGGACCAGACCCCGAGGTTGGCGCGATCCGTCGAGCCGCTGCCCACTGACGGGTCGGAGGTACGACCAGGGGAGTCCGGATTTAACTCGCTCCATGCCGGTTTCAGTACATTACCCAGGGGAAGTGAGCCACGAGGCGAAAGCAAGGCCGCCGCCACTCCTGCTTCCTCTCCATGACAACGACAAAGGACACGCCCATGATCCGCGCCGTTTGCTTCGCCCTCGCCATCCTGGCCGCCGCTTCAGCATCCAACGCAGCGGAGATCGTCATCCACGACGCCAAGTCGCAGCCCGAGAGCATGGCCGTGGGACCGGACGGCACCCTGTACGTGGGCAGCGCCAGCACGCCCTACGTCTACACGGTGAAGAAGGGCGCCACCACGGCCACACGCTTCATCGATGCCAGCGCCGCCGGCCCCGGCACTTTCTTTTTCGGCGTACTGGCCGATGCGGCAACCGACACCTTGTGGACCTGCCAGCTGACGCCCGTGGCGGGCGCCACCCCGGTGCGCCGCAGCACCGCCCTGCGCGGCTTTGATCTGAAATCCGGCGCACCCAAGCTGAGCTGGACCCTGCCAGGCGACAACTCCACCTGCAACGATTTCGCCGTGGGGCCGGACAAGGCGCTCTACATCACCGACACCGCCAACCAGAAGATCTACCGCCTCGCGCCAGGCGCCCAGGTCCCGCAGCTCTATCTCGACCACCGCAGCCTGCTCGGCATCGACGGCATCGCCTTCCTCGGCGGCACGCTGTACGTCAACAACGTCTTCTTCAACAAGCTCTACCGCGTGCCCGTGGGCGCCGACGGCAAGCCGGGCACACCCGTCGACATCTGGATGGATGCCCCGGTCCACGGGCCGGACGGCATGCGCGCCGCCAACGGCAAGCTGTTCGTCGCCGCCAACGGCAGCGGCGAGATCAGCAGCCTGACGATCGACGGCGACACCGCCCACGTCACCGTCATCAAGGACGGGCTGAAAACCCCAACCGGCGTCGAACCGGCCGGCGATACCTTGTGGTTCACCGAGCGCGCGACGGGCAAGGTCTGGTCCGTGCCGATGCCGGAATAAGAAGGGTCCGTAAAGGCGAAAACGGCGATCGGAACCGACCCGCACATACTTGCGCGCGAAACCCCACTTTTCGTCATTCCCGCAAAAGCGGGACGAGCTTTTCAACAGACGAATGTCTGGTCATCCATTGCCTTCGGCATTTTGCCAGGTGCCGATGGCGCTGGATCCTCGCTTGACCAGCCCTTCGGCTGTTGAAAGCGCCTCGCGAGGATGACGATCTCCAGCAAGTACCGTTCGGATCCGACACTGCTGGCTCGATGATAGGCTCCAAATCTTGGAAGTCAGGACCATACGGACAGGAACCCCAGCATGAAGACATTCAGGCCGCTCGCTATCGCACTCACCCTCAGCCTCGTGGCTCAAGCCGCCGCCGCGATGGGTATGGAAAGTAGAAGCCAAAGCATCAAGAGCCACGCTCCGCCAGGGATCACCGATGAGTTTTACGCTTGTGTCGACCGGGCCGATTCAGACGCCAACGCGGCAGCCAACTGCCTGACGGAAGAACGGACTCGCCAGGATGGCCGCCTCAACGCGAAGTACAAGGCGCTTCTGGGAAAACTGAGCCCGAAAGCCAAGGACGAACTGATCAACGCCGAGCGCGCCTGGCTGAAGTTCCAGGAGAAGAACGGCGAGCTGGAAAGCTCTGTCTACGGCAGCGAGGCGGTCGCCAATCTCCAAGTGACGCAGAACGAGATCTTCCGCATCTGCGAACGCGCCAACGCGCTGGACGACTACCTGTTTATGGCGAATCTGCAGTAAACCCCTTCTTCAAGGATGAAGACCATGCCCCACCTCGATACCCATGACCTCGATGCCATGACCGGCGCCACCTATTTTGTCGTGGGCCGCGGAACGGAAGGGGGACCAGCTTCCTATCGCTTGAGCATCGCCGGCTTAACCGCGGGGACATCCGACCCGAACTGGGGCCACGCAGACCGCGTCAAGGCGAATAGCGGCTACACCATCGGCACAATCCAGGTCGATCTCGGCCAACGCGGGACCTGGGCATTGGGCGCGACCGATGGCGCCGCACTGAAACCGGGTGAAACGACGTACGTGGACGCGATCATCGATCAAGCTTCCGGGTACGCCGAAGCGCATGGCCTCTCTTTCACCAGCGACCGAGCGCACTTGCGAGCCGACCTGTTGAGCCATGGCAATGGAAAGAACCACCGAGACACACTTGCCTTCATCGACACTGATACCCGCGACAGCATCAATGCATGGGCGTCATCCGAGGAAGGAGAGAAGTGGATCCACAAGAACATCGACTATCCGCAGGTAAAGCATGCGACGCAAACCGCGATCGATATGCTCGACAAGTACGGCACCAATATTCCGGAAGATCATC
>JBIQMK010000079.1:0-13346 GCA_044463365.1 Rhodanobacter sp. | reverse complement strand
TACGGTGGTGCAAACGCTCTCATCCAGCGTGGCCGCCGTAGGCGGCGGCAGATGGTGGAACGCAGCTGTCGGCGCCACGGTCTACCAGAACGTCAACCCGTTCCTGACTGACGCCAGCCTTCAATACCGCCAACTTCCATACGCGACATTTTCGATGAACGTGCCTTTGTCGCGCTGGCTAGAGTTCGGCCTGGGTTCATCAGCGGTAGCCTTTCGCAAACCGGGCTCCATAGAAGGCCAACGTGAGGAACTTTATCCGTATCTGTCCGCCTACTTCGGTACGCCCGCATGGTTTGTGCGGCCCAAATTGGCGTACAGATACACCGCTTACCAGTTGAACGACGACTACTCGAAGTACGGGGCCCAGTTCACCGAGCAATCGCCCACCCGTGCCCTGCCCATCGTCAGCGTCGACAGCGGGCTGGTGTTCGATCGCAGCACGTCGCTGTTTGGCAGCAGCTACACCCAGACGCTGGAACCGCGGCTTTATTACCTGTACGTGCCCTACCGCAACCAGAACAACCTGCCGGTGTTCGATACCAGGCTGATGTCGTTCGACTACTGGCAGCTGTTTTCGCCGAACCAGTTTTCAGGCGCCGACCGGCAGATGGACGCCAACAACCTCACCGCCGCACTGACCAGCCGGCTGCTGGACGAGAACGGCGTGGAGCGGATGTCGGTCAGCCTGGGGCAGATCCACTATTTCTCGCCGCAGCGTGTGGTCGGAAACGACTGGGTGCACTCGGCCTACGTGGCCCAGTTCGGCCTGCAGCTGAGCGACCGTTGGCGGTTGAACAGCAGCTACCAATGGAGCCCGAATACCCGGATGACCGAAATGGGCTCGTTTGAGTTGCAGCGCCGCGTTGGCGACGACGGCATCCTCAACGTGTCCTACCACTATCGCCGCAACCTGCTGGAACAATATGGCGTTTCGGGGGTCTACCCACTCTCCGACCGCTGGCGGCTGGTGGGCGCGGTGGCGTGGTCGGTGCCCGATGGCCATTCGGTGGAAGCCGCGGCCGGCGTGCAGTACGACAGTTGCTGCGTGGCGTTGCGGCTGGTTGAACGCAATTACGTGAAGCAGAGCGGCTACGGCCACCCTGCCGGCAGCGGCAACCAGCGCGACAACGCGATCATGTTCGAAATCGTCTTCAAGGGCCTCGGCTCATCCGGCCACCAGATCGACTCGCTGTTGCAGCGTGATATTCTCGGCTATCAATAATCGCATTACGCGGGCTTTCATCGATGAAGCAACTCTTCGCCCCCCTGCTGCTCGCCCTGGCGATCGCGCTCCCGGCCCATGCCCAATTGCTGGCTCCCGCGGCATCGGCCAGCCAGCCGCTGGATCGCATCGTGGCGGTGGTGGACGAGGACGTGGTCCTGCAGAGCGAGCTGGACCAGGCCGTGGCTTCAGTACAGCAACAGTACGCGGCCCACCCCGAACAGTTGCCGCCGCAGCAAGTGCTGCAGAAGCAGGTGCTGAATCGCCTGGTGCTGATGAAACTGCAGATTGCAAAGGCGCAGGAACAAGGCATCCGCATCTCCGATGCGGACGTCGACCAGGCCGTTGCCGCCGTGGCGGCGCAGAACAAGCTCACGCCGGAACAACTGCGCATGGAAGTGGAACGCAGCGGCGACAGCTATGAAGCCTTCCGCAGTCAATTGAGTGATCAGCTGATGGTGCAGCGCCTGCAACAGAGCGTGGTGCAGAGCGCGGTCACGATCACCGACAGCGAGATCAACAACCTGCTGAGCAGCCCCACCTACAAGGCCGGCGAAGTCCATCTGGCCCACATCCAGATCAGCATTCCCGGTGGCGCCGACGCGGCGGCCATCCGGGCCAGCGCGGAGAAAGCGCAGCAGGCGCTCGACGCCATCAAGGGCGGGATGGATTTCAATGCCGCGGCGATCCGCTACTCCGACGCCCCCGATGCGCTCGATGGCGGCGACCTGGGCTGGCGCAAGCTCGATGAGATTCCGCCGGCGTTCGCCGAAACCCTGGGTTCCATGAAGCCCGGCGACGTCAGCGGAGCGCTGCGGGGCCCCACCGGCTTCCACATCATCAAGCTGATCGGACAGCGCGAGCCCAGCAAGCAGATCGTCACCGAGTTCCATGCGCGGCAGATCCTGATCAAGCCCAGCGAACTGGTGACGCCGGCACAGGCCGAGCAAAAGGCCCGCGACCTGTACGACCGCATCGTCAACAAGCATGAGGACTTTGCCAAGCTGGCGAAGGAAGAGTCCGACGACGACACCACCGCCAATGCCGGCGGCGACATGGACTGGTTTCCGCAAAAGGCCTGGGGTGCCACCATCGCGGCGCAACTGGCCAACCTGAAGGACGGCGAAGTATCCAAACCGTTCCGCAGTGAAGCGGGCTGGCACATCCTGGAGCGCCTGGGCACCCGCCAGAGCGACCAGACCGTGGAGCTCCAGCGCAACGAGGCCCGCCAGGCCATTGGCAATCGCAAGGCCGAGCAGGCCTATGACGATTACCTGCGCGACCTGCGCGCCAACGCCTACGTGCACATCGTCGTGCCCGAGCTGCGCGACGCCGACACCGACAGCGCGTCCTCGTAACACCGGCAGCATGTCGATGCCCCTGCCACGGCTCGCCCTCACCGCGGGCGAACCCGCGGGCGTCGGCCCCGAACTGCTGATCCGTCTTGCGGCCACGCCGCTGGCCGCCACGCTGGTGGCGATCACCGATCGGACCCTGCTGGAGCGCGCCGCCGCACGATGCGGCGTGGCGATCGAACTGGTCGACGACGATGGCAGCGCACCTTCCGATCGCGCAGCGGGCACCCTCCGCGTTCGGCACGTGGCACTGGAAACGGACGAGGTCCCCGGCCAGCCCGATCCCCGCAACGCCGGTCACGTACTGACCACCCTCGCCGCCGCCGCCGATGGCTGCATGACGGGGGACTACGCCGCCGTGGTCACCGCGCCGCTGCAGAAATCGTCGATCAACGAAGCGGGTATCGCATTCAGCGGACACACCGAGTTCTTCGCCGAAAGGGCGCAGGCCGACGTGGTCATGATGCTTGCAAGCCCCGAACTGCGGGTGGCGCTGGCAACCACGCACCTGCCATTGCGCGCCGTCGCGGACGCGATCACCGCCCCATTGCTGACCCGGGTGTTGCGCATCGTGCACGCGGAGTTGCAGGCGAAGTTCGGACTGCGGCATCCCCGTATCGCCGTGCTCGGCATCAACCCGCATGCGGGCGAAGGCGGGCACATGGGACGGGAGGAAATCGATACCGTGATACCGATGCTCGATCAGTTGCGCGCCGAGGGCATGCAATTGCTGGGGCCGCTGCCGGCCGACACCGCCTTCGTGCCGACCATGCGTCCGCGCTACGACGCGGTGGTGGCGATGTACCACGACCAGGCGCTGCCGGTGCTGAAGAGCGAGGCCTTCGACCGCACCGTCAACCTCACGCTCGGCCTGCCATTCATCCGTACCTCGGTCGATCACGGCACCGCGCTGGACCTGGCCGGCAGCGGCCGCGCCGATCCGTCCAGCCTGATCGCCGCCGCCAACATGGCGCTGGATCTCGTGGCGCGTGGCGCCACGCAGCCCTTCCCGTCCCTCGGTGGCAAGGAGCGTGGCGAGGGGCCGATCCAGCGGGGAACGACCAAGTGAGCGCGCGGCCCAAGAAGAGCTTCGGCCAGCACTTCCTGCACGACAGCCGCTACATCGACCGCATCGTCAGCGCGATGGCGCCGCGCGCCACCGACTTCGTGCTGGAAATCGGCCCCGGCGAAGGCGCGCTGACGCTGCCGCTGCTGGCCGCGGCCGGCAAACTCACCGCCATCGAACTGGACACCGACCTGATCCCCGCGCTGCAGGCGCGCGCAGTCAGTGTCGGCGAGTTGCAGATCATCCACGCCGACGTGCTGAAGGTCGATTTCACCGCGCTGGCGCAACGCCATGGCGTCGACCGGCTGCGCATTGCCGGCAACCTGCCGTACTACATCTCCAGCCCGATCCTGTTCCATTGCGTCGAGCACTTCGATGCGATCGCGGACATGCATTTCATGTTGCAGAAGGAGGTCGTCGACCGAATGGCCGCCGAACCAGGCAGCAAGGTCTACGGTCGGCTGTCGGTGATGCTGCAACTGGCCTGCCGCGTGGAGCCGCTGTTCACCGTGCCGCCCGAGGCTTTCCGGCCGCCACCCAAGGTGGAATCGGCCGTGGTGCGGCTGGTGCCGCTTGCGCCGCAGGACCGTCACGATGCCGATCCCGGCGATGTCCACACCGTGGTCAAGGCAGCCTTCGCGCAACGGCGCAAGACCCTCGGCAATGCGCTGAAGCAAGTGATGAACACCGACGCGATCCGCCGCGCCGGGGTGGAGCCCGGCGCCCGCGCCGAGACGCTCGCCCCCGGGGATTTCGTGCGGCTGGCGAAAATCTACGGCGGGCAATGACCGTCCTGCGCATCTCTTGCGCGATTGCGCCCCATGCCGTGCCCCATGCGCGGCGACAAGCCCTACAATCCGGACATGACTGAAAAATCTTCCTACACGATCGATGTGCAGGTCGAAACACGTTTCGTCCCCGATCAATCCAGGCCCGGCGACAACCGCTACGTTTTCGCCTACACCATCACGCTGCGCAATGCCGGCAACGTGCCCGCACGACTGCTCACCCGGCACTGGATGATCACCGACGCGAACGGCAAGGTCGACGAGGTGCGCGGTGACGGCGTGGTCGGCGAGCAACCGTGGATGCGCCCTGGCGATGCGTTCGAATACACCTCCGGCGCGGTACTGGAAACCTCGGTGGGCACGATGGGCGGCAGCTACCAGATGCTGGCCGACGACGGCACCGAATTCGATGCGCCCATCCCTACCTTCACCCTGTCCATTCCGCGTACCCTGCATTGATGGACGCGTTCTGACATGGCCACCTACGCCATCGGTGATGTGCAGGGTTGCTACCCCGAGTTGCAACGGCTGCTGGAGAAGCTGCGCTTCGATACCGCGCGGGACGAGCTGTGGTTCTGCGGCGACCTGGTCAACCGTGGCGGCCAGTCGCTGGAGACGCTGCGGCTGATCCACAGCCTGCGCGAGTACAGCGTGGTCACGCTGGGCAATCACGACCTGAGCCTGCTGGCGATCGCCCAGCGCAAGCCCGAGGCGCAGGCGCGCGTGAACCCCGAGTTGCGCGAAGTCCTGTTCGCCCACGATGCGCCGGTGCTGTTCGAGTGGATGCGCTCGCAGAAGCTGTTGCACCACGACGAAAAGCTCAACTGGACCATGATCCACGCCGGCCTGGCGCCGGTCTGGACCTTGCGCCAGGCCCAGCGCGCGGCGCAGGAGGTGGAGCGCGAGCTCTCCAGCCCGCGCCATCCCCGGCTACTGCGCAACCTGTTCGGCAATCGGCCCGCCGTATGGTCGAACCGCCTGCAAGGCATGGACCGCCACCGCGCCACCATCAACACGCTGACGCGCATGCGCTATTGCGACGTCAACGGCCGCATCGATTTCGACGGCAAGGGCGTCCCCGGCACACAGAAGCCCGGTCTCTATCCCTGGTTCGAAGTGCCCGGCATGCGCCGGCGCGATACGCGCATCGTCTGCGGTCACTGGTCGGCGCTGGACCGTTTCGCCGGCTTTGGCGTCCACGCCATCGATACCGGCTGCGTCTGGGGCGGCAAGCTCACTGCGTTGCGGCTGGATGCCGAAGAGATCCAGTACATCACGGTCGACGCGGAGCCGCACCGCGTGCGTCCGCCCGGCGGCGGCGACTGAGCCGGTCGAACCGCACGCGGCATCCCCACCGCCAAGCCGTCCAAGGCGTTAACCCGATTCGACCGGCGCACGCGAGCACTCCGTGTGCTAGCTTTGCTGCTACGCAGCATGAGCGAGCGCCATGGAACATCACGACAAGGTCGACCGGCAATTCGGTTCGCGCGCACAGGCCTACCTGGAAAGCGCGGTACACGCACGCGGGCAGGATCTGCAGCATCTGGCCGCGCTCGCGGCGGCGCTGCCGGCCGGTGCGCGCGTACTCGACATGGGCTGCGGCGCGGGCCACGCCAGCTTTGCCGTGGCGCCACACGCGGGCGACGTGGTGGCCTACGACCTCTCGCGCGACATGCTCGCGGTGGTGCGCGACGCCGCGGCGCAACGCGGCCTGTCCTCGGTGCGCACCGAGCAGGGGCCCGCGGAGCAACTGCCGTTCGAGGCCGGCATGTTCGACCTCGTCGTCAGCCGGTACAGCGCCCACCACTGGAGCGACCCGGCCGCCGCGTTGCGCGAAGCGGCCAGGGTGATCAAGCCCGGAGGATGTCTTTGCTTCATCGACGTGGTGGGGCCGCAGGGACCGCATGCCGCCCTGCTGGACACGCATCTGCAGGCGCTGGAACTGCTGCGCGACACGTCGCACGTGCGCGACTACAGTCCGGCCGAATGGCAGGCGATGCTGCAACGCGCCGGTTTCGAATTGACGGCCGAGCAGACCTGGCCGCTGGAGATCGGGTTCGCCAGCTGGGTCGCCCGCATGCGCACGCCGCCGGTGCTGGAGGCCGCGATCCGCCATCTGCTGGCGGACGCGCCGGCGGAGGTGCAGCGTTACTACGACATCCGTGCGACGCTCGATTTCACCCTGGAATCGGCGATGTTCACCGCGCGCCTGCGGTAAGCGGACAAAAAAAAGGCGGCCATGCGGCCGCCTTTTCATCGTTCAATCACCGGCGTGGTCAGGACAGCTGGCCATGGCAGTGCTTGTACTTCTTGCCCGAGCCGCAGGGGCACTGGTCGTTGCGGCCCACTTTCTCGCCCGTCACGGGCCGCATGTTCGCGCCGGCAGGCAGCGCGGACTCGCCCGGCGCGCCGCCACCGCTGGCCAGCATCTGTTTCTGCATGCGCTCGGCGAGGCGTTGCTGCTCGGCCTCCATCGCCGCCACTTCCTCCTCGCTGCGAATGCGGATGCGTGCCAGCATCTGCACCACTTCGGTCTTGATCCGGTTGAGCATTTCGGAGAAAAGCTTGAACGCCTCGCTCTTGAACGCCTGCTTCGGGTCCTGCTGCGCATAGCCCACCAGGTAGATGCCCTGGCGCAGATAATCCATGTTGGCCAGATGATCCTTCCAGGCGTTGTCGACCACGGTCAGCATGATGTGTTTTTCCAGCTGACGCATGGTTTCCGCGCCAATCTGCGCCTCCTTGGCCGCGAACAGGGCGTCGAGCGCCTCGCGGACGTGCGCCAGGATGGCGTCGGCATCCACTTCCGCCTGCTGCTCCACCCAATGCACAAGGTCGAGGGACAGCCCGAACTGGCTTTCGAGCTCCCGGTTGAGCGCGGGAACATCCCACTGCTCGTCGATGCTCTCCGGCGGTACGTGGGTACGCACGATGCTGGTCACGACATCCTCGCGGATGTCCGCCACTGTCGCCGCCACTTCCTCGCCTTCGAGCAACTCGTCGCGCTGGCGATAGATCACCTTGCGCTGGTCGTTGGCGACGTCGTCGAATTCCAGCAGGTGCTTGCGGATGTCGAAGTTGTGCTGCTCGACCTTGCGCTGCGCCTTCTCGATCTGCCGGCTGATCATGCGATCCTCCAGCGCGTCGTCGTCCTTCATGCCGAAGCGCTTCATCCAGCGCACCAGGCCTTCGCCACCGAAGATGCGCAGCAGGTTGTCTTCCAGCGACAGGTAGAAGCGCGAGGAACCCGGATCGCCCTGGCGACCGGAACGGCCGCGCAGCTGGTTGTCGATGCGTCGCGACTCGTGCCGCTCGGTGCCGATGATGTGCAGGCCGCCGGCGGCCAGAACCTGGTCGTGCAGCTTTTTCCAGTCGGCCTTGACGCGGGCGCGATCGACCTCGCTGGCACCTTCGGGGAGCGCGGCCAGCGCCGCTTCCAGGCTGCCGCCCAGCACGATGTCGGTGCCGCGACCGGCCATGTTGGTGGCGATGGTGACCTGGCCCGGCGCGCCAGCCTGGGCCACGATCTGTGCTTCGCGCTCATGCTGCTTGGCATTCAGCACTTCATGGGCCACGCCGGCCTTTTTCAACAGCCCGGAGAGCAGCTCGGAAACCTCGATCGACGTGGTACCCACCAGCACCGGCTGGCCGCGTTCGTGGCAGGCCTTGATGTCCTCGATCACCGAGTTGTACTTCGGCGTCTGCGACAGGAAGATCATGTCCGGGTTGTCCTTGCGGATCATCGGCTTGTGGGTGGGGATCACCACCACCTCCAGCCCGTAGATGCTCTGGAACTCGAACGCCTCGGTGTCGGCCGTGCCGGTCATGCCGGCCAGCTTCTTGTACATGCGGAACAGGTTCTGGAACGTCACCGTGGCCAGGGTCTGGTTCTCGCGCTGGATCGGCACGCCTTCCTTCGCCTCGACCGCCTGGTGCAGGCCGTCGGACCAGCGCCGGCCGGTCAGGGTGCGACCGGTGAATTCGTCCACGATCACCACTTCGCCGTCGCGCACGATGTAGTCGACGTCGCGCTGATAGATGCCGTTGGCGCGCAGGGCGGCATTGAGGTGGTGCACCACCGCCAGGTTCTTGGAGTCGTACAGGCCGCTGTCCTGGTCGATCACGCCGGCGGCGCGCAACAGTTCGTCGGCGTGCTGCATGCCCTCCTCGGACAGGTGCACCTGCTTCTGTTTCTCGTCGACCCAGTAATCGCCGCTGCCGTTTTCCTCGGTCTGGCGGATCATGTGCGGCACGATCTTGTTCAGCGCGATGTACAGCGCCGGGGAATCCTCGGCCGGGCCGGAGATGATCAGCGGCGTACGCGCCTCGTCGATCAGGATCGAGTCGACCTCGTCGACGATCGCGTAGTTCAGGCCGCGCTGGTAGCGCTGCTCCTTGCTCAGCGCCATGTTGTCGCGCAGGTAGTCGAAGCCGAATTCGTTGTTGGTGCCGTAGGTGATGTCGGCGGCGTACGCCGCACTCTTGTCGGCGTGGTCCATGCCGGGGTACACCACGCCTACGGTCAAGCCCAGGAAGCCGTACAGCTGGCCCATCTGGGCCGAGTCGCGCCGGGCCAGGTAATCGTTGACCGTGACCACGTGCACGCCCTTGCCCTCGAGCGCGTTGAGGTAGACCGGCAGCGTGCCCACCAGGGTCTTGCCTTCGCCCGTGCGCATTTCGGCGATCTTGCCCTGGTGCAACACCATGCCGCCGATCATCTGCACGTCGTAGTGGCGCATGCCCAACACGCGCTTGGCCGCCTCGCGCACGACGGCGAAGGCTTCGGGCAGCAGCTTGTCCAGCGATTCGCCCCCGGCGACGCGCTGCTTGAATTCCTCGGTCTTGCCGCGCAGCGCTTCGTCGCCGAGTTTCTCGAACTCCGGCTCCAGCGCATTGATGCGGGCGACGGATCGGGAAAGCTGACGCAGCACGCGCTCGTTGCGGCTACCAAACAGGCTCGTCAAGGCACGATTGAACATCGATCTTCCGGGTAGATAAACGGGATGCCCGCCAACTGGCGCGGGCCAATCGGGCATATTACTACACGCCCCACGGGGGATTCGGAATGGCGGTTGCGGCGGCGGTATTCAAGGGCACACACGCCGGCGACGGCCACAGGCCTCGGCCCGTGCCGCCATGCAAGGACACGACTTCAGCGATGGCTGCGCACGTAGGTGAGCGGATTGACCACCCGGCCCCCGTGCCACACTTCGAAATGCAGATGCGACCCGGTCGAACGGCCGGTCGAACCCGCGTCCGAAATCACCTGACCCACGTGCACACGCTGGCCCGGATGCGCCAGCAAGCTGCTGTTGTGGGCGTAGCGCGTCATGTAGCCGTTGCCATGGTCGATCTCGACCACCTTGCCGTAGCCGCGGCGTACGCCGGTGAACGTCACCATGCCGGCCGCCACGGCGTGCACGGGCGTGCCTTTGGGCACCGCGATATCGATGCCGGTGTGGCGCGCCATATGGCCGTCGAAGGGATCGGGCCGCGTGCCGAAATACGACGAGATATAGCCCTGAACAGGCATGCCGGTGGGTTTCAGGCTCGATTCGATGCGCGCGTCCAGCAACAGGCTCTGCAGCGCGGACAGCTGCGCCTGCTGACTGTCGAACTGCCCGGCGAGCTGGTCGATGCTGGCTTCCAATGCCGGGGGCAGCGCATAACCCGCGTCACCGGCTTCCTCGATGCCGCCTACCGGTGGCGGCTGGTCGAAACTGAACTCGCCGTCGTCGAGCTTGCCGACCTGGGCCAAGCGCACGCCCAGCGCATTGAGACGGGTCGACTGCGCCTGCAGCTGGCCGAGCTTCAACGCCAGCGCGTCCAGTCCACGTTCGGCATCCTGGCGAACTCCCCGCAATTGCGCATCCTGTTGCCGGATCTGCTGCTGCAGTTCGTGGATGCGCGTCAACGTCCGATCCTGCGGACTGGCGATGGTCAGCGCCAGCGCCGCCCCCACGCCGATGCAGCCGAGCAGCACGCATCCCGCGGCCGCATAGAGTTTCCAGCGCAACCAGCGCCGGGACAGATCGAGCGTACGCGGCAACTTCCGATGACGTGAGACGAGTATGATTTGCATGAGTTTCCCAAGTCGAATCCGTCGTGACGCAAGACGCGAGCCCCGCTTCGCACCGCCATGGCCGTGGCCCCAAAGCCCTGGCCGATTGCGGCTCCTTCGCTGCCCTGGCCCGAAAAGCCGGCGCGCTGGAAGCGCTCGATCGTGCATTGCGCCAGACATTGCCGTTGCCGTTGCGCGACGAAATACGATTCGCCAACTTGCGCTACGGACGCCTTGTCTTCCTGGCAACCTCCCCGGCCTGGGCCGCGCGCCTGCGGTTGATGCAAACGCCGATTCTGGCCGCCGCCGATGCCATCGGCATCAACGCCAGTTCGATTGCCGTGAAAGTGGTCCCCCAACCGCCGGCCCCCATGGAGCCGCCCCGGTCAAAACCGCTTTCGCCTGCCGCTGCCGCCCACCTTCGGGCCGCCGCGGCGTCCATGACAGACCCCGAATTGCAGGGACTGTTCCTTGAATTGGCGTCCGTCGCCGAACCTGCTGATTCCCCTTGCCCCCGAGCCGGATAGCTGCCGGCGACAGCAGCGCTTCACGCCCGTGGGACCCCCTGACGACCGCACTTGGCTGGCGATCGGAGGGTTTTTATACCACGCGTTTGCGCCGCGAAGCACTTTGCATGTCGCGGAAACGTGAAATGGCGCCGGGAACACGAACGGCATCCACAGAAAAACGGCCCTGTCAATAGACAGAGCCGTCTCTTGCGACACCGCGGGGCGCGAGGCCCCGGCCCTCAGATCGCCTGGGCCGGATGCGCATAGGAGATCGGCGAGGTGGCCGGATCGTCCTGATAGCTGACTTCTTCCCACGCCGAGGCGTCGGCGATCAGCGTGCGCAGCAGCTTGTTGTTGAGTTCGTGGCCGGACTTGTGCGCATCGTAGGCGCCGATCAGGCTGTGACCCAGCAGGTAAAGGTCGCCGATGGCATCGAGGATCTTGTGTTTCACGAACTCGTCCTCGTAGCGCAGGCCGTCCTCGTTCAGCACCCGGTAGTCATCCAGCACCACCGCGTTGTCCATCGAGGCGCCGAGCGCCAGGTTGTGTTCGCGCAACATCTCGATATCGCGCATGAAACCGAAGGTGCGGGCGCGGCTGACTTCCTTCACGAACGAGGTCGTGGAGAAATCGATCTCGGCGCGCGAGGTGCGCTTGCTGATGATCGGATGGTTGAAGTCGATCGAGAAACCCACCTTGAAGCCGTCAAACGGGGTGAAGCTGGCCCATTTGTCGCCTTCCTGCACCTTGATCGGCTTCTTGATCCGGATGAAGCGCTTGGCGACAGCCTGCTCCTCGATACCCGCCGACTGCAGCAGGAACACGAACGGGCCGGCGCTGCCATCCATCACCGGCACTTCCGGCGCGGAAAGATCGACATAGGCATTGTCGATGCCCAGCCCCGCCATCGCCGAGAGCAGGTGTTCCACCGTGGAGACGCGCACATCGCCCTTGGCCAGCGTGGTGGACCGGCGCGTGTCGCCGACATTGTCGGGGCGCGCGTGGATTTCCACCGGCGGCTCGAGGTCAGTACGGCGGAACACGATGCCCGTATTCGGCGCGGCCGGACGCAGGGTCATGTAGACCTTGTCGCCGGTATGCAAACCCACGCCGGTGGCCCGGATGATGTTCTTGAGCGTACGCTGCTTGATCATTTTTGTTGGTACCTGTGTAGGTAGCAGCCAATCAGGGAGCGGATGCTAACACAGATTTAACCTGCGATAAAAGCAAACCGAACCGTACAGTCTGATTAAGCCTTCATGATTCCTTCATCCCTGCGGAAAGTCGTCCGCGAAGCCGGATCGTGCGGTAGTGGCGGCGAAGCCATTCTTGGGGGCGCACCGCAGGAGCAGGATGCCGTGTAATGACGTATGCCCTTGATTACACATGACAATCACTATCCGCCTGTCGCAGTGAACCCACGCCGACTTTCGCCGCACGACACTCATGTCAGCGCGGCAACGACGCAACGACACAACGCTGCAGCGCCGGATGAGAGCAGCCGGCGCCAGGCGGTGCAGAGATGGACAAGCTGTGCGTAGGTTTGTTCAGTCTATGCGTTACCTCAATCGGCCTGGCGGCGCAGGAAAGCGGGAATGTCGAGGTAGTCGATGTTCGGTTCGGCATTGCGCGCCGGCGCAGCGCCGGTGTCCGTCCGGCCCTGACCGACCATGGCGTCGGGTTGGGCGTAGTCGACCACCTCGTTGCCGGTGCCGGTACGCAACACCACCGGACGCGGGCGCATCTGCACGTTCTGCGGGCTCTCGACGGCACGGATCGGCTGACGCGAGGCGGCAGCGCGGTTCAGCCCGGTGGCGACCACGGTGACGCGCACATCGTCCTTCATCTCCGGGTCCAGCGAGGTACCGATCACCACCGTGGCATCTTCGCTGGCGAAATCGTGAATGACCCGACCGATCTCGTCGAATTCGCGCATGGTGAGGTTGGGGCCGGCGGTGACGTTGACCAGGATGCCACAGGCGCCGTTGAGGTTGACGTCCTCGAGCAGCGGGTTCTTGATCGCCGCCTCGGCGGCGGCCTGGGCGCGGTCGTCGCCGCATGCCGTGCCGGTGCCCATCATCGCCAGACCCATTTCCGACATCACGGTGCGCACGTCGGCGAAGTCGACGTTGATCAGGCCCGGCGCGGTGATGAGGTCGGCAATGCCCTGCACGGCGCCCTGCAGCACGTCGTTGGCCGCTTTGAATGCGTTCAGCAGGGTCACTTCACGGCCCAGCACGCTGAGCAGTTTTTCGTTGGGAACCGTGATCAGCGAATCCACGTGCTGCTGCAGATCCTCGATGCCTTTCAGCGCCACCTGCATGCGGCGGCGACCCTCGAACGGG
>JBIQMK010000078.1:0-13394 GCA_044463365.1 Rhodanobacter sp. | reverse complement strand
TACCGACGTCAGAACAAAGCCGGTTGCAACAATCGGCCCACCGGGGCAAAGCTGCGCCGATGCTCGCGGCAGGGGCCGAGCTGTTCCAGCGAGGCCAGGTGCAACGGGGTGGAATAGCCCTTGTGCGCGGCGAAGCCGTAGCCGGGGTGCACGTCTTCCATTGCCACCATCAAACGATCGCGGCTGACCTTGGCCAGGATCGATGCGGCGCTGATCGCCGGTACCCGCGCGTCGCCGCCGATGATGGCGCGGCCGGGGCAGGGCAGGTCCTTCGGCAACTGGTTGCCGTCGATCAGGGCTTCCTGCGCGGCCAGGTTCAGGCCGGCCACGGCGCGGCTCATGCCGGCCATGGTGGCGTGGAAAATGTTGAGGCGGTCGATCTCTTCCACCTCGATCATGACCACGCACCAGGCCAGCGCGCGCTCGACGATGCGCGCGTACAAGGCCTCGCGCTTTGCCTCGGTGAGTTTCTTCGAATCGTCCAATCCACGTATCGGCCGCGATGGATCGAGGATGACGGCCGCCACCGCCAGCGGACCGGCCAGCGGACCGCGTCCGGCCTCGTCGACACCGGCTACCAGCACGCCCCTGGTGGTGGCGACGTAACCCTTGCGGCGGGAGAACGGGGTGGCGGCGCGCGTCCGCGCGGGGCGCTCAAGCACGGGCATGCGCGTGCTCCAGCAATTCGGCCACGGCCGTGGCGGCGCGGTCGGCGGCGTGGTTTCCGTCGTTGCCGCGCAGGGCCTGGTGCAGGTGTTCGAACGCGGCCACCACGGCGCCGCGGCGCTCGCTGTCGCGGAACAGCGCCAGCGTGGCATCGGCGAGTTTCGCGGCGGTGCAGTCGTCCTGCATCAATTCGGGCACGGGCAGGTCGGGCAAGCCTTCGGCGCGCGCCAGGATGTTGGGCAGGGTGAAGATGTCGGTCTTGAGCATCTTCAGTGCGCGGGCGATTCGGTAGCTCATCGGCGCCACGCGGTAACCCACCACCATCGGCCGCTTGGCCAGCATCGCCTCCAGCGTGGCGGTGCCGGAAGCCAGCAAGACCAGGTCGGCCGCCATCATCGCCTCGTGGGCGTGGCCATCGAGCAGCAGCGGCGCGGCTTCATCGCGTGTGCCGTTGGCCAGCATGGTTTTCAGCATGGCGTGCACCTGCGGGTTGGCAGCAGGTATCACCACGCGCAAACCGGGAATGGCGGCCGTCACGCGCTGCGCCGCGTCGATGAAAAGCCGGCCCAGGCGCGAAAGTTCGGAGGGGCGGCTGCCCGGCAGCAACGCCAGCACGGGCGCATCCTGCGGCAACTGCAGCGCCTCGCGCGCGCCCACCCGATCGGCCACCAGCGGAAAGCGGTCGGCCAGCGGATGGCCCACGAAACGGGCGTCGACACCGTGCCTGGCGTAGATCGCCGGCTCCATCGGAAACAGGCACAGCACCCGGTCGGCGCTGCGGCCGATGTGGGCGGCGCGTTTTTCCCGCCACGCCCATACCGACGGACTGACGTAATGCACCGTGCGCAATCCGGCCTCTTTCAGGCGGCGCTCCACGGCGAGGTTGAAATCAGGGGCGTCGATGCCGATCACCACGTCCGGCCGCGTCTGCAGCAAGCGGTTCACCAGCGTTCGGCGCAGGCGCAGCAGTCGCGGCAGATGTTTCAGCACCTCCACGAAACCCATCACCGACAACTCGCGGATGTCATGCCAGGACTCGAACCCCTGCGCCTGCATGCGCGCGCCGCCGATGCCCACGAAACGCGCCTGCGGATAGCGTTCGCGCAGCGCCGCGATCAGGTCGGCGCCGAGTTGATCCCCGGAATCTTCGCCGGCGATGAGGGCGATGGTGGGGGACTGCGTGTCGTTCATGCGAAAAACAAAAGCCCGTGCCTGATTGCCCGATAAGCGGGGCGCTTATCGGGCGAGCGACCGTTCGCTGCGATCGATGAAGTCGAGCATGGCGCGCACGTCGTCGCTGTCGCGCGCCTGTGCAGCCAGTTGCTCGCGCGCCTCGGGCAGCGACAGGCCGGCCATGTACAGCGTGCGGTAGGCGCGCTTGATCGCGGCGATGCGCGGCGCGTCGAAGCCGCGGCGTTTCAGGCCCTCGCTGTTGATGCCGCGCGGGCGGCCCTGCTGTTCGTTGGCCATGGTCACGAACGGCGGCACGTCATGGCCCACCAGGCAGCCCATGCCGATGAACGCGTGGGCGCCCACCTTGCAGAACTGGTGCACGCCCGAATAGCCGGAAAGGATCGTCCAGTCGCCGATTTCCACGTGCCCGGCCAGCGCCGAGTAGTTGGAGAACACCACGTTGTTGCCGATCTGGCAATCGTGCGCGATATGCACGTAGGCCAGCACCCAGTTGTCGTTGCCGAGGCGGGTGAAGCCGCCACCGTCGCCGGTGCCGCGGTTGATGGTGACGAATTCGCGGATCAGGTTGCGGTCGCCGATCACCAGTTCGGTGTGCTCGCCGCCGAACTTCTTGTCCTGCGGATCGCCGCCCAGCGAGGCGAACTGGGCGATGCGGTTGTCGCGCCCGATGCGGGTGGGGCCCTCGATCACCACGTGCGGCCCGATCGTGGTGCCTTCGCCGACGTGCACGTCCGCGCCGATCACGCTATACGCGCCGATGCCGACATTGGCGCCGATGATGGCAGCCGGATCGACCTGCGCGGTGGGATGGATCGAGGCGGGCCGGGTCATTTCTCGGCCCTCGCCGCACACATCAGTTCGCAGCAGGCCACCTCCTTGCCGTCCACCAGCGAGCGTGCCTGGAACAGGCCCATGCCGCGCATCACCCGCTTCTGCGTCACTTCGAAACGCAACTGGTCGCCCGGGATCACCGGCGCGGTGAAGCGCGCGTTGTCGACCTTGACCAGATAGAACAGCGGCGCGCCGACAAGGCCCTTGGCGCTGTTGCTGAGCTGGGTCAGCAAGCCGGCCGCCTGCGCCATGGCCTCGATGATGAGCACGCCGGGCATCACCGGGTGGTTCGGAAAATGGCCGTTGAAGAAGGGCTCGTTGATGGTGACGTTCTTCAACGCCACGATGCTGGTTTCCGGCACGATCTCGATGACCCGATCGACCAG
This sequence comes from Rhodanobacter sp., assembly GCA_044463365.1. Taxonomy (GTDB): domain Bacteria; phylum Pseudomonadota; class Gammaproteobacteria; order Xanthomonadales; family Rhodanobacteraceae; genus Rhodanobacter. The sequence goes on along the minus strand of JBIQMK010000078.1, from coordinate 10,317 downwards.
CAGGAAGGGATAGCGGTGTGGCAACAACTTCTGGATCTGTTCCACAGTCACCGGCAGGGCGATCGCCGGGGTGTTCTCACTCATGATTCTTGTCCTTTTCCAGCGCCGACAGGCGGCGCGCGTACGCATCCAGATGTTTGAAGCGCGCGGCATTCTTCCGCCATGGGCGACTTTCCTGCAACGGTACCCCAGATGAATATTCGCCCGGCTCGTGGATCGAATGGGTGACCAGGCTCTTGGCGGTAATGGTAACCCGATCAGCCAGTTCCAGATGGCCGAGCACGCCGGCATTGCCGCCGATCATGCAATAGCGGCCGATTTTCGCGCTGCCGGCCACCGCCGCACAGCCGGCCATCGCCGTGTGCGCGCCCACGTGCACGTTGTGGGCGATCTGGATCTGGTTGTCCAGGCGCACGTCTTCTTCCAGCACGGTGTCTTCCAGCGCGCCGCGGTCGATGGTGGTGTTGGCGCCGATCTCGCAATCGTCACCGATGCGCACGCCGCCCAATTGCGGCAACTTGATCCAGTGGCCGCCGCGGCGGTCGAACGCCAGGCCGAAACCGTCCGAGCCGATCACGGCGCCGGGATGGATCAGCACGCGCTGTCCCAGCGTGACGCGAACCACCAGCGTCACCCGCGCCACCAGCCGCGAATGCGCACCGACGGTGCAGCCGTCGCCGATGATGCAATGCGGCCCCAGCACCACGCCGTCGCCGATCACGGCTTCGTCGCCGATCACGCAGCACGGCCCGATGCTGGCGCTGGCGCTGACCCGCGCCGTTGGCGCGACCACCGCGCTGGGATGGATGCCCACCGGTGCGGCCGGCAAGCGTTCGAACAGCGCCGCGATCTTCGCGTACGCCAGATACGGATCGGCCGCGACCAGGGCAGCGCCCGGACACTCGGCCAGGTTTTCCGCACGAACGACCACGATGCCGGCGCGGCTGGCGGCCAACTGGGCGGTGTATTTGCTGTTGGCGAGAAAGCTGAGCTGGCTCGGTCCCGCCGCCGCCAGCGTGCCCACGCCATCGACACGCACGGTGGCGTCGCCATGCGGGACCAGCTCGAAGCGCTCGGCCAGTTCGGCCAGGGTGTAGCTGATGGTCGCGTTCACGGGTTTCTCCGAAGGCGCGAGTGTCGCGAAACGGAAAAGCGCGGCATCGCCGCGCTCCTTTCCAACATTTGCGGCAGGTCCGGTATCAGAACTGGCTCCCGAAGGTGAATTGCACCCGCTCCTCGTAATGACGGTCTTCCTTCTGCGAACGGACCGGCACGGCCAGGCTGATGATCAGCGGGCCGATCGGCGCCTGCCACTGCAACGACAAGCCGGTCGATACGCGCAACAGCTTGCTGTCGAAGCTCTTGTAGTCCTTGAACGCGTTGCCGGCGTCCATGAACCAGGACACGCGCGCCGTGTTGACGTCCTTGAGGAACGGCAGCGGGATGAACACCTGCGCCGTGCCGAGCACCTTGAACGCACCGCCGATCGGCTGCGCGTAGGAGTAGTAGCTGCCGTTGCAGGTACCGTTGGGGTTCTGCGTCGCGCCGGCGCCTGCGCAGGCGCGCGGACCCAGCGTGTTGTCCTGGAAGCCGCGCACGTCGCGCACGCCGCCGGAGTAGAAGTTCTGCCAGAACGGGAAGTCGTTGCGCCGGTCCGGCATGACCTGGCCGGGGTTGGCCGTCTCGTAGGCCTTCTTCAACACGTCGAACTGCTCGTCGCTGATGCCGTTCTTGCCGTAGCTCTCGCCGTAGCCGACCTGGCCGTCCAGGTACAGCACGAAGCCCAGCCCTACCGGCCAGTAGTGGTTGGCCTCGGCAAAGAATTTCCAGTACTTCGCGGTCGAACCGGGGAGGGCGACGTCGACCGACGCCGACAGCAGGCCACCGCGGGTAGGTGCCCAGTAACCGTTGCGGGTGTCGTGGTTCCAGCCCAGTGTGCCGGTCCAGGCATGCTCGGTGCGATGGCCCAGCTGGTTCTGGTAGTCCACCAGCACTTGGGGACTGAAGCCTGGAATCGTGTTGATGCGGTTGCTGCTGACGCCCAGGCCCACGCGCATGGAGTCGGTTTCGCCGAGCGGCAGGCCCAGATAAGAGGAGAATGCCTTGGTGCTGGTCTCGTAGTTGGCGAAATCCGTGTTGCCGTAGTCGGTCTTGGAATAGGTGGCGTTGTAGCCGATGCCAATGCCGTTGTCGGTGAGATACGGGTTGTAGTAGTTGAGGTTGAAGCGCGTGTAGTAGCTGCTGCGCTCACCGCTCACCGCGAAACTGTCGCCGCTGCCGAACAGGTTGTTCTGCGAGACCGAGGCGGACAGGATCATGCCCGAGTACTGCGAATAGCCCACGCCGAACTGCATGCTGCCGGCGGATTGCTCCTCGACCTTGACCGTCACGTCGACCTTGTCCTGGGTGCCGGCGACCAGCTTCTTGTCGATGTCCACCTTCTTGAAATAGCCCAGGCGCTGCAGGCGGATCTTGGAGCGGTCGATGGCGGCCTGCGAGTAGAAGGTTCCCTCGAGCTGGCGCATCTCGCGGCGCAGCACGCTGTCCTCGGTCCGGGTGTTGCCCTGGAAGACCACGCGGCGCACGTAAACGCGCTCGCCCGGTTCGACGTACAGCGTGAGGTCGACGGTGCGCTTTTCCTTGTCCAGCTTTGGAATCGAGGTGACCTTGGCGAACGCGTAGCCGAGGTTGGCCAGCAGCGCCTTGATGCCGTCGGTGCTGGCTTCCACCGCGGCGCGGTTGAAGGTGTCGCCCGGTTCCACGATGACCAGGTGGCGCAGCGTGGTTTCCGGCAGGATCAGGTCACCCAGCAGCTTCACGGCGCTGACCTTGTAGATCTCGCCTTCCTTGACGTCGGCGGCCACGTACATCGAGCGCTTGTCCGGCGCGATCGTGACCTGGGTGGAGTCGATGCCGAAGTCGGCGTAGCCGCGGTTCATGTAGTAGGACTGCAGCTTTTCCATGTCGCCGGAAAGCTTTTCGCGCGAGTACTGGTCGTTCTTCGAATACCAGGACGTCCAGTTGGTGGTGCCCGATTCGAAATCGCTGCGGATTTCCTTGTCGGTGAAGGCGTGGTTGCCGAGGATGTTGATTTCCTTGATCTTCGACGCCTTGCCTTCGCGGATCTCGATTTCCACCGCTACCCGGTTGCGATCCAGGTGGGTGACGTGCGGCAACACCGAGACGTTGTACTTGCCGCGGTTGTAGTACTGGTGGATCAGTTCCTGCTGGACCCGGTCCAGCGCCAGGCGATCGAAGGTCTCGCCTTCGGCCAGCCCGATTTCCTTCAACCCCTTCTTCAGGTCGTCGGACTTGATGTCCTTGTTGCCGCGCAAGGTGAGCTTGCTGATCGATGGCCGTTCGACCACCTTGATCACCAGGATGTTGCCTTCACGGCTGAGCTCCACGTCGGTGAAGAACTTGGTGTCGTACAACGCGCGGATGGCCCGCTGGGCCTGCGCATTGGTCATCCGGTCGCCCTTGTCCACCGGCAGATAGTTGTAGACCGTACCCGCCGCGATGCGGCTGAGCCCGTCGATGCGGATGTCCGACACCACGAAGGGCGCGAACGCGAACGCGTTGGCGGAGAGGGAGGCAAGCAGGAGCAGGGCGGCGACACGCTTCATCGTCGATTCCGATGGGTTATTTGGACGAGGCAGCCTGTACGGCCGCCTCGATCAACAGTGAAGCTAAGGACGAATCCCGCTTCGAGAAAGTACTGACACGTGGCCGCTGGTGCAGCGCGAGGTCCGCCGTCGCGATGCCATGCACGGTGGCGTGCCGCGATCGCGGGATTGTCGCGAGGCGCTGGCGTCACGACAGCAGCATGCGGTGGATGTCGTTGTAGAACGCCAGCCCCATCAGGGTGAACAGCAGCGCCAGGCCGATGTACTGACCGACGATCATGACCTGTTCGCTGACCGGACTGCCCTTGACCAACTCGACAAGGTAATACAGCAGGTGGCCGCCGTCCAAGACCGGTATCGGCAGCAGGTTGAGGATGGCCAGGCTCAGCGATACCAGCGCCAGGAATTGCAGGAACCACGGCAGGCCCATGCCGGCCGACGCATTGGCCACCTCGGCGATGCCGATCACGCCGGAAAGATTCTTCGTCGAGGCCTCGCCGGTGAGCATCTTGCCCAGCATGCTGAACGTCTGCGTGGTGTTGCGCCAGGTGGTTTCCAGCGAAGCGCCCAGCGCCTGCAGCGGGCCGTAATGCAGAGTGGCCAGTTCGGTCACCGGCGAGCCCACGCCCATCACCCAGCGCGCCGGCTGGCCCTGCAGCGATTCGAAACGGGTGGTGACGTCCAGCTTCAGCCGCTGGCCGTTGCGGTTGACCACCAGCGCCAGCGTTGGCGACGTCGTCGCCTCCTGCTGCACCAGATCGCCGAACGCCGAAAAATCCGTTACCGCCTTGCCGTTGACGCTGACGATGCGGTCACCGCTGCGCATGCCGGCCAGCGCGGCGGGCTGGCCGGGCATCACGGTGGCGGCAACGGCCGGTGGCGGCGCCAGTTTCAGGCCCAGCGTGTCGAGGTAGTGGCCGACGTCCTGGCCGGCCGGCAGTTGATCGAGCGGCAGCACCAGCTGGCGTTGCGCGCCATCGGCGTCGCGTACGGTCAACGGCAGTGGTTGGCGGCCCAGCGTTGCGTTGGCCACGGCGGCCATGGAATCGCTCCAGGTCGTCACCGGCTCGCCGTCGACCGCCAGGATGCGGTCGCCCGGCTGCACGCCAGCCGCGGCCGCCATGCTGTTGGGCGCGGCGGTCACCACCGGCGCCACGTCGGGCTTGCCCAGCATGAACATCGCCCAGAACGCCGCGATCGTGAAGATCAGGTTGAACCCGGGACCGGCCGCCACGATGGCGATGCGCTTCCACACCGATTTGCCGGTGAACTCCTGATCGCGCAGCGCCGGGTCGACCTCGCCCTCGCGCGCGTCGAGCATCTTGACGTAGCCGCCCAGCGGGATCGCCGCGATCTGGTATTCGGTGCCGTCGCGGCCGACCCGTTTCCAGAGGGCGCGACCGAAACCCACCGAAAAGCGCAACACCTTGACGCCACAGCGGCGTGCGACCCAGTAATGGCCAAATTCGTGAAAGGTCACCAGCACGCCAAGCGTGACCAGCAACCAGAATACCGAGCCGAAGAAGGAAGTCATCAAGTGCCGAAGTCAGGGAAAATCGCGGCCTACAGAATATCAGCAAGCATGCTGCAGAACGCGCCGGGCCGCGGCGCGGGCGATCCGGTCGCGTTCACAAAGCGCCCCCACATCGACCACGGCTTGGGCCGGCAGTTCCGTCAGCACGCTTTCGACCACGTCGGCGATGGACAGGAAGGGAAGCGCGCCGGCAAGAAACGCCTCGACGGCGACCTCGTTGGCGGCGTTGAGTATCGCCGGGCCGTCGCCGCCGACACGCAGGGCCTGGTAGGCCAGCGCCAGGCAGCGGAAGGTCGACAGGTCCGGCGCTTCGAACGCCAGCGGCGCGCAGGCGGCCAGGTCCAGCGGCGGCACGCCTGATTCGACGCGCTCCGGCCAGGCCAAAGCATGGGCGATGGCGGTGCGCATGTCGGGGTTGCCAAGCTGGGCCAGCACCGAGCCGTCCACGTATTCCACCATCGAATGCACCAGGCTCTGCGGATGCACCAGCACGTCGATGGCATCGGCGGGCGCGCCGAACAGGTGGTGCGCCTCGATCACCTCCAGCCCCTTGTTCATCAGGGTGGCCGAGTCGACGGAAATCTTGCGGCCCATCACCCAGTTCGGATGCTTGCAGGCCTGGTCGGGGGTGATGCCGGCCAGTTCGGTGCGCGTGCGGCCGCGGAACGGACCACCCGACGCGGTGAGGATCAGCCGGCGCACACCGCTGCGCGCCAGCTCGGGACGGCCGCCGGGCAGGCACTGGAACACCGCGTTGTGCTCGGAATCGACCGGCACCAATGCACCGCCGCCCACGCGCACCGCCTCGAGCAGTAGCGTGCCGGCCATCACGATCGATTCCTTGTTGGCCAGCAGCAGGTGCTTCCCCGCCTGCGCCGCGGCCAGCGTGGAGTCGAGCCCGGCGGCGCCCACGATCGCGGCCACCACGGTGTCGCACAGGCTGCCGGCGGCGGCATCGGTGATCGCCTGATGGCCGCTGGCCACATCGCAGCGCACGCCTGCCGCAGCCAGGCGTCGCGACAGTTCCGCCTCCAGTGCGGGGTCCGCGATGACCGCCAGGTCGGGCCGGTGCCGCGCGCACAATTCGGCCAGCGCGGCGACCTGCCGGTGGGCGGTCAGCACGGTGGCGCGGAAGCGTTGCGGGTGGCGGGCGATGACGTCCAGCGTGTTGCCGCCGATCGATCCGGTGGCGCCCAGTATGGCGACCTTCTTCATGCCTGACCCGTCACGTCAGAGGCCCAGCAGCCACAGGCCGGTGGCGAACACCGGCAGGGCGGCGAACACGCTGTCCAGGCGATCCAGCAGGCCGCCGTGGCCGGGGAAGATGCTGCCCGAATCCTTCACCTTCGCGTGCCGTTTCATCAGGCTTTCGACCAGATCGCCGACAATGGACGCGGCAACGGTCAGGCAGGCCAGCACGGCCAGGCCAGCCAGTGCCGCGCCGCGCACATCCAGCAGCCAACCGCCGATCACGGCAACCAGGGTGCCGCCCGCCAGCGCGCCGTAGGCGCCGGCCCAGGTCTTGCCCGGGCTGATCTGCGGCGCCAGCTTGCGCTTGCCGAAGGCACGGCCGCTGAAATACGCGCCGATGTCCGCGCTCCATACGATCAGCAAGGCCAGCATGGTCCACCAATGGCCATGCACTTCGCGATCATGGATCGCAATCAGGGCCATCCATGCAGGGAAGATGATCAGCGCGCCGGCCAGCAGTTTCAGCGTGCGGTTTTCGCGGGTGGGCGCGGCGGCAAAGGCGAAATGGCGCAACCACAGGCAGGCCAGCAGCCACCAGGCCACACCCAGCAGCAGCGCCAGCGGCATCGCCACCCCGGGATGGCCCCACCACAGCAGCGCGAATGCCGCGATCGCCGCCAGCAACAGGCCGATGGCCGCAGCGAGGCTCTTCAGGCCGGACAGTTGCGCCCACTCCCACCACGCGGCGAGAAACGCCACGGCGCAGAGCAGCGCAAAGATCGCCGTGGGTGGCCACAGCACGATCGCGATCGCCAGCGGGGCAAGAATGAGGGCGGTGAGGACGCGCTGGAGCAGCATCAGGATCCCTGGGCAGTGGTGGCGGCAACCTGCTCGCCGGTGCGGCCATAGCGGCGTTCCCGGCGAGCGTAGTCCTCGATGGCCCCGCGCAGGCAAGCCTGGTCGAAATCGGGCCACAGGGTAGGGGTGAAATAGAGCTCGGCGTAGGCCGCCTGCCACAGCAGGAAATTGCTGATGCGCGTTTCGCCACCGGTGCGGATGAACAGGTCCAGCGGCGGGGCGTCGGCCAGGCTCATCCATTGGCCCAGCCGGGCCTCGTCGATCTGCTCCGGTTGCAGCTCGCCTCGCGCCACCGCAGCGGCCGCCTGGCGGCTGGCCTGGACGATGTCCCAGCGGCCGCCATAGTTCACGGCCACGTTCAATTGCAGCTTGGTGTTGTCGACGGTGCGGGTCATCGCCGACTGCATGCGTCGGCGCAGCGGTTCGTCGAACGCGGTCAGGTCGCCGACGAAACGCAGCCGTACGCCGTAGCCGTGCAGCTCGTCCACTTCCTTGTCCAGCGCGCGCACGAACAGGCCCATCAACGCGCCGACTTCATCCTGCGGCCGCTGCCAGTTCTCGCTGGAAAACGCGAACAGCGTCAGCGCCTGCACGCCTTCGCGCAGGCACGATTCCACTGCCTCGCGCACGGCCTTGCGGCCGGCGTTGTGGCCGAAGCTGCGCGGCTGGTGACGGGCCTTGGCCCAGCGGCCGTTGCCGTCCATCACGATCGCGATGTGGCGCGGCACGGCTTTTTCGGGCACGCCGGTCATGTGGCCGGCCGCGCGTGCCGGGGTACAGCGGCGGCACCCGACGGACGCATCGTCAAATCGCCATCAGCTCGTCTTCCTTGGCTTTCACCACGGCGTCGACGTCCTTGACGGCCTTGTCGGTGAGCTTCTGGATTTCGTCGTCCACGCGGCGATCGTCGTCTTCCGTGATCAGCTTTTCCTTGAGCAGGTCCTTGACCTGCTGCAAGGCATCGCGACGCACGTTGCGGATGGCGATCTTCGCGTTTTCGCCCTCGTGGCTGACCATCTTGGCCAGCTCGCGGCGGCGCTCCTCGGTGAGCGCGGGCATGTTGAGGCGGATCACGGTGCCGGCGGTGGTCGGCGTGATGCCCAGGTCGGAGGCCATCAGCGCCTTCTCGATCGGCGCCACCATCTGCTTTTCCCACGGCGTGATCACGATGGTGCGGCCGTCGGCCAGGCTGACCGAGGCGACCTGGGTCAGCGGCATGTCCGAGCCGTAGTAGGGCACCTTGATGTTGTCCACCAGGGCGGTGCTGGCGCGACCGGTGCGCAGCCGCAGCAGGTCGTGCTTGAGGGATTCGATGCTTTTGCCCATGCGGGTCTGGGCATCGTTCTTGATGTCGTTGAGCATGTGGCGTTTCCCGAAGAGCTCTGGCAAGCAGGCGATTATAGCAGCCGGGCCAGGCTGGCCGGCTGCCTTTGGGTGCTCAATCGCCGCAAACGAGGGTGCCGATCGGCTCGCCACGCATGATCCGCATCAGGTTGCCCGGCACGGTCATGTCGTAGATGCGCAGCGGCATCTGCTGGTCGCGGCACAGCGCGATGGCGGCCGTGTCCATCACTTCGAGCTTGTGCTCGATCACCTTGTCGTAGGCCAGTTGCTCGTAGCGCACGGCATCGCTGTGCTTGGCCGGATCGGCGGTGTAGACGCCGTCGACCTTGGTGGCCTTGAGCAGCAGGTCGGCACCGATTTCCACCGCGCGCAAGGCGGCGGCCGAATCGGTGGTGAAGAACGGGTTGCCGGTGCCGGCGGCAAACAGCACGATGCGGCCCTTCTCGATGTGGCGGATGGCGCGGCGGCGGATGTAATCCTCGGCCACGTCGTGGATCTGGATGGCGCTGGTGACGCGGGCGAAACCGCCACGTTTCTCGATCGCATCCTGCATCGCCAGCGCATTCATCACGGTGGCCAGCATGCCCATGTGGTCGCCGGTGACGCGGTCCATGCCCGCGGCGGCGAGGCCCGCGCCGCGGAAGATGTTGCCGCCGCCGATCACCACGCCGATCTGGATGCCGGCGCGCTGCACCTCGATGATCTCGTCGGCCAGGCGGCCGATCACCTTCGGATCGATGCCGTAGTCGGCATCGCCCATCAATGCCTCGCCGGAGAGTTTGAGCAGGATGCGTTGATACTTGTGCGGGTTGCTCATGGGGACTCCGGATTGTGTGGGGTAAACCGGCACATTGTAACGGAGCGGCGGAACGATGAGTGACTGTGGCGGGCAGTGGAGGAATTGGGAATGAATGGTGAGCCGTCCGGCGCGCCATCTTTCTTTCTCCCTTCCCTGCGAAGCAGGGGAGGGCCGGGGAGGGGTGCTTTTGATCCTTACGGTTGCACGAGCAACCCCCCTCCTAGCCTCCCCCTGCGACCGAAGGAAGTCCCTTTGGGACAAGCAGGGGAGGAACAACGTCGCCACGAAAAAGGCCGCGGTTTCCCGCGGCCTTCTTTGCTTTCAGCAGTTTGTGCCGGCTTACGCCAGACCCGCCTGCTTCATCACCTCGGCGGCAAAGTCCTCGGTGACTTTCTCGATGCCTTCGCCGACGGCCAGACGGGCCACGGAGACCACGTCGGCGCCTTCCTTCTTCAGCGCGTCGGCGACGGTCACGTTGGTGTCCAGCACGTACGGCTGGCCCAGCAGGGTGACCTCGGAGATGATCTTGTTGACCTTGCCGGCCACGATCTTTTCCAGGATTTCAGCCGGCTTGGCCTTGTCCTTGTCCGACATCTGGCTCAGCGCGATGTCCTTTTCCTTGGCCAGGAAATCGGCCGGCACGTCGTCCGCGCGCACATACGGCGGATTCATCGCCGCCACGTGCATGGCGATGCCCTTGGCCAGCTCGTCGGAGCCGCCCTTCAGGCCCACCAGCACGCCGATGCGGCCGCCGTGGATGTAGCTGCCGATCACGCCGTCGTTCTCGACGCGCACCAGGCGGCGCACGTCGATCTTCTCGCCGATGGTGGCGATCAGTGCCTTGCCCGCTTCCTCGACATTGGCGGCGCCGGGATAGGCGGCAGCCTTCAGCGCGTCGATGTCGGCGGCGCCGGAGTTCAAGGCCACGTCGGCGACGGTGTCGCTGAACTTCAGGAAGCTGGCGT
>JBIQMK010000077.1:0-13623 GCA_044463365.1 Rhodanobacter sp. | reverse complement strand
CTCCAGCGTGCGGTCAACGAAATGGAAACCGCGCACGGAGCCCGCCTGTTCGAGCACGCGGTTGAAATTGGATTCGTCAGCCAGGCGTCCGAAAAGCCCCGCCATCGGGCGACGGATTCTGGGGTGGTGCGCCAGCCAGGGCATCCGCTCGACCAGCGCCTGTTCAATGCTCAGCATGCCGCGCCCTCGAGAGTTTTCCCCAATCTGACAGGCGATTGTGACAACAGGTCGAGTATGTGCGGCGTCAAGGCCGCATGTGCGGTCAGATGGCCAGATGCAGGAACGAGGCGACGCCGCCCAGGAACATCTGCACGGACAAGGCGATCAGCAACATGCCCATCACCCGCTCCAGCGCGGTCAGCACGCTCTCGCCCAGCCAGCGGAACAGGTAGGTGGCGCTGAGCAGGATCACCGACGTGGCCAGCCACGCCAGCAGCAGGGCGATCACCCAGTCCGCGGTACGGCCTGGCTGGGTATTGGTCAGCAGCAGCAGCGCGGCCATGGCCGACGGGCCAGCCACGCCGGGGATCGCCATGGGCACGATGAACGGCTCGCCCTCGCCGGCCTTGCCGAAGATGCCACCGCCATCGGCGGGCGGAAACACCATGCGGATGCCGATCAGGAACAGCACGATGCCGCCGGCAATGCTGATCGAATCGGACTTCAGCTGCAGCAGCTTCAGCATGTACTGGCCGCCGAACAGGAACACCAGCAGCACGCCCAGCGCGATCAGCAACTCGCGCACCATCACCAGACGGCGCCGGCGCGGCGGCACGTCCTTCAGCAAGCTGAGGAAGAACGGGATGTTGCCCAGCGGATCCATGATCAGAAACAACATGATTCCCGCCGACAACGTGGTCATCTGCGTTTCCATCGAAGCGGCGGCTCCTCGCTTAGCGGACCATCGAAACCATGCACGCCTTGCGCGCACACGGCGTTTTTACACCGAAACATGCGTCCGCCCGCGAAGACGGTACGCCGCCGCGCGCTCACGGTCAGGCCGCTCCGCGCAGGTCCAGCACCGCGCCGCGGGCCGAAGCCGCATCGGCGCTGAGCAGGTAGACCGCCGCCTGCGCCGCCGCGTCGGGCAGCGGCAATTGCATGGAGTCTTCGCCGAAATAGGCCATGCGTCGCAGCGTGGTGCGCATCGGCGCAGGCAGCAACGCATGCGTGCGCATGGCGCCGTCGTCGGTCTCCTGATGCAGGATCGCCACCAACCGTTCCAGCGCTGCCTTCGAGGCGCCGTAAGCACCCCAGTGCGCCCGCTGCAACAGCTCCGAATTGTCCAGCACGAACACCACGGCACTGTCCGGCGCGCCCAGCAGCAGCGGCATGCAGGCCTGGGTCAGCGCAAAGGGCGCCGACACATTCACATGCATCGTGCGCAGCCACGCATCGGGCTTGTGCATGACGATGGGCGTGAGTCCTGCAAAACTCGCCGCCGCGTGCACGATGCCGTCCAGACGGCCAAAGTCGCGCTCCAGCCCTTCGGCCAGCGCGGCGTAATCGGTGGGCGTGGCCGCTTCCATGTCCAGCGGATGGATCACCGGCTCGGGCAAGCCCTCGGACATCATGGCGTCGTAAAGCTGCTCCAGCTGGCGCTTGCGCTTGCCGGTGATGACAACCGTGGCGCCGGCGCGGGCGGCCGCGCGCGACACCGCGCCACCCAGCCCGCCGTAGGCACCGGTGACGAGAACAACGCGCCCGGTCAGGGTATCGGCGGCCGGCTTCCAGCCCTCGGGCAGACGCGCTACAGGCAGGGCGGTCAATGCGCCGTTTCCGCGACGTCGCTGGCCATGCGCGCCAGCTCCCCGGCGACCTGCAGATCCTCGATGACGTCGCAGCCACCGATCAGCTCGCCCTGGATGAACATCTGCGGGAAGGTGGGCAGGTTGGCGAAATGCGGCAACGCCGCGCGCACCTGCGGATCGGCCAGCACGTTCACGGCATGGAATGGCGCACCGGCATCGCTCAACGCGCGCGCGGCGCGGCTGGAAAAACCGCACATCGGAAATTGCGGCGTACCCTTCATGAAGAGCACGATGGGATGCTCGGCAAGCATCGCCTTGATTCGTTCGTTAATATCCATGGTTCGACGTTCGTCTTTACAATGCATGCAGGCCGGCATTGTATCAGCCCCCCAGCGGCCGGCCGTTGCGACCGGTCACGCTTCCTCCGCCACCGCCAAGGAGCCAATCATGGCAATTGAACTTCCTCCCCTTCCGTACGAAAAGAACGCTCTCGAGCCGCACATCTCGGCCGAAACGCTGGACTTCCACTACGGCAAGCATCATCAGGCCTACGTCACCAACCTCAACAAGCTGATCGAAGGCACCGAATTCGCCAACGCTCCGCTCGAGGACATCATCAAGAAGTCGTCCGGCGGCGTGTTCAACAACGCGGCGCAAACCTGGAACCACACGTTCTACTGGAACTCGATGAAGCCCAACGGCGGCGGCGAGCCGACCGGCAAACTGGCCGACGCGATCAACAAGGCGTTCGGCTCGGTGGAGAAATTCAAGGAAGAGTTCACCAAATCCGCCGCCACCAACTTCGGCTCGGGCTGGACCTGGCTGGTGCAGCGCCAGGATGGTTCGCTGGGCATCGTCAACACGTCCAACGCCGCCACCCCGATCACCGGCACCGACAAGCCGCTGTTCACCGCCGACGTGTGGGAACACGCCTACTACATCGATTACCGCAACGCCCGTCCGAAATACCTGGAAGCGTTCTGGAACCTGGTGAACTGGGATTTCGCGGCGAAGAACCTCGCCTGATCTTCCTGTCAGCGACAAAAAACGGAGCCGCCATGGCTCCGTTTTTTTATGGAACGACGCGGTGGCGTTGCAGCGCCTATCGGATCAGTACGTCCAGCGCCGGCTGCGCTTGCGGCAGGCGGCCCAGCGCCGTGGCGACAGCAGCCAGGCGATCGGCCAGGGCGGCGGACGTGGGCGCGCAAAGCGTGGCATGGCCCACCTTGCGACCCGGCCGCGCCTGCTTGCCGTAGTCGTGCCAGTGCGCATCCACCGTGCGCAATACGGGCGCGGGATCGGGCAGGTCACCGATCCAGTTGAACATCGCCGATACGCCGCGCGCCCCGCAATCGCCCAACGGCATGCCAAGGACGGCGCGGACATGGTTCTCGAACTGGCTGGTGTGCGCGCCCTCGATCGTCCAGTGGCCGGAGTTGTGCACGCGCGGCGCCATCTCGTTGCCCAGCAGTTCGCCGTCCTTCACGAACAGTTCCAGCGCAAAAACGCCGACATATTCCAGCCGCTCGGCCAGCGTGCGCGCCAGCTCAGTGGCCCGGCCCTGCAGCTGATCGATATCCGGCGCGGGCGCAAGGCTGAGGCTCAGCACGCCATCGGTATGCCAGTTGCGGGTAAGCGGCCAGGTGCTGAAATCACCATTGCGGCCGCGCACCGCGATCACCGACAACTCGCGCTGGAACGGCACGAAGGCTTCCAGGATCAGGCCATGCTGCGCGGCGGCCGCGCCCAGGGACTCCCACGCGGCATCGGCATCGGCGGTCGAATGCAGGCGGAACTGCCCCTTGCCGTCGTAACCCAGCCGCCGCGTCTTGAGGATGGCCGGCGTGCCGATCGTGGCCAGTGCCTGATCGAGCGTCTCGCGGCTATCCACCGCCATGAACGCGGCGGTCTGCAGGCCACAATCGCGAAACATGGTCTTTTCGGCCAGCCGATCCTGCGCCACCGCCAATGCCTGCGGCGCGGGGAACACCGCGACCCGCTCGGCCAGCCAGTGCGCGGTTTTCGCCGGCACGTTCTCGAAGTCGAAGGTGACCACGTCGACTTTCGCGGCAAACGCTTCCAGCGCCGCGTAATCGGCCCAGTCGGCCACCACCAGCGGCGCCACCTGACCGGCGCAGGCATCGGCGACGCCGTCCACGACCAGGGTTTTCACCCCCAGCGGCGCGGCGGCCAGCGCCAGCATGCGCGCGAGTTGGCCGCCCCCAAGGACGCCCAGTACGGGTTGTCGATCTGCGGTCATTGGCGGGGGTCCGGTTGATCGATCACGGCCTGGGTCTGGCGGCTGCGCCACGCGTCCAGCGCCTTGGCCAGGTCGCCGTCGTGCAAGGCCAGCACCGCAGCGGCAAGCAACCCGGCATTGACGGCGCCAGCACGCCCGATGGCGAGCGTCCCCACGGGAATACCGGCCGGCATCTGGGCGATGGAGAGCAGCGAATCCATCCCGTTGAGCGCCTTGGACTGCACCGGGACGCCGAACACCGGCAACCGTGTCTTGGCCGCCAGCATGCCGGGCAGGTGCGCCGCACCGCCGGCCCCGGCGATCACCACCTGGATGCCCCGGCTGGCGGCCTGTTCGGCATAATGGAACAACAGGTCGGGCGTGCGGTGCGCGGAAACCACCTGCACTTCATGGGTGACGCCCAGCTCGGTCAGCACATCGGCCGCGTGCTGCATGGTTTCCCAGTCCGAACGCGACCCCATCACTACGCCAACGCGCGGCGCCCTGATTGCTGCTGTCATGGTCCGGCCGTCCAAAAACCGCTATTGTACGGGCTTTCCGCAGCTCCGGCATCCCGCACAAACATCATGGACCAGCGCCTACTCGACATCCTGTGCTGCCCGGTCAGCAAGACACCGGTGCGGCCCCTGGGCAAGCACGAACTCGATATCCTGAATTCGGCCATCAGTGCCGGGGCAGTCGATACCGTGGCGCACGCCCCGGTGCGCCAACCCATCGCGGAAGCCCTGATCACCACCGACCGAAAGGTTATCTACCGGGTCGACGACGGTATTCCCGTCATGCTTCCGGAAGAAGGTATTGGCACGCTGCAATTGACGGATTTTCCGGCCGCCCCCTGAGCATCGCGAAAATCCATTGGGCCGATCGATCGGCCGGATCATCGATAATGTGAGCCAGGCATGACATGCGGGCTCGCTTTGGCTTATTGTGACGTACCGACCGGTTCGCCCGGGCGGCACCGCATGACTGATGAAGCTCCAGGGGCGTGGCGATGAACGAAGCCAATGATTCATCAAAAATCGTCAATTTGAACCCGCGCACGGAGCCGTCCAGCGAGCGCGTCGGCGAATTGCTCGCGACGGTTCGCAATATCGCCAACCGCCTGCTGCAGCAGTGGGTCGGCAATGTGTTCGAGCATGTGGATGACGCCTTGTTCGACCTGGCCGAGAAGGCCGAGAACAATGCGGCGCAGATGCATTACTTCGACGGCATGCGCGACGTGCGCAAACGCCGGGCAGCGGTGGAGCGGTCGTTCCTGTCCGCCATCGGACGCGAACTGGGCGAACTGGCCAGTCGCCGGCCTGCGGCAGCGCCGTCCCCCTCCCCCACCGGCGTGGTGGAACTGTCGCTGGTCGCCGACAACGAACTGGAAGAATCGCTGGCGATCACCAGCATGATCGGCAAGAACGAATCGCGCATGTCCCGCGATCTGTTCGCCGTCAATCATCGGTTGTCGGTCATTTGCGGCGGCCACAAGATCGACGACAGCAACAACCCGATCGCGCCCGCGATCCTGTCCCAGACATTCCGCACGGCATTGCAGGAACTCAGTGCCGACATGCGCGTGAAACTGATTATCTACAAGCTGTTCGATCGCTATGTGCTGTCGGCGCTCGAGGAGTTGTATCAGGCCATCAACGCGGAGCTGATTCGCGCCGGCGTGTTGCCCCAGCTGCGTCACCACGTGGCCCGCCAGCCATCGGGCGCGGCTGCCGCTCCATCTTTGAACAACGATCGGCAAGGCAGTGCAAGCGAAGAGTCGGGCGATATTCCCAACGACCTGCTGCAAACCCTGCACGCACTGTTCAGCGCACGTCGCGGCAATTCAGGCGAAACCGGCAACGCTGGGGCCGGCAATTATTCCGGCGGTCCGTTGCCGTCGGTCAACGAGTTGCTGGGTGCGCTCAGCGTGCTGCAAAACCAGATAGCCAGCACCGACGCATTGCCCTCGACTGCCGACCTCCAGGGCGCCAATCTCAGCCACGAGGTCACCGCGCTGAAGGAGCAGTTGCTGCGCCAGATTGGCGCCTTGCGCGGCGCAAGGCCGGGCCAGGTGGCCTCGATGGACGAAGACACCATCGACCTGGTCGGCATGTTGTTCGAATTCATCCTGGAGGACCGCAACCTGCCGCCGGAGATGCAGGTGCTCCTGGCGCGATTGCAGATTCCGTATCTGAAAGCGGCGATCATCGATCGCAAGCTTTTCGCGCATCGTCAACATCCGGCGCGGCGCCTGCTGGACGGGTTGGCCGAGCAGGCGAAGGGCTGGTCCGACGAATCGGATCGCGACCGGCGCTTGTACGAGAAGGTGAAATCCATCGTCGAACAACTGCTGCACGAGTTCGACGACGACATGGGCATTTTCGACCGGCTCCTGGCCGATCTGCAGCAGTTTCAGGAACTCAGCATGAAACGCGCGGATCTGGCCGAGCTGCGCGTGGCCGAATCCACCCGTGGCCGGGAAAAACTGGAATACGCGCGTCGTCGCGCCGCCCGCGAGATCGTTGAGCGCATCGGCACGCACGAATTGCCGCCACTGATCCATGGGGTACTGGCTCGCGCATGGGCCAACCACATGGTGCTGCTGCTGTTGCGCCACGGCGAGGACTCGACCGAATTCAAGGTGGCGCTGCATTTCGTCAACGAATTCATCGCCAGCAGTCGTCCGGCCCATACCCCCGAAGCCCGGCAGGCACTGCGCCAGATGCTGCCCGGTATCGAACGGGCACTACGTCACGGGCTGGCCAATGTCGCATTCCAGGAGCCGGACATCGAGCGGTTGCTGGGCCAGTTGCACACCTACTACCGCCAGCAGCTGGGCGAGATAAGCCCTTCGGCCGCACCGCCGGCGGAGGACGAGTCCGCCTTGCCCATCCCCGACAGCATCCAGCCGCTGGTTCAGGCGGCGCCGGATTTCGACGACGACAATCTCGGCTTCGTCTCTCCCGACATTTCCACGGACAGCCCCGAGTACCGTCAGGTGGAAGCGCTCCAGTCAGGCACCTGGCTGGAGCTCACACTCGCCGACGACTCCAGTACGCGCGCCAAATTGTCGTGGATCAGCCCGATGACCGGGCGCTACCTGTTCGTGAATCGGCGCGGGCTGAAAGTCGCGGATTACGCGCCGCGTGAGTTGGCCGCCTTGCTGAAGCAGGGCAAAGCGCGCGTGCTGGCCGCGAACGCGCTGTTCGAGCGAGCCATGACCGCGATCGTGGATCGTCTCAGCCATCCGTCCCCCGCCACAGAAGAAGAATGAATTCCGGCACGCCCTTTTCGCCCCCTTCCCCCGACCACATCAGCAACGACATCGAACGCGCTTTCGCCGAGGACGTCGGTGCGGGCGACGCAACCGCCGACCTGCTCGGCGCCGACGCTCACGGGCGCGCCGAGCTCACTTGCCGCGACGATGCGGTACTGGCCGGAAGCGCGTGGTTCGATGCCAGCTTCCGGCGGCTGGATCCCGCGGTCCGCATCGAATGGCTGCTCCAGGACGGACAGCGGACCAGGGCGGGCGCGGTGATATGCCGGCTCTCCGGCCAGGCCCGCGCATTGGTGACTGCGGAGCGTTCGGCGCTGAATTTCCTGCAACTGCTGTCGGGCACCGCCACCGTCACCTTGTCCTACGTCCACGCCATCGCCGGTACTTCCGCACGCATTCTCGACACCCGCAAGACCGTGCCGGGGCTGCGGCTGGCGCAAAAATACGCGGTGCGCTGCGGCGGCGGCCACAACCAGCGGATGGGCTTGTACGACGCCATCCTGATCAAGGAAAACCATATCATCGCCGCAGGCAGCCTTGCGGCTGCGGTGCAGTCGGCGAGACAGAAGCACCCCGACCTGCCACTGGAAGTCGAGGTGGAAACGCTGGCCGAGCTGGCGCTGGCACTGGACACTGATGTCGACCGCATCATGCTGGACAACTTCGATCTGCCCCAAATGGCCGAAGCGGTGCGGATCGGCGCCGGCCGCGTGCCTCTGGAGGCCTCGGGCAACGTGGACCTGCAGACGATCGGCGCCATCGCGCGAACCGGCGTGGACTTCATTTCCGTGGGGGCGCTGACCAAGCATGTCCATGCGGTGGATTTCTCTCTCCGCTTGCAATTGGACTGAGGGCTCGGCGCCATTCGCTCCTTCGAGCGGTGAATGGTTTTCACCGCCATCTCTTGCGGGAGGTGGCGCCTGGATCGGGTGGGCGCCTGTCGCTGATCGTGCCCCGGACCGAACGATGTACCGGCGATCGCTTGCACCCGGTGTCGACGGCCCACACACTGGCGGCATGAGCAATCTTTCGGACCTGCTATTGCTGCTGTCGCTGGGCGCCGCTGTCGGCCTGTGGCTGAAACTCAGCGCGGCGCGGGAACGGGCCGTACGCGAAGCACGTCGATTGTGCCTGCAACACGGACTGCAACTGCTCGACGAAACCGTCGGGCTGCGCGCCTTGCGGCTGCATCGGGGCCACCACGGCCGGCGCGGAATAGAACGCTGCTACGCGTTCGAGATCAGTCTCGAGGGCGACGATCGCAGGCCCGCGCATCTGTGGATGCTCGGCACGACGATCAGCGCACTGAGCCTGCCCACGCCGGAGCTGCCCATGTCTCCGATTGCCGTCGCCGGCGCAACCAGCGCGATTCACGAGACGACCGACAACGTGGTCCCATTGCGTCCCCGCCGCGGCGACCGACGCCTGCACTGATTCCGGCGTTAACCGATATCCGTCGGCTATTTGACCACACGCAGGTGCGCGCCACGCTTTGGCGCCGACTCCGGTGCTGCGGGACGGGTGGACGTCTTGTCGTCGGCGGGCGGTGTGGTCGGCGGAGGCACGTCGCCCTCCTCTTCGGCCGGAAACATCATGCCCTGCCCGTTCTCCTGGGCATACAACGCCAGCACCGCCCGGACCGGTATGTGGATCGACTGGCTGACGCCCGAGAAGCGTGCCTGGAAGCTGATCCAGTCGTTGCCCAGGTCGAGATTGGCGACCGCGCGCATGGCGAGATTGAGCACGACCTGGCCGTTCTTGACGACTTGGGGCGGCACCCGAACCCCTTCCACGCCGGCGTCAACCAGCACGTACGGGGTCAGGTTGTTGTCGCTGATCCAGTCGTAGATCGCACGCAGCAAGTACGGGCGATTGGAACTCATCGAGGTGGGCTCGTCGTTGCTCATCAGTGGGGGTGATGCCTCAGGCCAGGTGCCGTATGAAAGTCGATGCTTGCGGGTGCACGAAACGCTGGCGTGGACGAACGGACATCGGCAAGGGATCGTGCGTGGTGGCGCCTGTCGCTACCGAGCGTCGCCGTCAGCGCGGAACACTCTGCGGCAGCGAACAAAAAAATGACGTCAATAACGGCCGCAAACGGCTTCAACGCACCGTTTCCAACCGCATGTTTTTCTCGTCCTCGGTAAGGCTGCGCTCGAAGCCCTGGCTGTGGAACAGGCGCTCGCCGTAATCGACGATGGGGCGTCCCTCCTTGCCAAGATCGACATCCAGCGACGGCAATCGCCAGATCACCGGAGCCACCAGGCAATCCACCAGGCTCATCTCCGGGTTGAGGAAGAAGCGCGATGCCTTGAACAGCGGCAGCGTGGAAAGCAGGTTCTGCCGCAGCCGCTTGCGCGCAGCGTCCGCGGGCCGGCCACCAGCGCGTATGAGGTCCACTTCCGTCAGCCAGTCCTTCTCGATACGCACCGCGGCCACGCGCAGCCTTGCACGCGAGAGCGGGTCGATCGGCATCAAGGGCGGATGCGGATAGCGCTCGTCCAGATATTCGCATACCACGCTGGTGTCATAGAGAACCAGGTCGCGATCGACGAGCGTCGGCGTCGTGCCGTAAGGATTGAGTTCCGTCAGTTCCGCCGATGCCTTGTCGCGGTCCACGATCACGCGTTCGTAGCTGACGCCCTTGGCCGCCAGAACCAGCCGTGCCCGGTGACACTGGATGTCATCGGCCAGGGTATACAAGGTAAGTACGTTACGTGAGCGAGCGCTTTGAACCATGCACCAATCCCCTTCGTCGACACGAAGGCGGCGGCTGGTCGGCCGCCGCCTTCGCAGGGTATCTCACCCGTTTCAGTGGACGTCTTTCCAGTATTCCTTCTTCAGCATGTACGCCAGCAAGGTAAAGAAGGCCAGGAACAGCAGCACCCATACACCGTAGGCATGGCGTTCGAGCGCGGCCGGTTCGGACGCGTATTCCAGGAAGCTGGTCAGGTCGCGGGTAGCCTGCTGGAACTGCGCCGGGGTCAGCTTGCCCGGCTGCGACAGCACCAGCTTCTCCACCTGCGCATCTTCACCGGGCTTGGCCGGCTTCATTTCCGCCGTCTGCAGGCCCTGCAGTTCCCACAGCGGGAACGGCATCGAGGCGTTCGGGAACACGGTGTTGTTCCAGCCCACCGGGCGACTCGGATCCAGGTAGAACGAGTTGAGGTAGGCGTTGACCCAATCAGCCCCCTTGGCCCGCACTTCCAGCGACAGATCGGGCGGCGCCTTGCCGAACCACGCCGCGGCCGAGGCTTCGGGCATGTGCGAGATCACCGGTTCACCGAACTTGGCGCCGGTGAAGTTGAGGTTCTGCATCACATCCTGTTCGGACAGGCCCAGATCGGACGCAATCCGCTCGTAGCGCATGTACTTCAGCGAATGGCAACCCACGCAATAGTTGAAGTACAGCCTGGCCCCGCGCTGCAGCGACGCCTGGTCGTGCACGTTGGTGCCGGCCGGCGGCAGGCCGCCCTCTTCCGAAGCCTGCACCGACATGCTGCCGACGATCAGACTGAGCGCCAACGCCACCGGGAAGATGTATCGCTTCATTAGCAGCTGCCGCTTAGTCATGCGTGGTCACCCGTTCCGGAACCGGCTTGGTCTTTTCCCAGCCGAAATATGTGTAAGCCCAAAGGAAGGCGAAGAAGCCGAAGTAGATCAGCGTCATCACGCGGCCGAACAGGTTCTCCCAGAAGGTCACGTCGACATCGCCGAACCAGACCGGGATCACCTCGGCGGTAATGCCCGCGCCGACCGCGCCCAGCGCGAAGAACGACAGCACGAACAAGCCCAGGCCCACCTTGAAACCGGTGCCGCGGTAACGGATCGACTTCACCTTGCCCCGATCGAACCAGGGCAGCGCGAACAGCACTGCGATCGCGCCGAACATCGCCAGCACGCCCCACACGGCGGAGCCGAGGAAGGACGGGATCATGCGCACGATCGCGTAGAACGGGGTGAAGTACCACACCGGCTTGATGTGCGACGGCGTGGCCAGGTTGTTCGCCGGAATGAAGTTGTCGTGCTCCAGGAACCAGCCGCCGAAGGTCGGCGCGAAAAAGATGATGAAGGCGGCGATCAGCAGGAAGAAGCCCACACCGACCAGGTCCTTCACCGTGTAGTACGGATGGAACGGAATGCCGTCGGCCGGCTTCAGCGCATCCCAGCGGTTGCCCTTGGGACCCTTCTTGATCTCCACGCCGTCGGGGTTGTTCGAGCCCACTTCGTGCAGCGCGGCGATATGCAGCACCACCAGCAGCAGCAGCACGATCGGCAGCGCGATCACGTGCAGCGCGAAGAAGCGGTTGAGCGTGGCATCGGCCGGCAGGAAGTCACCCATGATCCATTCCACCAGCGTGTCGCCGATGAACGGGATCGTGCCGAACAGCGAGATGATCACCTTGGCGCCCCAGAACGACATGTTGCCCCACGGCAGCACGTAGCCCATGAAGGCCTCTGCCATCAGCACCAGGAAGATCAGCATGCCGAGCAGCCACACCAGCTCGCGCGGCTTCTTGTACGAGCCGTACATGATGCCGCGGAACATGTGCAGGAACACCACCACGAAGAACAGCGAGGCGCCGGTGGAATGCATGTAGCGGATCAGCCAGCCCCATTCCACGTCACGCATGATGTACTCGACCGAGTTGAAGGCTCCCGCCGCACTCGGGTTGTAGTTCATGGTGAGGAAGATGCCGGTGACGATCTGGTTGATCAGCACCAGCAGGGCGAGCGAACCGAAGTAGTACCAGAGGTTGAAGTTCTTCGGCGCGTAGTACTCGGTCATGTGCGCGCGGTACATCGGCGCCATGCCGGGTGCGCGTTCGTTGACCCAGTCACCGATGCTCGTGAATACGTTGGCCATCAGACAGCCTCCTTCGGATCCACGCCAATCTGGATGGTGTTGTCGTCAACAAAGTGATACGGCGGCACCGGCAGATTCTTCGGCGCCGGTACGCCCTGGAACACGCGGCCGGCCAGGTCGTAGCGCGACTTGTGGCAGGGGCAGTAGAAACCGCCCTTCCATTCCGGATCGAACGGCTCGGGCTTGATCTCGGGCACGAAGTCGGGGACGCAGCCCAGGTGCGTGCAGATGCCGATCACCACCAGCCACTCAGGCTTGATCGAGCGCGTCTCGTTCTGCGCGTACTTCGGCTGCTGGTCGGCGGAGGCGCCGTCGGACTTGGGATCCACCAGCCGCGAGTCCACCATCGGCAGCGTGGCGAGCTGTGCCTTGCTGCGGTTCAACACGAACACCGGCAGGCTGCGCCACGACACGGTCAGCATCTGCCCCGACTCGATCTTGGCCAACGACTGCGTCACCGGAGCACCAGCGGCCCTGGCTCGTGCGCTGGGTTCCCACGACTTGATGAAGGGCACAGCCGCCGCAACGATTCCCGCGCCACCGACCACCGCGGTGGTCCCTGTAAGGAAACGGCGTCGGCCGTGATCGACGACTTCGTTCGCCATCAGGCTCTCCGGTACTTGCAATATCATCGTGATGGGTTTGGGCATGCCAATCGCCGAAGCCCGTCCAGCTGCTTCGCCGAAACTGGCAGAACCAGTGCCCGCAAAAATCGCGTTAGTGTAGCGTCAGGGCCCGCCCCGTACAATAAAACACCGACCCGGCGATGGCGACGCGCCGCGGCCCCAGTCCCGACTTGCCGAGTATCCCTTTCGATATGAAACACGCCGCCGGCATGCTCGCCTTCATTGCCCGATTCGTGGTTCTCGGGCTGGCGATCGCCTTCGTGATCACCCTGTTGTGGCCGGGCAGCGGTGATCGCCTGCGCAGTCGATTCGGCGTGGCCACACCCCCGCCATCGCGCACCGAGCCGGCCAGCGCACCGGCAAGCGGACCGCTTTCGTACGCCGATGCCGTGGCCGCCGCGGAACCGTCGGTGGTGAACATCTACGCCAACAAGATCGTCACCGGCCAGGCCTTCCGGATGTACAACGATCCGCTGCTGCAGCAACTGCTCGGCGGGCAGCCAACCACGTATCAAAGGCGGGAACAGACACTGGGATCGGGCGTGATCGTCAACGCGCAGGGCCAGGATTACGTGCTGACCAACAACCACGTCATCGCGCACGCCGCCGATATCCAGGTGCTGCTCTACGACGGCCGCATCGCCAAGGCCACACTGGTGGGCGCCGAC
The DNA here is from genome assembly GCA_044463365.1 of Rhodanobacter sp. Classification (GTDB taxonomy): domain Bacteria; phylum Pseudomonadota; class Gammaproteobacteria; order Xanthomonadales; family Rhodanobacteraceae; genus Rhodanobacter. The sequence continues at coordinate 192 of JBIQMK010000077.1, read as the reverse complement.
GAGGAAACCGACCTGGCGGTGCTGAAAATCGACGCCAGCAACCTGCCCGCCATCCACATCGCCGACCAGCAGCCATTGCGGGCGGGCGACGTGGTGCTGGCGATCGGCAACCCGCTGGGTCTCAACCAGACCGTGACGATGGGCATCGTCAGCGCGATCGGACGTCAGCTGAACAGCTCCAGCGCGGAGGAT
>JBIQMK010000076.1:12566-13642 GCA_044463365.1 Rhodanobacter sp. | reverse complement strand
GCGGGCGCGCGGGCCGTAGTGGTAGGCGATGCGTTGGCGCACGCTGTCCACGCCGTGGCCGTTGCCCGGTGCGGGCGGCGTGGTGGGCAGGGGGTTGCTGATTTCCACCCTCACGCCGGCGCCTTCGCGGGCGCCGCGCAACACCACCTCGCCGCCCGCGCGCAGCGGCTGGATGCCGTGGCGCACGGCGTTCTCCACCAGTGGTTGCAGCAGCAGCCGCGGCAGCGGGAAATCGGCCGGCAGATCATCCAGCTCGCGCACCACGCGCAGTCGCTCGGCAAGGCGCCATTGCTCGATGGCCAGGTAGCGCTCGATCAGCGCCAGCTCCTCGCCCAGCGTGCCGTTGTCGGTGTCGTGCTGGCCCAGCGCGGCGCGGAACAGTTCGCACAGGTCTTCCACGGTGCGCTCGGCGGCGGCCGGGTCGACCCGGATCAGCGCCGCCACGGTATTCATGCTGTTGAACAGGAAGTGCGGCCGGATGCGCGCCTGCAACGCGCCCACCTGCGCCCGCGTCACCGCGGCCAGCCGCGCCTGCCACTGCGCCAGCACGTAGAAATAGCGCAGCATTGCCGCGCCCAGCAGCGCGGTGATGACGGCGTTGTCGCGCACGAAAGCGCCCATCGGCGCCGTGATGAACGACATCTGCAGGGAGGCGTCGAGCCAGTGCACGGTGGCGCTGGCGGCCACCACGACAAGCACGATCAGCAGCCACGCGCCCAGGTACGGCCAGCGGCCCGGCAGGCGTTGCAGCCACGGCCGCGATTTGCACAGCAGCACGACGGTCACCAGCGCCAGCCAGCTGACGAACAGCACCGCCACGCTGTAGCCGGACCAGCCGCGCGGCTGGCCGGGCGCCAGCCACATCACGGTGACCGTCAGCGCGCCCACCACGAACCAGGCGAACAACGCCGGCAGCCGACAGAAGTCCGGCAGCGGGCTGGCTTCGAGGCGGCGGGCGGGTGGTTCGCGCATCCGGCGAGTATGCCGCACGCGGCGGTTCAGGCCAGTCGCGCGCCCAGCCACTGGCGCAGGTCGGCGATCTCGCTCGCCTGCGCCTCGGACTGCTTGTAGGGGAC
>JBIQMK010000076.1:0-12556 GCA_044463365.1 Rhodanobacter sp. | reverse complement strand
AATGCGGCATCGGGTAGCTGTGCCAATCCACCGTATAGCCCAGCGACAGCAGCAGGTCGCGCGACTCCACGCCGCGCTGGTACAGCACCACGGGATCGGCGCTGCCGTGACCCCAGAAGATCGGCGTGGCGGCGTTGGCCGCGTGGCGTTCGGCGGCCAGCAGGCTGGATATCGGCACATAGGTCGACAGCGCCACGATGCCTGCCAGCTTGCGCGGGTGGCGCAAGCCGGCGCTGAGCGCGATCGCGCCGCCTTGCGAGAAGCCGGCCAGGAAGATGTTTTCGTCCGGCACGCCGCGCGCGTTCTCGCGGGCGATCAGCGCCTCGACGGCGGCGATCGACTCGCGGATTCCCGCCTCGTCCTGGCGCGCCCGCGCGTCGAAACCGTGGATGTCGTACCAGGCGCGCATCGGCACGCCGCCGTTGATCGTCACCGGCTGCACCGGCGCATGGGGAAACACGAAGCGCAGCGCCGGCCAGCCCTTCGCCACCAGCTCCGGCACGATCGGCGCGAAGTCGTTGCCGTCCGCGCCCAGGCCGTGCAGCCAGAGGATGCTGTGGGCGGGGTTGGCGGCGGTTTCGTGTTCGACGGTGGGCAGCAGGGACATGGCATCGATCGGCAGCGGAAGATCGGCAGCATCGTAACAGCCGCCTGCGATAGGGCCGCCGCCGCCCAACATGTAGGACCCGCTCGCGGGCGATGCTTTATGTCCGGCGCAGGGCATCGCAAGCACATCGCCCGCGAGCGAATCCCCAAGGCCAGCCACGGCACGCCACTGTTTGGCAGCGCTTCGACTCCGCCCGCTGTGCGGGCTACGCTCAGCGGGAACGGTTTTGGGGCTGTGGCGCCCAACTGCTTACTTGGCCGGCAGCCCCAACTCATGCGCAAAGAAGGTCAGCCCGATCGCGGTGTCGCCGACGCGCTGGCTGAAGGGTGCGCCGACGCCGTGGCCGGCGTTCATGCGGGTCAGCAGCAGGATCGGTTGATCGGACGTGGTGGCGTTCTGCAGCGCGGCGGTGAACTTGCGCGATTGCCATGGCGCCACGCGCGGATCGTTGGCGCCGGTGGTCATCAGCACGGCCGGGTAGGCGGTGTTCGGCTTCACGTTCTGCAGCGGCGAGTACGCCAGGGTGGCCTTGAACTGCGCCGGGTCGGTGATGCTGCCGTACTCGCTGACGTTGTACGGGCCGTTGGCGAAATCCGTCTCGTGGCGAAGCATGTCGTAGATGCCCACGCGCGCCACCACGGCGCGGTAATCGGCCGGGTGCTGCACGATTTGCGATCCCATCAGCAGGCCGCCGTTGCTGCCGCCCAGGATGCCGAGATGCTTGCGGTCGGTCCATCGTGTATCGAACAGCGCCAGCGCGGCCGCGTGGAAATCGTCGAACACGTTCTGCTTGTGCAGCTTCTGGCCCTGCGCATGCCAGGCCTGGCCGTTCTCGTTGCCGCCGCGGATGTTGGCGTAGGCCAGCACGCCGCCGCGTTCCAGCCAGGCCAGGTTGGCGCCGACGAAGCCGGGCTTGATCGGGCTGTCGAAGCCGCCGTAGCTGTACAGGATGGTGGGGCGGGCGCCGTTGGGGGTGATGCCGGGCATCGACAGCACGGTGACGGGAATCTTGGTGCCGTCCTTCGAGGTGCCGTCGATGCGTTGCACCCGCACCTTCGAATAATCGGCGGCGGGCTTGACCTGGAAGATCGTCTTCAGGCTGCCGCTGCGGCCGTCGTACTCGACCCAGCGCGACGGTGTGGTCCAGCCGCTGTAGCTGATCAGCGCCTTGTCCTGGCCGGACTCGGAGGCGATGTCGCCTACGCCGATGCCGCGCGCCGGCAGCGGCAGCCGGCGCACGAAGGCGGCCTTGGCGTCGTACTGCTCGACCCACCAGTCCGGGCCCTCGCTGCGCACCACCAGGAAACCGCTGCCCAGCGGGGCCAGTTGCTGGATCGCGCCCTTGCGCTCGGGCAGCACCGTGGTGGTGGCACCGTTCGCATCCACCGCGACCACCCGGCCGCGCGGTGCATCCGCGAAGGCCACCACGTAGAGACGTCCAGACACCCAGGCCGCACTGCGCACATTGGCGTCATGGCCCAGCACCGGGCGGAACGTGCTGCCGCGACGGATGAACACCTCGGCCGGACCGCCGTCGCCCTCGTACGCCAGCACGGCGGCCTGCGCCGAGGTGGTGTCATCGACCAGCACGTACTCGGCCACCTTCGAATAATCGCGGCCAAATACCGTGCGGTCGGCCGTGGCGGGCTGGCCCAGCGTGTGGTGCGCCAGCGCCGCGTTGAACTGTTCCACCGGCTTGCCGGGCGCGGGCGGCACGAAGCGCACGTAGCTGAAGCCGCGCTCGTCCGCATCCCACGCCACGCCCTGCGGCGTGGTGCCGCCGCCGGCCCAGGGCAGGGTGTCGGGGAGCAGCTTGCCGCTGTGCACGTCGAGCACGTGCAGGGTGGTCAGCTCGCTGCCGCCCTCGGCGCTGCCGTAGGCCAGGTAGCGACCTTTCGGCGAGGGCCAGTAGCCGGTGATGGCGGTGCCGCCGTGGTCGGCGTTGGGGTCCACCAGCGTTCTGGCGGCGCCGTCCGGCCAGGGCTGCGCGATCAGCACGGGTTGCGGCTGTGGCGGGGTCTGCTGCTGGTAGAACAGCGTGCCGCCGGCCAGCACCGGGCCGCTGCGGGTGGTGGACGTGATCGCCAGCTGGCGCACCCGCGCGGTGATCGCCGCGCCCTCGGGCATCGCCGCCAATTCGGCTTCGGTGTAGGCGTTTTGCGCGGCGATCCACGCCTGCACCTGCGGATCGTCGGAGTTTTCCAGCCAGCGGTAAGGGTCGGCCACGGTCACGCCGTGCAGCACGCTGCGGTCGGTTCGTGCGGGCGTCGGCGGCGGCAGCACCCGCCGATCGATCAGCGACACGTCGCGAGCCGCGCGCGCATCCGGCGTCGGCGCCGTCGACGTCTGGGCAAGACAGGCCGCTGCGGGCATGAACATCAGGATGGCCACCACGAGGGCTCGGCGCATGACGGAAACTCCCTGCAAAACGAAGGCATCGAGGGTAACGCGAGCCACTTCGATTCCGGGTGATTTCCGGGCCTGACTTGTGGCAGGGGTGACGCCCCCGCGCCGGATCGCCCGCTATGCTCAGAGCTTGCGAAAAAATCGACCGCCTACTGCGAACGTCGCCGAACGTCCGTGCCGGCGGCGCTCTCGCTACGGCGTTCGAATTTTTCGCAAGCTCTCACCATTTGCAGGAAACCCCGAAGATGCGTCGACTGCTGCTTGCCGGCCTCATTGCCTTCACCGTGCTGCCGCTGGCGGCGACACCGCCGTCCACCCCGCAACCGCTGGATCTGGAAACCATCATGGCCAACCCGGATTGGGTCGGCCAGGCGGTGGAAAACCCGTACTGGAGCGTGGACGGGCGCAGCATCTACTACGCGGTGAAGCGTGACGGCAGCCCGGTGCGCGACCTGTACCGAGTCGACGCCGCCAGCGGGCAGGGCGTGAAGCTGGACGCCGCGGCGCGGGCGCAGGCCGGTGGCGATCCGGTGTTCGACCGCCGCCGGCAGCATGCCGCGTACATCCTGCATGGCGACGTTTTCGTGGTCGACGTGGCCAGCGGCCAGCGGCGCCAGGTGACGCGCACGCCGCAGGACGAATCCTCGCCGCAGTTCTCCGCCGATGGCCGCGCGCTGCAGTACCGCGACGGCAACGACTGGTACAGCTACGACCTGGCTCAAGCCGTGGTCGCGCCGGTGGCCTTGCTGAAATTCGCCGACGATCCGCAGGACGCCAAGCCCGACGCGCTGGGCGAGCGGCAGCTGGCCACCTTCAGCACGCTGCGCCGGATCAAGGCCGACAAGGACGCCGCGCGCCGCGAGGACGAGGCCTTGCAGGCCGCCGACCCCAGCCGCGCCCCGATGCCGTTCTGGCTGGGCGACAAGATCAAGCTGGTCGATGCCGACCTTTCGCCCAACGGCCGCTGGATGCTGCTGGTGACCGTGCCCAAGGACGCCGACCCGGGCAAGCTGCCGCAACTCACCCACTACGTCACCGACAGCGGCTACGCCGAGCCCGAGGACGTGCACACCTACGTGGGCCGCAACGATCCGGCCGGCCAGTCTCTGCTCTTGCTGGACCTGGTCAACCACACGTCCCACGCGCTGCCCACCGGCAACCTGCCCGGCATCAAGGACGACCCGCTGAAGGCGCTGCGCCGCGACGCCATCGCAGCGCTGGAAAAAGCCGGCAAGGTCGACCAGGCCAAGGCGCTGAAGGCGCCGGACGTGCGCCCGGTCACCGTGGCCGGCGACGGCGGCGACAACATCGCCTGGAGCGACGACGGCACCGAGCTGGCCGTGCAACTGCGCGCCATCGACAACAAGGACCGCTGGATCGCCAGCGTCGATTTCGGCGATCACGCGCTGGTCAGCCAGCACCGGCTCACCGACCCGGCCTGGATCAACTGGAACTTCAACGATTTCGGCTGGCTGAAAGACAGCCACACGCTGTGGTATCTCAGCGAACAGAGCGGGTACTCGCAGCTCTACACCCAACCGCTGGGCGGCAAGGCCAAGGCGCTCACGACCGGGCGCTTCGAAGTCAGCCATCCGCAGCTGAGTCCCGACGGCCGCTGGTTCTACCTGCGCAGCAACCAGGTGGCGCCGTACAGCTACGACGTCTACCGCGTGCCCAGCACGGGCGGCGCAATGACGCGCGTCACCCGGTACCAGGGCATGGACGACTTCAAGCTCTCGCCCGACGGCAGCCAGCTGGCGGTGCTGCATTCCTCCGCCTACCGCCTGTCGCAACTGGCGGTGCAAGCGGCGGCCGGCGGCACGCCGCGCGAGCTGACCGACACCATGAAGCCGGCCTTCACCGCGCGAGCGTGGATCACGCCGGAAATCGTGCAGATCCCCTCCAGCCACGGCGCCGGCGTGATCTACGCGAAGTACTACGGTCCGGCCGAGAACGACGGCAGCAGCCGACCCGCGGTGCTGTTCGTGCACGGCGCCGGCTACCTGCAGGACGTGACGCTGTCGTCCACCTATTACTTCCGCGAGCAGATGTTCAACAACCTGCTGGTGCAGCGCGGCTATGCGGTGCTGGACATGGACTACCGCGCCTCCGAAGGCTACGGCCGTGACTGGCGCACCGCGATCTACCGCCACATGGGCCATCCGGAACTGGAAGACCTGCTGGACGGCAAGGCCTGGCTGGTGAAGCACCACGGCGTCGACCCGCAGCGCGTGGGCATCTACGGCGGCAGCTACGGCGGCTTCATGACCGAGATGGCCTTGCTGCGCGCCCCCGGTGAATTCGCCGCCGGCGCCGCGCTGCGCCCGGTCAGCGACTGGACGCTGTACAACCACGAATACACCGCCAACATCCTCAACGACCCGCAGATCGATCCGGCCGCCTATACGGCCAGTTCGCCGATCGAATACGCCGACCAGCTGCGCGACCCGCTGCTGATCCAGCACGGCCTGATCGACGACAACGTGCTGGCCGAGGATTCCATCCGCCTGTACCAGCGCCTGATCGAACTGCGCAAGAAAAACTTCTGGATCTCGCTGTACCCGATGGAACGCCACGGCTTCGTGCATCCCGACTCGTGGTACGACGAATACCGGCGCGTGTACGAGCTGTTCGACACCTACGTGAAACCGGCCGCGCCGAAGCCGCGGTGACCTATACTTCCGCGCCGAACGACAGGGACGACACCGTGCACCACGACATCACCGCCGCTTCCGCCGCGGACGCCGAAATCATCGCGGGCATGGCCGTCGCCCTCACCGAGGAAATCTGCCGTCGCACGGGGGCGCAGCATTTCGACCTGGACATCGATGCCACCGCCGCGCTGTGCGCGCGGATGCTTGCCCAGGGGAGCTACACCGCGCTGTTGGCCAGGGTGGACGACCGGCCGGTGGGTTTCGTCGGCTTGTCGCAGGGTTGCGCCCTGTACGCAGGCGGCGCCATCGGCACGATGCAGGAGTTCTACGTGGCGCCGGATTTTCGCTCCGGCGGGATCGGCGCCGCCCTGATCGAGGCGGTAAAGGCGCACGCGCGAACGCAGGGTTGGCGCCGCATCGAAGTCTGCACGCCGCCCCTGCCCGAGTTCGACGCCAGCCTGCGCTTCTACCTGCGCGAGGGTTTCGAGATCAGTGGCGGGCGAAAGCTGAAAGCCATCGCCTGAAAAAAATGGAGGGCGCGCCACGTATCGGCGCGCCCCGACTGTGGGAGCGGCTTCAGCCGCGATGCTTTTGCTTTTCAGCCTCAGGGCAAGAGCGTCGCGACTGAAGTCGCTCCTACAGACGGCGGTGGCGCTACTTCACCACCAGCGTGGCCACCATCGTGGGGTGGAACTTGCAGTAGACCTCCACCGTGCCGGCCGTGGCTTTCATGCGCACGGTGGCGCCCGGTTTCAGGTCGACGTCGAAGCGGCCATCGCGCGCGGTGGCGGTGTGTTCCAGGATGCCGCGGTTGACCCACTCGATGATGTCGCCCGCGCGCACGCCGGTCGGCATCGGGCCATAGGCCATCGTGTCGACCACGATGACGTGCACCTGTGGCGCGCGTGCGGCGGCCGGCGGGTCGGGTGGCGTGGCGGTGGCCGCCAGGGCCCAGCCGTTCACCGCCAGCAGGCCGGCGAACAGCATCTTCGTGCACCGCATGGCGTGCTCCTTATTTCAGGCTCTGCGCCAGGTGTTCGGCGTGCATCTGATGCGACTCGAACAGTTTCAGGCCCGTTTCCAGCAGCGACTTCAGTTCCTCGTTCTTCGCCGCCGGAATCAGCGTGCCGGAAAGCGCCTTGTTGACCGTCTGGTGGAAGGCCACTTCGTTGGCCGCATAGGCCTTGTCGTAGGCGGCGCCGCTGAGGGCGGCCAGCTTCACCTGCTCGGCCGCGGCGGCCTTGGCCAGCGACTGGCTGGTGGGGTTGTCGGCGGGCGTCACGCCCAGCTTCTTGCACAGCGCCAGCGCCTGCTCGTTGACGGCGGCGTGGTCACGCTGCATTTCCTCGGCAAAGGCCAGCACCGCCTTGTTGTGGGACTTCTTCAGCGCCTGTTTGGCCGCGGTGACGTCGATCTGGCCGGCGGTGTAGGCGATGTGCGCGATCTGCGCGTCGGTGATCGCGGCCGGCGCGGTGGCGGCGGCCGGCGCGGGCTGCGCCTGCACGCTGGCGACGGTGCCGAAGGCAAGCGCGATGGCGAGAGCGAAAAGTGACTTTTTCACGTGATTTCTCCTGATGGACATGGGCAGGTTCGGCAGTTGCCCGTCTGCGGCCATGGGATGCGCGCGCTGCCCGCGAGGTTCCGGAAATCTAAGCGGGAACCTGCGGCGAGGTCACCGCATCCCATTCGGTGTACAAGGAGAAATCATGTCCGCTTCCCTTCATGCCGTTGCCGTCGACTACGCCGCGCTGGACGATGCCGCGCTGGTGGTCCTGGTGCGTGGCGGTCAGCAAGCCGCCTTCCGCCACATCATGCAGCGCTGCAACCAGCGCCTGTTCCGCGTCGCCCGCAGCGTGCTGGGCGAGGATGCCGAGGCCGAGGACGTGCTGCAGGAGTCCTACCTGCGCGCGTACCGCAAGCTGGATACCTTCCGCGGCGAGTCCAGCCTGCTGACCTGGCTAACCTCCATCGTGCTGAACGAGGCCCGTGGCCGGCTGCGCAAGCGGCACAACATGGTCGGGCTGGAAAAAATCGACGAGTCGCCCATGGATACCCATCAGATCGTCCAGTTCCCCTCGCGCTTCGGCAGCGAAGATCCGGCCGTATCCGCCGCGCGCACCCAGATTCGCCACCTGCTGGAGCACGCCATCGACGCCCTGCCACCGGCGTTCCGCACCGTCTACATGCTGCGCGAGGTGGAGGAGTGCTCGGTGGAGGAAACCGCCACCCAGCTGGCGATCAAGCCGGAGACGGTGAAAACCCGGCTGCATCGCGCGCGCCGGCTGCTGCGCCATTCGCTGCATGGTTCGGTGGCTGCCTCGCTGGCCGACGCGTTCCCGTTCATGGGCGCACGTTGCGCCCGCGTCACCGAGGCGGTGATGGCGCAGCTGGCGATGGAGCAGGCGCGGGCCTGACCGTCATCGGGCCGCCGCGGGCGCGAAGTAGCGCCCCGGCGACTGCCCGAAGCTGCGCCGGAACATGGCCACGAAGGCGCTGACGCTGGCGTAGCCCAGCGCATCGGCCACGCTGGCCACCGGTTCGCCCACGGCCAGCCGCTCCAGCGCGCGGGTGAGCCGCGCCTGCTGGCGCCATTGGGCGAAGCTGCAGCCGGTTTCATGGCGAAACAGCCGGCTCAGCGTGCGCGGCGACAGGCCGCCCCAGGCGGCCCAGCTGGCCAGGTCGCGGGTATCGTGCGGCCGCTCCAACACGGCGTAGGCGATCTCGGCTCAGGCCGGCGGCTCGTTGGCGACCGTGCCCAGCCGCAACGCCATGCGCGCAAAGCTGGCGGCGGTGGCGGTGTCGGCGGGGGCGAAGAAGAAGGCGGTGGCGCGGTCGATATGATCTTCGTCGCGGATCGGCATGCGCATCGAATGGATGCTGAGGTCGCCGAAATCTGGGTGGAAGAACGGCACGATGATCGCGCTCAGTGGCGCCGTGTGGCAGCGCTGCCACAAGGTCACGAATTCGGGGCTGGCCGCCGTCAGCGCGCCGATCAGGCGGTCGAAACGGGGATCTTCCGGGTGCGCCGCATAGTTCATGCGGAACATGCCCAGCAGGTTCAGCGCGCCGTTCTCGAAATCCGGATACAGCCGGCGCCGGGCCGGGTTCATGAACGCGTTCCAGATGTGGTTGTCGGCGAACGGGCCGCCGAACTCGCCCAGGTCGTAGAGCTTCCCCGCCAGCCGGTTCCACGCCAGCATATTGAACACGGTGTCCAGCACGAACGCGGGCGCCTGGTACAGATCCAGCACCTGCTGCGTCACCGGCGGCAGGCTGAAGTGGTGCTCGGGCACCTCGGTGCGCGACAGGCCCATCAGCGAGAACAGGTAGGTTTCGTCGGTGGCCGACAGCGACAGCGCGCGCGCGATGCGAGTGAGCGCGGCCGCCGACACGTTGATGTCGCGCCCCTGCTCCAGCCACGTGTACCAGGTGAGGCCCACGTCGGCCAGCGTGGCCACCTCCTCGCGGCGCAAGCCGGGCGTGAGCCGGCGCGTGCCGCGCGGCAGGCCCACCGCTTCGGGCGCCAGCATGGCTCGCCGCGTGCGCAGGAAAGCCTTCAGCTCGTTGCGTTGCATGGGCGTGGTCATCGACAACCGGCGTGGTGGTGGTGGGAGTACCAGCAGTGGGAAGTGCCTTCCCATGATAGCGGCGCTCGAAATAGGGTGGCCTGTCCCGTCCGTCACCCTTTCACGCGCGTGATCGCCGATCACGCGCCATGCGAATGCCCGGCTTTCGATCCGCATTCCCCACGCCCGGCGGCCCGTCCGTTCGCCGTGCCCGCCGGCCATCGCCGTGCCCGACCGTTTTTTCGCACCATCGCCAGGAGACCGACATGTCGCTACTCCCCTTTCCCCAACCCGTGCAGCACGACACCGACGCGTTCACCGATTTCGTGGTGCACGCGCAACTGATGCTCGATCCGGCCACGCCGGAATCGGTCCGGCGCGAGGCCGAACCGCGCCTGCTGGCACGGCTGCCCACCCTGCTGGCGCTGGGCGTGTTCGACCTTTTCGCCATCCGCGACCCCGCCTTGCGCAACCTGGTGCAGGACGAACTGGCCAGCCTGCGCACGCGGGGCTGAGGGGACGGGTCGAGCCTTTTCGCGTAGCACTTGCTCGGGCAAACATGAACGCCAACATATTTGCCTTGACAAATATAGTTTAGGCAATAGAATGCGCGGCCATGACTTGCGAAGGCCCCATCCCTCATTCCAAGGAAAGCCTCGGCATCCTGCTGGGGCTGGTACGCACGGAGATCGTGCGCGCGATGGAGGCGGAGCTGGCCGCGAAAGGCGTTGACCTGCGCTTCACCCAGTTCCTCATCCTCAAGCGGCTGGCTCGGCTGGGGCCGATGTCGGCCACCGAGCTGGCCCGCGCGGTGGAGCTGGATGGCGGCGCGATGACCCGCCAGCTGGACCAGCTCGAACGCAAGGGCTACCTGCGCCGCTGTCCGCACGAGCAGGATCGTCGCGCCCTGCGGATCGAGCTCACCGACACCGGCAACGCCATGTGGCAGGAGCTGACCGGTTGCAACGAGCGCGTGCTTCAGGCCGCGCAGCGTTCGCTGGACGAGGACGAACGCGACCGGCTGCACGACTACCTGGAGCGCGTGCTGCTCGCGCTCCGCGACAAGACCTGACTACGAACCTGAACTTCTCCCTGGACTTCAACCCATGCGCCTGCATCTTCTAGCCGCAGCGGTCGGACTGACGTTCGCGTTGGCCGGCTGCGTCAGCGACGGCGGCCTGCACCCCGACGGCACGCCGATTGACCCCTCCGCGCTGAAAACGCAACACAGCCTGGCCGCCGCGGCCGCCGCCGCATGGCCGGCCGGCGACTGGTGGAGCGGGCTGGGCGACGCGCAGCTGAATGCGCTCATCGCCGAAGCGCTGCGGGACAACCCCGACCTCGCCGTGGCCGACGCGCGCGCACGGGCGGCACAGGCCGAAGCGGGCGCGGCCGATGCGGCGCGGGCGCCGACCGTCGATGCCGGCGCCAGCGTTTCCGGCGCGCGCATCCCCACCACGGTCATGCCGGCCGATGCCGGCGGCGGCCATTTCGCCCTGGCCAAGTACGGCTACGCCAGCTTCAAGTGGGGGCTGGACCTGTGGGGCGGCAAACGCGCGGCCTGGCAGGCGGCGGTGGGTGCCGCGCGTGCCGCCGAGATCGATGCCCGCGCCGCGCGCATCGAGCTGTCCGGCAACGTGGCGCGCGCCTATGTGCAGCTCGGTTACGCCTTTGCCCAGCAGGATCTGGCCAAGGCGGAACACGAGCGCGCCAGCGCGGCGCGCGAGCTGACCCGCCAGCGGGTCGCCGCCGGCGTGGACAACCAGATCCAGCTCAGGCAAAGCGACGCCGAGGTGGCCAGCGCCGAACAACAGATGGCGCTGGCGACGCGCGCCGTGGCGGCGGCGCGCTCGTCGCTGTCGGTGCTGCTGGGCAAGGGCCCCGATCGCGGCCTCGACATCGCGCGGCCGCAGGCCCTGCAGCCCGCGCAACTGGCGGTACCGGCCAACCTGCCGCTGGAGCTGATCGGCCATCGCGCCGACCTGGTGGCCGCGCGCTGGCGGGTCGAGGCGGCGGGCAAGGACATCGCCGCGGCGAAGACCGAGTTCATGCCCAACATTAGCATCGGCGCCATGGCCGGCGTGATCACCCTGGGCGGCGGCAACCCGTTGACCCTGCCCGCCCGCTTCTACCAGGCAGGCCCGTCGCTGAGCCTGCCGATCTTCGACGGCGGCCGCCTGCGCGCCAACCTCGCCGGCAAGGACGCGCAGTACGACCTGGCGGTGGCGCAGTACAACCGCACCCTGGTCGGCGCCGTCAACCAGGTGGCCGACGAGCTGTCGGCGCTGCAATCCCTGCAGCAGCAGCTGGCGGCGCAGCAGCGCGCGCAGGAGGCGGCGCAACAGGCGTGGCAGCTGGCACAGCAGCGCTACAAGGCCGGCATCGGCAGCTATCTGGAAGCGCTCAGCGTGCGCCAGCAGCTGCTGGCGGCCGAGCGCGGCACGGCGCAGTTGCAGGCGCAGCAGGTCGATCTCTCGGTGCAGCTGATCCAGGCGCTCGGCGGCGGCTTCCGCCCGCAAGCCGATACGCCCGCGCCGCTTTCCTCTTCCAACCCATCACGTTCCTGAGGCACCCCCATGTCCAGTCAGACACCGCCCGAACAGGGCAGCACGCCCACCGCGAGACCGGTCGCCGCACCGCCGTCCCCGCCGCAAACCAGGACCCGGTCGCGCGGGTTGATGCTGCGCCTGCTCGGCGTCGTGCTGTTGCTTGCCGCCATCGCCTGGGGCCTGTGGTACTACTTCGACGGCCGCTGGTACGAGAACACCGACGACGCCTACGTCAACGGCAACGTGGTGCAGCTGACGCCGCAGATCGCCGGCACGGTGATCAGCATCGGCGCCGATGACGGCGACCGCGTGCATGCCGGCGACGTGCTGGTCAAGCTCGACCGCAGCAATGCCGACGTGGCCCTGGCCGGCGCCAAGGCCGAGCTGGCCAGCACGGTGCGCAAGGTGCGCGGCCTGTACAGCAGCGTCAGCGGCGCGCAGGCCGACGTGGCCGCGCGCAAGACCGCGGTGGCCAAGGCGCGCGCCGACTACAACCGCCGCGTGGCGCTGGCCAAGTCCGGCGCGATCTCGGCCGAGGAGCTGTCGCACGCCAGCGATGCGCTGACCACGGCCGAGAGCGGCCTGATCGCCGCGCAGCAGCAGTACCAGACCAGCAAGGTGCTGGTGGACGACACCGTGGTGGCCTCGCACCCGGACGTGCAGGCCGCCGCAGCGCGGCTGCGCGCCGCGTTCCTGGACGACCTGCGCACGACCCTGGTTGCGCCGGTGGACGGCTATGTGGCCAAACGCTCGGTGCAGCTGGGCCAGCGCGTG
>JBIQMK010000075.1:0-13645 GCA_044463365.1 Rhodanobacter sp. | reverse complement strand
GAATACCCGGGCCGCCGTCGCTTTCGTACTTGCGGTTCGGCGGCAATCCGGTGACCTGGCAGAAATCCTCCTGCGGAATGCGCAACCAGTAGTGGCCGTCGCGCGCGCGAACGCGATCGAAGCGCTCGACGATGAGGGCCTTCTGGTCCTCGAAGCGGCCAATTTCAGCGTGGGCAACGGGCAGCCCGTATTCGCGCACCAAGGCCATGCAAAGCCACTCCAGCTCGACCGACATGCGCATGTCGGCCTGCACATTGCCGACCAATCCCAGGGGCAGTTTGAAAATGTGGGTGGATGGCGTGGCGCCGTGCGGGATGCACCAGCGTCCGCGATGCCGCAGCAATGCGGTCTTTTCCTGCGCACCGGCAATCGACAGGCGAAACGCGTCGTCGTCGGCCGTCTGGCCCGGATATCGGGACAGCGTGGTGTTGCGCAATACGTCCGCGACACCCGCTTCGTTGAGCGAGGTGGCCTCGATGCGACGGATGTCGCCCGGGTCCATGCCTGCGGGCAGCAACTGGATGGCGCCGACGCAGTCGCGGCCAATCGCCGCGAGCAGGTCGAAGGGCGCGGTGGAGCGTGCGCCATGGCGATCGCGCAAGCGTTGCAGGATGCGCTCGTTGTCAGGAATCAGGTTCTCGAAATAGGCGGCGACCTTGTCGCCGCGCAAGGCCATGTCAGCGCCGCGGTCGTGGGCGTGTCCGAACGGCAACGACAGCGACAACGGACGCCCTGCTTCGGACTGGATCCAGCTGGCGTCATAGGTCAGCCGATCGCCGGCCCCCTTGGTGCGTTCCCATGTGCCGACGTACTGGCCATTCATCCATAGGTCCAGTGCCAGCGAGCGCGGCGTGGCTACCACTCCGGCGCGCCTGCGTCGCGCAAGTTCATCGCGGGTTTGTCCTGCAGAAGCAGTTCGAGCCCCAGCACCTGGCATAACCGGTGGATCCGGTCGAACGATACCCGCGCGGCGTTGTTCTCCAGCTTGGAGACGGCCTGCGTGCTGATACCCAGTTGCCGGGCGATATCGGTTTGGGTCAAACCGCGATTCAGGCGTGCACTGCGGAGAATGTCGCCCAACTGAGTCGGGAGGAGGATTGGCGTCGAATGCATGAGTTCAACCCATAGGTTGATATGACGATATTCAACTTACAGGTTTAAATGAGTTATTTCAACCCTCGGGTTGAAGACGCGAGCAAGCTCCGCGCCGCGATATTCCGCGCCACCGCCTCGGCCACCTTGATGCCGTCCACGGCAGCGGAAAGAATGCCGCCGGCGTAACCGGCGCCCTCGCCGGCGGGATACAGGCCGCGGGTGTTGAGGCTTTGCAGGCTGTCGTCGCGCGTGATGCGGACGGGCGAGGAGGTGCGCGTTTCCACGCCGGTGAGGATGGCGTCGTGCATCGCGTAACCGCGGGTCTGCCGCTCGAACGCGGGCAGCGCTTCGCGGATGGCGGCGATGGCGTAGTCGGGCAGCGCACTGTCGAGGCTGCCCAGGGTCACGCCCGGCTGGTATGACGGCTGCACGTCGCCGAAATCGCGCGAGGCGCGGCCGGCCAGGAAATCGCCCACCAGCTGCGCCGGCGCGCTGTAGTTCTCGCCGCCCAGGACATAGGCGCGACTCTCCAGCGCGCGCTGCAGGGCGATGCCGGCCAGCGGGCCGTCGCCGTACGGTACGAAATCGGAAGGTTCGATGCCGACCACCACGGCGGCGTTCGCGTTGCGCTCGTTGCGCGAGTACTGGCTCATGCCGTTGGTGACCACGCGACCGGGTTCGCTGGTGGCGGCGACCACGGTGCCGCCGGGGCACATGCAGAAGCTGTAGACCGAACGCGCTTTGCCGTGATGCACCAGGTGGTAATCGGCGGCACCGAGGATGGGATGGCCGGCCTGCGGCCCGAAGCGGGCGCGGTCGATCACCGACTGCGGATGCTCGATGCGGAAGCCGATCGAGAACGGCTTGGCCTCGAGATACACGCCGCGCGCGTGCAGCATCTCGAACGTGTCGCGCGCGCTATGCCCCAGCGCCAGCACCACGTGATCGGCGCGGATCTGCTCGCCGCTGGCCAGGGTGATGCCGCGGATCTGCTGCCGGCCATCGCTATCCGCTTCCAGCAGCAGGTCGTCCACGCGCTGGCTGAAGCGGATTTCGCCGCCCAGCGACTCGATCGTGGCACGCATGTTCTCCACCATCGACACCAGCCGGAAGGTGCCGATGTGCGGCTTGCTGACGTAGAGGATTTCCTCCGGCGCGCCGGCCTTGACGAACTCGGTGAGCACCTTGCGGCCGTGGTGCAGCGGGTCTCGGATCTGGCTGTGCAGCTTGCCGTCGGAAAACGTGCCGGCGCCGCCCTCGCCGAACTGCACGTTGGATTCGGGATGCAGGTTGCGCTTGCGCCACAGGTCCCAGGTGTCCTTGGTGCGCTCGCGCACTTCCTTGCCGCGATCCAGGATGATCGGGCGAAAACCCATCTGCGCCAGGATCAACCCGGCGAACAGGCCGCAGGGGCCGAAGCCGATCACCAGCGGGCGGTGTTCGATGCGCGGTGGCGCCTTGGCCACGAAGCGATAGTCGGTGTCGGGCGTGGGGCGCACGTGCGTGTCGTCGGCGAAGCGCTGCAGCAGCTCGGCTTCGCGTGGCGTGTCGATGTCCAGCGCGTAGATCAGCATGATCGCGCCGCGCTTGCGTGCGTCGTAGCCGCGCCGGGCGACCGTGTACCCGGTGAGGTCGGCCGCTTCGATGCCCAGCCGCTTCAGCAGCGCGGTGGTGAGCGCCGCCTCGCTGTGGTCGAGCGGCAGCTTGAGGTCGGTCAGTCGCAGCATGGGTGGGTCCGGGACGTGGGGGCTGCATTTTCGCAGATGTGGACCGCCAGCCCGAAAGCGCCCCGCGCCAACCCTCTCCCCGACGTCGCCGGAGGAGAGGGCTGGCGTGTGTTCACGCCTGGCCGATGAAATCCGTCTTGCCGATCTCGGTGCCTGCCTCGCGCAGGATGTTGTACGCGGTGGTGCAGTGGAAAAAGAGGTTCGGGATCACGAAGTGCAGCAGATAGGCCTGCCCCTCGAAATCCAGTTCGCCATTGCGCTTTTTCAGATGGATGGCGCGCTTTTCGCTGCCGTCGATCTGCTCGGGAGTGAAGCTCCGGATGTAATCGGTGGCGCGCGCGATGCGGTCGTACGCCTGCGCCAGCGTGGTTTCGTTGTCCTCGAAGCTCGCCGGTTCCACGCCGGCCAGTCGGGCGACGCCGCGGGTCGCCATGTCGCAGGCGATCTGCACTTGCTTGATCAACGGCAGCATGTCGACGATCAGCCGCGTCTGCAGCAGGGTTTCGTCGCTGACGTTCCTGGTCTTGGCGTGCGCCTCGCCTTTCTTCAGCACATGGGCAAGATTGCCCAGGGCGCGGACGAAGACGGGGACGGAAGCCTGGTACATGGACAGGGTCATGGTTGTTCCTGAGGTTTGTGGAGAAGGGGAGCGGTCACCGCCGGCGGCGGATGCCGAGTGACGCGTGCGGCGATCACCATGCCCACCAGCATCAATGTCGCCGAAAGCACGAAGGCGATACCGGGCAGATGGATCGATGCGGAAGGTGCGATCGACAGGGCGAAAACCTGCGCGAAAAGATACGGCCCGAAGATGCCGGCGAAACTGCCGAGGCTGCCGATGGCGCCCTGCAGCCGGCCTTGTTCGGACGGATCCACGTGCTGGGTCATGATCGACTGGATCGGCGGCATTGCCAGCCCCCACAGCGCCAGCAGCGGGATGCCGAACAGGAACACGCTGCCGCTGTCGGCCACGCCCATCACCAGGAACGCGCCGATGCCGAACGCCATGCCGGCCAGCAGCACGCGGCGCTCGCCGAAGCGCGGCGCCAGCTTGCCGGTGAGCACCGCCTGCACGAAACCGTCGCAGGCGCCCACCAGCATCAGCACGTAGCCCACCGCCTGCGGGCCCCAGCTGTAGCGGTAATCCGCGTACAGCACGAACACCGTTTGCAGCACGTAATGCGCCAGGTAGACCAGGAACAACACCACCGCCAACCCCAGCAGTTGCGGCTGGCGGCGCAGCAGCTTCAGCGCGCCGAACGGATGCGCGCTGTGCAGTTCGATGCGTGCGGTGCGGCGTTCGGCCGGCAGCGATTCGGGCAGGATGAAACAGCCGTAGAGGAAATTGCACAGCGCCAGTCCCGCCGCCACCCAGAACGGCAGCCGCAGCGCGATACCGCCGAGGAAGCCGCCCAACCCCGGGCCAATGATGAAACCCAGCCCGAACGCGCTGCCCAGGATGCCGAACGCGGCCGCGCGCTTCTCCTTCGGCGTGATGTCGGCGATGTACGCATTGGCGGTGCTGAAGCTGGCCGCGGTCATGCCCAGCAGGATGCGCGCCACGAACAGCAGCCACAGCGTGGGCGCCAGCGCCAGGATCACGAAATCCATCGCCAGCCCCAGATTGGAGATGAGGATCACCGGGCGCCGCCCGAAGCGGTCCGACAGCGCGCCCTGCACGGGGGAAAACACGAACTGCACGATCGCGAACACCGTGCTGAAAATGCCCACCCACCACGCCGCCTTGGCGATGCCGCCGCCGGCCAGCTGTTCGATCAGGTGCGGCAGCACCGGGATGATGATGCCGAACGCCAGCATGTCCAGCAGCACGGTGACGTAGATGAAGGCCAGCGCGGCGCGGTGACCTGATGTGGCGGTCGGCGGGTTCATGAGCCTGGTGCAGGGAAAGAAGCGCACGATAGCGGAATCATGCCGGCAAGGCGCGGTCGTTTTTTGCGCAGGGCGACGGCGCCGCGGTTGCGCGCCCGTGGGAGCGGCTTCAGCCGCGATGCTCTGGGCTCGCTGCCTGAAGCCAAAAGCGTCGCGGCTGAAGCCGCTCCTACAGAAGGATCGCCGTGGCGGCTAGCGCGGCGGCTGGGCCAGTTCCTTCGCGCTCAGCGAGCCGTCGCCGTTGCGGTCCAGCCGGCGGAACTGTGCAGCCAGATCGGCCTGGAACGCGGCCAGGCTGCGCGGCGTGTGGCGTGGACCGGGCGGCAACTCGCCGGCATCGAGCACGTCGTCGCCGTTGCGATCCATGCGACGAAAGCCGGCGCTCAGGTAGTCCACGTACTCCACCTCGCTGATGCGGCCGTCGCCGTTCGCGTCGAACATGGCCAGGTAGCCGGATGGCGTGGCCGGATAATCGCGCCCGTGGGCAGCGCCGGCGCAGCCGAGGGAAAACAGCAGGATCAGCGGTAGGCGCATCGGCGCATTGGATCAGTTTGGTCGTGTGCTTGCCAGGCCGCCGCGCTGGCCATCAGCCGTCGCATTCCGCGGTGTCGCGGGTCGGGACCGGCGTGGCGTCCAGCGTGGCCACCCGGTTGCGGCCGGCGCTCTTGGCTGCATAAAGCGCGCGGTCGGCACGCCGGACCAGGGTGTCCGGGCTCTTGTCGTCCGCCTGCCGTACGGCGGCGCCGACCGACACCGTGACCCGCTGCGGCTCGCCATCCAGCATCACCTGTATCCCGGACACGGCCTTGCGCAGCCGTTCGGCCAGGGCCAGCGCGTCGTCGATGCCGGTGTCGGGCAGCAGCACCAGGAACTCCTCGCCGCCGACGCGGCCCAGCACGTCGCCCTCGCGCAGGCAGCCGGCAATGCCGCGGGCCAGCGCCGCCAGCATGCGGTCGCCGCCGGCGTGGCCGAAGCGGTCGTTGATCGCCTTGAAATGGTCCGCGTCGATCATCAGCACGGCGCCCGAGTTCGGCGTGGTCCGCGGGAAAAGCTGCCGCGCCATCTCGTCCAGCGCAAACCGGTTGAGCGTGCCGGTGAGCGCATCGGTGCGCGCCAGCCGCCGCAATTCCGTCTGCGCCATTTCGTTGTACATCAGCAGGAACCCGATGCTGGCGAACACCGGTTCCATCGTGCTGTAGATCATCTGCGCCACGTTGCCGGGCGTGGCGACCAACAGGCCCGCTGCCGGCCCGTCGCCGAACACCAGCTCGCCCACGCGGAAGATCCAGCCCACGGCCGCGCCCAGCAATACCAGCAGCATCACCCGTTGCGCAATCGATCCACCCGGCCGCACCGCGGCCCGCAGCGGCCACAGCAACAACAGCAAGAAGGCGCCCAGCGAGACGGTCGCGATATACACCCGCATCGCGTAATCGGGCTGCACCTGCGCAAACCACGCGATGCCGAGCCAGCCGCCGATGCCGATGGCGGCCAGCAGCCCGCGCCGGGACGGCACGCCCAGAAGCAGGCGCAAGGCCCGCGTCGTCTCGACGTAGGAAACCATCAGCACGCCGTTGGCCAGCACGATCGAAAACCAGTCGCTGATCTGCCCGCGCGACGCCATCAGCGCCCAGCCCAGCGCCTGCAGCACCAGCACCGTGCCCCAGATGCGGAGGCTCTGGCGCGCCACGCCGGTATAGGCGCGGGTGGCGGCAAGCAGCAGCGGCGCCAGCAGCAGGGCCTGCAGCGCGCCGGCCAGGCTCAGGGTGGCCAGATCGATGTGCACGGTGGCGGAAAGGGGATCGGGAGGGCCGTTGCTGTGGCCGGAGCCTCTTCATCGGCCGAAGCCGGAAATTCTTCAGCGATGTCCGCCCTGCAGGCCGATGAACTGCAGAAACTCCATGCGCGTGCGGGCATCGTCGCGAAACGAGCCCAGCATCTGGCTGGTTACCATCGACACCCCGCGCTTGTGCACGCCGCGGGTGGTCATGCATTCGTGACTGGCGTCGATCACCACCGCCACGCCCGCCGGCTGCAGGGTTTCCTGAATGCAGTGGGCGATCTCCGCGGTGAGCTTTTCCTGCACCTGGAAGCGCCGCGCAAAGCCGTCCACCACGCGGGCAAGCTTGCTGATGCCGACCACGCGGTTGGTCGGCAGGTAGCCGACATGGGCGCGGCCGATGATCGGTGCCATGTGGTGCTCGCAATGGCTCTCGAACTCGATGTCGCGCAGCACCACCATCTCGTCGTAGCCGTCGACCTCCTTGAACGTGCGCTTCAGGAACTCGGCCGGGTCCTCGGCATAGCCGGCGAACCAGTCGCCATAAGCCTTCACCACCCGCCGGGGCGTGTCGAGCAGGCCTTCGCGCGTGGGGTCTTCGCCGGCCCATCGCAGCAGCGTGCGCACTGCCTCCTCGGCTTGTTCGCGGGTGACATCGGAGGGGTTGGCGTGGTCGCTCATGCCGGGTCCTTGATCAAACGAGCGGAAAGTTTACCCGCATGCGGGTTCGGCTGGTCGCGGCTGGCGGCGCCCGCGGTTGCGGCGTCGGGATGCTGGCTCAATCGTCGCCGGTCTCGTCGTCGGCGTGGTCCAGGCCGGGCACGTCCTCCAGCAGCAGCTGGCTGGCGTCGCCGGACAGCGATGCCACGTCGCGCAGCTTGCGTTCGATGGCGCGGGTGCGCACGCCGGCGCTGTCGATGCTGTTGCGGGCGGCGTCGAGTTGCTTGCGGGTCTTGTCCAGCACGGTGCCGAACTTGCCGAATTCGTTCTTCACCGCGCCGAGGATTTTCCACACCTCGCTGGAGCGCTTGGCGATGGCCAGGGTGCGGAAGCCCATCTGCAGGCTGTTGAGCAGGGCGCTCAGGGTGGTGGGGCCGGCGACGGTGACGCGGTGCTCGCGCTGCAGGTTTTCGAACAGGCCGGGGCGGCGGATCACTTCGGCGTAGAGGCCTTCGGTGGGCAGGTACAGTACGGCGAAATCGGTGGTGTGCGGCGGCGCCACGTATTTGCCGTGGATGCGTTTGGCTTCCTCGCGCACGCAGAGCTCCAGCGCGCGTCCGGCCGCCAGCGCGCCTTCAGCGTCGGAGGCCTCCTGCGCGTCGAGCAGGCGCTGGTAATCCTCGACCGGGAATTTCGCGTCGATCGGCAGGTAGACGTGGTCGCCCTCGTCCTGGCCCGGCATGCGGATGGCGAACTCCACCCGATCGTTGCTGCCCGGTACGGTGATCACGTTGGAGGCGTATTGCTCGGCGGTGAGCATGTCCTCGAGCAATGCGCCCAACTGCACCTCGCCGAAGATGCCGCGTTTCTTCACGTTGGTCAGCACGCGCTTCAGGTCGCCCACGCCGGTGGCCAGGTTCTGCATTTCGCCCAGGCCGCGCTGCACCGCTTCGAGCCGTTCGGACACCAGCTTGAACGATTCGCCCAGGCGGGTTTCCAGCGTGGCGTGCAGTTTTTCATCGACGGTGGCGCGCATCTGTTCAAGCTTTGCGGCGTTGTCCTGCTGGATGGCGCCGAGCTTGGCTTCCAGCGTGGCGCGCATCTCGGCCATGCGCTTTTCGTTGTCGGCGGTGAGCGCGGCCAGCCGTTGCTGTTGCTGCTCGCCCAGCCGGTTGAGCGTGGCGGCGACTTCCTCGCGGCCCTTGCGGGCGTCGTCGATCAGGCGCTGGGTCAGGGACTGCAGGCCGTTGTCGGTGCGTTCGGTGAGTTGGGTCAGGCGCTGGGCAAAGCCTTCGATGCGTTCGGCCTGCTGTTGCGAGGCGTTGCCGAGTTGTTCACCCAGGTGGCCGCGGAAGCGGTCGAAGCTTTGCTGCAATTCCTCGCGGCCGGCGCGCTGCTCCTCGCGCAGGGTGCGTTCCACGCGGGCGCTGTCGTCCTTGAGGGCGTCGAGTTTCACGCCCAGGCCGGGATCGCCGCGGCCGCGCAGCAGCGCCACCACCTGAAGCAGCAGCACGGCGGCGACCAGTACGACGAGGAGAATCAGCAGGATCTGGATGAGCGGCATGGAACGTTTTCCCGGGTAGATGCATCCAGTGTACGTCGCGCCGTCTCACCAGCTGCGTCGGGCTTGCCGCTTCGCCGCCGTCACTAGGCGCATCATGGGCTGAGGTCAGCCAGGAGAACATCATGGAATACGTACACGATTACCTGATCATCGGCGGCGGCATGGCGGCCGACGCGGCGGCCAGGGCCATCGCCGAGATCGAGCTCGGCGCGAATATCGGCATCGTGGGCGATGAGGCGTCGCCGCCGTACCAGCGTCCGCCGCTGAGCAAGGCGTTGTGGAAGGGCGACAAGTCGCCGGCGGACATCGACCTGGCCACGGCGAAGACCGGGGCGAGCTTCCACCTGGGCCGGCGCATCGTCTCGCTGGATCGCGCGGCCCACGTGGCGCGCGACGAACAGGGCGATACGTATCGCTATCGCCGCCTGCTGCTGGCCACCGGCGCCACGCCGCGCACGCTGGGCTTCGATGGCGGCGAGCGGCTGATCGATTTCCGCACCCTGGCCGACTACGAAGCGTTGCGCCGCCATGCGAAACCCGGCGCGCACATCGCGGTGATCGGTGGCGGCTTCATCGGCAGCGAACTGGCCGCGTCGCTTTGCGGTGTCGGCTGCAAGGTGACCATGCTGTTTCCCGGCAAATCGATCGGCGCGGGCCGCTACCCGGACGGGTTGTGCGCCTATCTCGACGCCTACTATCGCGAGCACGGCGTCGAGTTGCGTGCGGCCATCAAGGTGACCGGCGGCCGGGCGGTCGATGGCGGCGTGGCGCTGGAATTGTCCGACGGAAGCGCGCTGCGCGTGGACGCCGTGGTGGCCGGCATCGGTGTGACGCCGAACACCACACTGGCCGGGCAGGCGGGCCTGGCCATCGACAACGGCATCGTGGTGGATGCGCAGTTGCGCAGCAGCGATGCGGACATCTGGGCGGCGGGCGACGTGGCCAACTTCCACAGCGTGGCGCTGGACCGGCGCATGCGGGTGGAGCACGAGGATGCCGCCATCGGCATGGGCAAGCACGCCGGCCGTGCCATGGCCGGCGTCGCCGGGGACTACGTCACGCAGCCGTTCTTCTACTCGGACCTGTTCGACCTGGGCTATGAGGCGGTGGGCCTGCTCGACACCCGGCTGCAGGTGGTCGAGGACTGGCGCGAGCCCAACCGCGAGGGCGTGATCTATTACCTCGACGGCGGCCGCGTGCGCGGCGTGCTGCTGTGGAACGTATGGGACCAGGTCGACGCCGCCCGCGCCTTGCTGGCCGAACCCGGCCCGTTCGACGCCGCGCGGCTGCGCGGGCGATTGCCGGCTGCGGGCTGAGGCGGACTTCAGCCGCCGCGGCGGGCAAGCCGCAGCTGGCGGCGCAGGTAGCGCAGCGTGTGCTGTTCAAGCTGGCGCGGATGGGCCGCCACGGCGGGCGCGATGGCCCGCTGCAGGCTGCCGTCCTGCCAGCCCTGCAGGATCAGCGGGTGGATGTAGGAGGCGCGGCACACCGCTGGCGTATTGCCGAGGATCGCTGCCACTTCCTTGATCGCCGTGGCCAGCGTGCTGCGTACGGCGCGCTCTCCGCCGGCTTCGGGCAGCGGCGTGCGCGCCAGCACGCCGGCGGCGTTCACGGTGCCGCCCCAGGTGCGGAAGTCCTTGGCGCTGAAGTCCTCGCCACAGGTCTCATGCAGATAGTCGTTCACCTCGCCCGAATCGATCGGCTGCCGCTGGCCGGCGTCGTCCAGGTACTGGAACAGGCGCTGGCCGGGCAGCTGCTGCACGCGGCGCACGATGCGCGCCAGGCGGCGGTCGCTCAGTTCCACCTCCTGCTCCTGGCCGCTCTTGCCGCGAAAGGCGAAACGCAGGCGGCCGCGTTCGGCGCGTACGTGGCGCGAGCGCAGGGTGGTCAGGCCGAAGCTCTTGTTGTCGCGTGCATAGCCTTCGTTGCCGATGCGGATCAGGGTCTCGTCGAGCAGGCGCACGACCAGGGCCAGCACCTTTTCGCGCGGCAGGCCGGGCCGGGCCAGGTCGCGCCGCACGCGCCGGCGCAGCGCGGGCAGCGCCGCGCCGAAGGCCAGCACGCGATCGAACTTGCCGTGGTCGCGCAGCGCCCGCCATTGCGCGTGGTAGCGGTATTGCTTGCGCTGGCGCGCATCGCGTCCGGTGGCCTGCAGGTGGCCGCGCGGGTTGGCGCAGATCCACACGTCCACGTAAGCCGGCGGAATGGCCAATGCGCGGATGCGTTGCAGATGGCCTTCGTCGCGCACACAACGGCCATCGGTGTCGCGATAACTGAAGCCCTTGCCGCAGCGCTGGCGGCGGATGCCGGGTTGGTCGTCGTGGACGTAGACGAGGCCGGCGGCGCGCACTTCGCGGCGCAGGGCGGGGTCGATGTCATCGGGAGAGCTGGCCATGCGCGGATGGTGCGCGAGGCCACGGTCAAGCCGATGTGAGCCTTAAGGCGTCGCCTTAATCCACCCGGCAGAACACCGCTTTCAGGTAGCGCCCTTCGGGCACGTCGGTGCGGAACGGATGGTCGGCGCCGGCACCGCGCACTTCGAGCACCTGGATCTGGCGGCCGGCGTTGAGTGCCACCCGGCGCAGCATTTCCAGGAACTCGCTCTCGCCCACCAGACCGGTGCATGAGCAGGTCAGCAGCAGGCCGCCGGGCGGGATGATGTCCAGCGCCATGCGGTTCATCGCGAAGTATTTCTTCAGCGCATCCATCACCCTGCTGCGGTCGCGCGTGAGCTTGGCCGGGTCCAGGACCACCGCGTCGTAGCGCTCGCCGCGCGCCACGGCGGCACGCACCCAGTCGAAGATGTCGGCCTGTTCGAACGTCACGGCGACGTTGTTGGCCTGCGCGTTAGCGCGGGCGACGTCGAGGATGCCGGCGTCCAGATCCACACCCACCGCCTCGCGCGCGCCGGCCGCCATCGCGTGCACGGCGAAGCCGCCGGCGTTGCAGCAGAGATCCAGCACGCGGCGACCCTTGGCCAGCTCGGCAAAGCGCTTGCGGTTGTCGCGCTGGTCGGCGAAGAAGCCGGTCTTGTGGCCGGAGCCGGGCGCGGCGTGGAAGCGCAGGCCGTGTTCGTGCACCTCGAATGCGGCGGGCACGTCGGGGCTGCGGCAGTCGAAGGATTCCTGCTTCTGCACGTGCGATTCGGCGAACCAGTACAACTGCGCGCCGGGGAAATGCGCCAGCAGCGCGGCGTGGATGGCCTCGCGAAAGCGCCACATGCCGGCGGCGAAATACTCGATCACCAGCACGTCGGCGTAGCGGTCGACGATCAGGCCGGATAGCCCGTCGCCCTCGCTGTGCACCACGCGCCAGGCGTCGCTGGCCTTGTCCAGTTGCAGCCAGTCGCGGCGCAGCTGCACGGCGCGGGCGATGCGCGCGGCGATCCACGCCGCATCGACGGTTTCATCCGGGTGCGTTTCCAGCAGGCGCAGCGCGATGCGCGCGTGACCGTTCCAGAACGCCTTGCCGACAGGGCGGCCCCGCGCGTCGTGCACGTCGACCAGGCTGCCGGGCGGCAGTTTCTGCTCGGGTTTGTGCACCTGGGCGGACCACACCCAGGGGTGGCCGGGGGCGCGATCGGACTTGAGGCGGATGATGGGCAGCGCGGGCGTGGACATCCGCGCATGATAGCCGGTCGCCATGGCCGCCCGTGGCACGACCGGGCGCAAACGTCACATGGCGCGCATCGCGTGTCCGCTCGTTGCGTCGGCGATCATCTCGTCGATCTTGCCGGCCAGCGCTTCCAGCGAGAACGGTTTCGTCATCATCGCCATGCCCTCGCCGAGGAAATCCTGGCGATGCGCCGCATTCTCGGCATAACCGGTGAGAAACAGGATCGGCAAGGCGGGACGGTGGCGGCGGGCGATCTCGGCCAGCTGGCGACCGTTCATGCCGGGCAGCCCGACGTCGGAGAGCATCAGGTCGATGGCGCAATGGGAGGTGAGGATCGGCAAGGCGGCGTCGGCATTGGGCGCCTCATGCACCTCGTATTGCAGCTCGTTGAGCAGCTCGCGCACCATCATCCGTACCGACGGGTCGTCCTCGATCAGCAGCACGCTCTGGCCCTTGCCTTCGCGCACCGCGCCAACCGCGGGTGCCTGCTCCAGGCCGGCGGCGTCGTTGGCCGGCAGGTGGATGGTGACGGTGGTGCCCTGCCCGGGTTGGCTCTGGAGGCACACCTGGCCGCCCGACTGCCGCGCGAAGCCGTAGATCATCGACAAACCCAGGCCGGTACCCTGTCCGATCGGCTTGGTGGTGTAGAACGGCTCGAATACCTTTTCCAGCATGTCCCCGCTCATGCCCACGCCTGTGTCGGACACGGCAATGGCCACGTACCGGCCGGCCTGCATGCCGGGTTCGGTCGCGAGATGGGCTTCATCCAGTTCGGCCATCGACGTCTCGACCGTCAGCTCGCCACCGTTGGGCATGGCGTCGCGCGCATTGATGACCAGGTTGAGCAACGCGCTTTCGAGCTGGTTGCTGTCGGCCACCACCAGGCTCAGGTTCTGACCGGGTACCACGCGCAGGCGGATCGACTCGGTCAGGGTGCGGCGGAACAAGTCCTCCAGCGAGACCACCAGCGCATTGATGTCGAGCGGCCGGGCATCCAGCGACTGTTTGCGCGAGAACGCCAGCAGCCGCGCGGTGAGGCCGGCGGCACGCTGGGCCGAGGCGATGGACGCTTCCATGAAGCGCTCGACGCCATCGAAACGGCCGCTGTCGATGCGCCGCTTGATCAGGTCCAGTCCGGCCAGGACGCCAGCCAGCATGTTGTTGAAGTCGTGGGCGATGCCGCCGGTGAGCTGCCCCACCGCTTCCATCTTCTGGCTTTGCCGCAGCGCCGCCTCCACCTCGCTGCGGCTGGCCATCTCCGCTTCCAGCGCGGCCGTGCGCGCGGCCACCAGCTGTTCCAGCTCCTCGCGCGAA
>JBIQMK010000074.1:0-13715 GCA_044463365.1 Rhodanobacter sp. | reverse complement strand
ACGGCAAACTGGCCGACATGCAGGCCGAACTGACGGAACTGGAAGGCGCCGGCGATGCGCTGGACAAGCTCGACGCACAACGCCGGCAATTGCAGCGCGAATACCGCGAGTCCGCCGATCGGCTCAGTCGTTCGCGCGCCGATGCCGCCACGCGGCTCGGACAGGAAGTGGGCGCGCTGATGGGCGAGCTGGGCATGGCCGGCGGCGTGTTGCAGATCGAGCTGGAACCGGTTGCCGATACCGACCCGGACCCGCTGGGTCGGGAACGCTGCGAACTGCTCGTCAGCGCCAACCCCGGGCAGCCGCCGCGGCCACTGCGCAAGGTGGCGTCAGGCGGCGAACTGGCGCGCATCAGCCTCGCCATCGAGGTGGCCACCCTGGGCAACGACGCCGTGGGCAGCATGGTGTTCGACGAGGTCGACAGCGGCATCGGCGGCGCCGTCGCCGAAGTGGTGGGCCAGAAGCTGCGCGCGCTGGGCATGCAACGCCAAGTGCTGTGCGTTACCCACCTGCCGCAGGTGGCGGCCCAAGGCCACGCCCATCTGCGCGTCAGCAAACGCAACGATGGCGACTCGACGTACACCCATATCGAGACGCTGGACGCGGCCGGCCGCCGCGACGAACTGGCCCGCATGCTGGGCGGCGTGGAGATCACCCGCGAAACCCGCGCACACGCCAGGCAGATGCTGGAGCGAGGCCAGACGGCCGCGAAGTAATGCTCTGGCGAGCTTGAGGAGAGGCTGTGTCGCAGCGTCGAAAACCGCGATCAACGCAGCTGGCTGTCCTTGCTGCCGCGGCGGTTGAAGATTGCCGCGCTCGCCTGCTCGCGGTCGTGCAACTCCTGGCAGGCCACGCACAGGCGCACACCCGGCACCGCCTTGCGGCGCGCTTCGGGAATCTCCACGTCGCATTCTTCGCAGCGCAGCCGTCCCGGCCCCTTGCGTAGTTGCCTGCGCGCGCGCGACACGGCGTCGTCCACCGTGGCGTCGATCTGGTCCTGTACCGCGCCGTCGCCTGCCCAACCGGTTGCCATGACTGTCTCCTGCTCGCAGCGATGCTTCCGAGGATAGCCGCGGGCCGATGAATGCCGCGCCTTTGACGGGTGAAAAGTCGCGCCTGGCTGCTTCGCGCACCGAACACACGACGGGTGCGACCGTGTGTGTCCGTCACGCGGCCTGCGGCCGCTTTCCTACCGCCTTGCCGGAGACACGCCCATGCCATCGCAATCCATCACCACCACCGACCACGACGAAATCCGCGAATGGGTCGAACAACACGACGGCAAGCCCGCCTGTGTGCGCGGCACCGGTTCGGACCAGGACATCGGCATCCTGCGCATCGACTTTCCCGGCGGCGCCGGCGAAGACGAGTTGAAGCACGTCAGCTGGGACCAGTGGTTCGAGAAGTTCGACGCCAGCGGCGTGGCCTTTCTCTACCAGAAGGAGAAGACCGACGGCGACGACAGCACGTTCTTCAAGCTGGTGAGCGCCAAGAGCTGAGGGCATGTGCCCGCGTCGATGCGCCCGGCCCGACAGGCCGCCATCCGCGGACGGTCGTCATCGCGGAGTTCACTTGCGCGCCGCGCGGCGCTGCTTCCACAGGTAGCCGGCACCCAGCAAGAGAAACCATACCGGACTGGCCAGCAGCGCTTCGCGCGTGTCGGCCTGCAGGGTCAGCAGCGCGATGACGAAGGCGAAAAACGCCAGGCAGACCCAGCACATCACCACGCCGCCGGGCATCTTGTATTTCGACGCCTGGTGCATCTGCGGCCGCTTGCGCCGGTAGGCCATGTAGGCGCAAAGGATCAGCGACCACACGAACATGAAAAGCACCGCCGCCAGCGTGGTCACCAGGGTAAAGGCGGTGACCACGTCGGGGATCACGTAGACCAGGGTGGCACCCAGCAGCAGGCAGAAGCAGGAAAACGCCAGCCCCAGCGACGGCACCGCCGCGCGCGACAGGCGTCCGAAAATGCCCGGTGCGTGATCTTCCTGGGCCAGGCCGTACAGCATCCGGCTGGTGGAGAAAATGCCGCTGTTGGCCGACGACGTGGCCGAGGTCAGCACCACGAAATTGATCAGGCTGGCCGCGGCAGGGATGCCCGCCAGCACGAACAACTCCACGAACGGACTCTTGCCCGGCTCCACCAGATGCCACGGCGTCACCACCATGATCGCCAGCAGCGCCATCACGTAGAAGATGATGATGCGCACGGGAATCGAGTTGATCGCCTTGGGCAGATTGCGCTCAGGATCGGCCGTCTCGGCGGCGGTGGTGCCGACCAGCTCGATGCCCACGAAGGCGAACACCGCGATCTGGAAGCCCGCGAAAAACCCGCCCAGACCTTTCGGAAACACGCCGCCGTCGTTCCACAGATTGGCCAGCGACGCCTTGTTGCCGGCCGGCGACTCGAAGCCCCACGCCACCAGCGCGAAACCGGTGACGATCAAGGCGCAGATCGCCACGATCTTGATCAGCGCAAACCAGAATTCCATCTCGCCAAACAGGCGCACCGTGGTGAGATTCAGCGTCAGCAGCAGCAACACGCACAGCAGGGCCGGGATCCACGGCGCCAGTCCCGGAAACCAGTATTGCGCGTAGGCGGCAATGGCGATCACGTCGGCGATCGCGGTGATGACCCAGCAGAACCAATACGTCCAGCCACAGAAAAAGCCGGCCCACGGCCCCAGCAGATCGGTGGAGAAGTCGATGAAGGACTTGTAGCGCAGGTCCGACAGCAGCAGTTCGCCCATCGCCCGCATCACGAAAAACAGCATCACGCCGATGATCAGATAGACCAGCACGATGGATGGCCCGGCCAGGCTGATGGTCTTGCCCGAGCCCATGAACAAGCCCGTACCGATGGCGCCGCCGATGGCGATCAATTGCAGATGCCGGTTCGACAGGCTGCGCCTCAGGTGATCGGGATGCTCCGGCAATGCGGTCATGCAGCGCGCCTCTGGCGTTCAGGATGCGCAAACATAGAAGAAACCCGGCGGCAAGGGAAATGGCGAAGCGGACATCCGCCAGCCATCGCCGCGCCTTCACGCGCGCCCCGCACACTGCGGAATATGGCCGAACCGACGTCAACCCACCCCCGCATCCGTTTGCGCATTGGCTGTGCCGGCTGGTCGATCGCCACCGCGCAGCAACCGCTGTTCGACAGCGGTGCCAGCCTGCTCGAACGTTACGCGAGCCGTTTCGATGCGGTGGAAATCAACTCCTCGTTTTACCGCCCGCATCGACCGCAGACCTACGAACGCTGGGCCGCGGCAGTTCCGGCGGATTTCCGTTTCACCGTGAAGATGCCCCGAACCATCAGCCACCACGCACGGCTGCGGAAGGCCGAACCGCTGCTGGACGATTTCCTGGCCCAGGTGGCGCCCATGGGCCACAAGCTCGGCTGCCTGCTGCTGCAGTTGCCGCCCAGCCTGGCTTTCGACGGACGCGTGGCGGGCGCCTTCTTCAAGCGGTTGCGTGCTCGCTGGAATGGTGACGTGGCCTGCGAGCCGCGCCACGCCAGCTGGTTCGCCGACCCGGCCGACGACCTGTGGCTGCGTTACCGCCTGGCCCGCGTCGGAGCGGATCCCGCGCCCTGCCCCGCGGCACGCCACGCCACCGGCGAACCCGCGCTGCGCTACTGGCGCCTGCATGGTTCGCCGCGCACGTATTACAGCGCCTACGACGACGACGCGCTGCGCGCCGTGGCCACGCAGGTCAGCGAGGAAACCCCCGACGGCGCCGAGGCGTGGGTCGTTTTCGACAACACCGCGCATGGCCACGCCATTCCCGATGCGCTGCGGCTGCGGCAGCTGATGGCAGCGCCGGCGGCGGAGGATCAGGTCCAGGCGCCCCCCGTTCGCAAAAAACGCTCCCGCGCCTGATCGGCGCCTGCAACGGAGCCGAGGCTTTCAGCTCCGCGAGCGATCAGCTGTCTCGACCATGCCGCAGCGGATCGGGCGCCAAGGCCTCCCCTACCTCCGCTTCGGCTGGCGCAGGTTCCCAGCCGTAAACGCTGCGTCCGCCATAGCTGTGCGAATGGCGACGCTCTTCGGCGATCAACTGCTCCGCCGACGGTCCATTGGCGTAGCTCTCCAGCCGGCGTGCCTGATCGTCCAGGCGCTTCAGCGCACCCAGTTCTTCCTCCCGGCCGAGCCTGGCGTTCTGCACGGCGGATTTCAGTACACCGATGGTGTGGTCGTAAACGCGCGTGGGCACCGGGAATGGATGGCGATCCTTGCCACCGTGGGCCAGCGAGAAACGTGCCGGATCGGTGAAGCGGCATGGCGCCCCGTGCAACACCTCGGCCACCATCGCCAGCGCGCGCACGGTGCGCGCTCCAACGCCCGGCACCTGCAGCAGGCCGGTGAAATCGCGCGGACCGTTTTCCGCGGCGGCAGCCAGGTTGCCGTGCAGGCGCCGCGTCACCACGTCGCCGCCACGCACGTCGTGGTGATCGGGCATGACCAGGTGCGGCAGCAGGCCAAGCTGGAACGGTGCGTCCAGGCCACCGCCAGCAGGCGCTGGCGAGCGCGCCCTGGCTTCGCCCAAGCCGCCTTCGATACGGCCCAGCTCGCGCACGATGCCATCCGGCCCCAGCGTTTGCAGCAGCTCGATCTGGGCGTTGCGCGAGGCCAGCGCGCGGCGGTCGGCCAGATTCACGATGCGCCCCTGGCCCGGGCCATCGACGGCGGCGTGGGGATCGTCGACGAAGCTCTTCAGGTCTTCCGACCGCCAGTGGTAGCGGCGCGCCTGTTTGCGATCGCCGTTCATGCCCTGCTGCACCACCACCCAATGGCCCTCGTCGCTGACGATGAAACCGTGCAGGTACAGGTCGAACCCGTCCTGCACCGCCGCGCTGTCCACCTTGGCGACCAGCCGGCTGGCCGTGGCCAGCGCCGAGCCATCGAAACCCACGCGCTCGCCGATGGCCAGCAACTCGGCCGGCGTGGCCCGCGAATGCTTGCCGCGGCCGCCGCAGACATGAATGCCCAGTTCGGCCGACAACGGCGCCAGCCCGCGCTTGAGCGCGCCGATGACGCTGGTGGTGATGCCCGACGAATGCCAGTCCATCCCCATCACCGCGCCGAACGACTGGAACCAGAACGGATGCGCCAGTCGCCGCAGCAGCTCGTCGCGGCCGTACTCGTGCACGATCGCCTCGGCCATCAGCGCGCCCAGCCGGGTCATCCTGTCAGCCAGCCAGCGCGGCACGCGGCCGCCGTGCAGCGGCAGGTCGGCGCTTCCGCCGCGACGCGTCACCGGAAAAGCCCCGCGGAACGATTGCCGCGCGTCACTGCCTGGCACTCTCCGCCGCCGAGGCCAGCTGCGCGGCCGGGCAATGCAGCAAGGCGGAGCGCGCCAGCCATGCTTGCTCGGGGTAATAGGCGAACACGAACTGGCCATCCTTCATCACGTCGATGATGGGACGCGCCACCGCGCTGCGCAGCGCAGGGCAACCCCAGCTGCGCCCCAGCCTGCCCATCGGCTTGTCCGCCGTCGCATTCACGTAGTCGGCACCGTGCATCACGATGGCGCGATCCATGGCGGCATCGTTGAAGCCCGGCTCCAACCCGTCCATGCGCAAGGAATAACCGTTGCGGCCCATGTAGGTGCTGCCGGTGACGAACAGGCCCACGCTGGATGCGTGGCTGCCGTCCTCGTTGGAAAAATGCGTGGGCAGGTTGCCGCCCGAGCCACTGCCATGCGCCACCCACTCCCGATACAAAAGCTCGTGGCTGCGCAGGTCGAACACCCACAACCGCCGCTGCAGCGAGGGCATGCTGTAGTCGATCACCGCCAGGCGTCCCGCCGCCATCCCCACGCCACTGGCCTGCGCGCATTGCACGGCGGCCAGGGCCAGCGACAACACCTGCGGATCGATCGCGGGCGCCTCGCGTGCCAGGCGTTGCACCGCGGTCAGCGGCATCACGGCGGAAGGCGTGAGCTGATGCTGATCGGCGGCCGGCGGCGCGGCCGCCAGTACGGCGCCGCACGCGCCCACGGCGAGCGCCAGCATCAGCGCCGACATGAAGGTTTTCAAGGACATGGGACCAGTTTAGCGGAGGCGGGTTAACCAAGTGTTGGGGCGTTTCGACGCCCGACCCGGCCGCCCTCGACCCGACGGGGCCCTGGCCAAGCCCCAGCGCCGCCGAGCGCTACTGCCCGGCTATCCGGCCATAGGGATTGATCGGCGTGCTTTGCCACCAATGCCTCTCCGGGCCGAGCACGCCGATCTCGAAATGCAGGTGCGGCGCGTCGGCGCTGGCGTTGCCGGTGCTCCCCACGAAACCGACCGGGTCGCCCCGATGCAGCATCTGTCCCTCGGCCAGCCCCGGCGCGTAGCGATCGAGGTGGGCGTAGTAGTAGACGACTTTCTGCTGCGGCCCGAACTGATAGACGGTGAGCCCGCCGCGTACGCTGTCGAACAGCTTCACCACCTCGCCGTCGTTCACCGCCACCACCGGCGTGCCGCGGGGCGCCATGATGTCGATCGCATCGTGCACGCCTCGCGCCTGGCGCGCCTGGGTATACGTATCCACCAGATCGCCGGGCTTGACGCCCACCACCGGCATCAGCAAGCCGGAGACCGCGCTGGCGGGCAGGCCCGACATATCGGGTACCGCTTCGATAACCGATGCCGGGGCCGCAGGCGCGGCCTCGTCGTCCCCCACGATCGCCGTGGTCGCGGCGACCGGGACGGTGGCTGTCGCCGGCGGCGGCGTTGGCTCGTCCGTGATGGCGGCAGTGCGTATCGCCCGTGGAGGGCTGTCCTCCACAACGGCAGGGACCGCTTTCCGCCCGCCCAGGTTCAGCATGGCCAGCACCCCGCATACCGCACCCAGCACGAAGCCGATCAGCACTTTCATGTCAGTCCTTCAAGGTGGCGGTCATGCCCGGTTTCACCGCCTGGGCCAGGTCCTGCGCGCTCCAGTTGGTGAGGCGGATGCAACCGTGCGATTCGGTCTTGCCCACTTTCGACGGCTCTGGCGTGCCGTGGATACCGTAGTGGGGCTTGGAAAGCTCCACCCAGACCACGCCGACCGGGTTGTTTGGCCCAGCCGGCAGGATGGCCCTGGAATCGCCGGCCTCGGCATCCCAGAACAGTTTGGGGTTGTAGTGGAAGACCGGGTTCCTGGCCACGCCTTCGATCTTCCAGTCGCCGATGGGCAGCGGATCGTGCCGGCTGCCGGTGGACGCGGGGTACTGCGCCACGACCCTGCCGGCCTCATCCACCAGCGAAACGGTGGCGTCGGACTTGTCCACCACCACCTTGGCCACGACCGGCAGTGGCGTGGCGCTCTGCACGTTCGGCACCACCAGCGACTCGCCGACCTGGCTGAAATCCTTGCCGGGGTTCAACTGCCGAAGCAGGGCGGGACTGGCGTGTACCTTCTCGCCCAACGCTTCCAGCGGCGAGGCGTAACCCAAGGCATCCATCCGGGATTTCGCCGCCGTGTCCTCGGGTACCGGACGAAACGGGCCGGCGACATCGTCGGGTGTCAGGGTGACGGCGATCAGCGCGGGGGCGCGGTCCTGATTCAGCGCGGCCCAGGTGGGCGCATCCATCTCGCCGGTGACGCCCAACCCGCGACTGGCCTGGAAGCCGGCGATCGCCTGGCGCAGGTTGGAGCCGTAGGCGCCGTCGATTTCTCCCGGCGAGAAACGGGCGCGATCCAGCAGGATCTGGGCCCGCAATACGGCCGCGCCCTTGTCGCCTGACCGTACGGGCGAAACCAACGCGGCATCGTTGACCGTCGCCGCGTCGAACGTGACCGGCATCGCATCCTGCACGGCCGCCCGCGTCGGCACGGCAACGGCGGCAAGCACCGCCGCGAGAATCAAGCTGCGTTTTTCGATCATCGGCAAGCCGCCTCCGGTAGGGAAACCAGAGCTTGCCGCAGCCTGCGTGAAGAATCCTCGGCGCTTCGCGCAACGCTCGACGACTGCGTGAAAGTGTCTACCCCAGCGGCCAGCGCGCCAGCGGAATGTGGCGCGTCTGGCCCAGCAAGCTGTGCACCAGCACGAACTCTCTTGCCCGCCAGGCAATCGGCGCAACCTTTTCCGGAGCGATCACGAGACGGTCGTACGCCAGCGTAACGTGGGGCCTGAAACCCGACGCCACATATCGCCCCAGCCCGGCCTCGCGCAACCGCGCGCCAAGCTCGGCCTGAAACGCATGCAAGGGCTCGTTGCCGTGCTCGGCCGTCAGCACGAACGGCGATTTTTCCCGATGCGCGTCGAAACTGGCGACCTGATCGAAAACCACATCGAACGGCGCCGTCGTGACCCGCGCTGCCGCGGCGCCGGCCGCCTCGACGATGTCCTGGCGCAAGCCCACCGAATCGTCCAGATGAAACAAGGTGACGTGAAAGCGATCGGTCGCCAGCGGTTTGCCGTGCAGACCGTGGCGGGCACATTGCGCCACCGCGAAGGCGGCGAGCCGGTCGGCGGTCTCACGGTCCGGGAACGTCGCCAGAAACAGGCGATCGGTGGCTACCGCCGGCGCAAATCCGGGGAATGATGCTTGTTGTTGCGACATGGCCGTCCTTCGCCCGTAGCCACGCTCGGCTCGGCGATGCTTTCGATGGGGCGCCGAGGATAATCCATGCCCGCGATGACGGTATCCCACGCCTGCCTTCGGCATGGCCGTCGTTGGCAGACCTCGCTGCCTAGCGGCGTGACCGGTCCGCGCCGACGACCATCCACCGGTCATGGCGAACGCGCCAACCCAGCGTGGCCAGGCGCGCGCCAGGGAAACCGAAGACGAAGGCGGCCGTCAGCCAGCCAAGCCCCGCCGTTCCCGCGGGCGCGACGATGAGGATGGCAACGGCCAGCGGGGCGAAGACGGCCAGGTTGATCACCCCGGCGACGGCCAGATAGCGAAGATCGCCCGCGCCGATCAGCACGCCATCCAGCACCCACACCACGGCGCCGACGGGTACCGAGAGGCCGAGCATGACCAGGCTGGGCGGCAACAGCGCGAGCACGCTGGCCGCGCTGGTGAACAGATGACCAAGCACGCCACTGCAGACCACCACGACCGCGCCGGACAGCAGCCCCGCCAGCACGCCCCACTCCAGGCATCGGCGCAGCACCGCCCTGACGCTGGCCCGGTCGCCCGCACCCAGGTGGCGACCGACCAGCGCCTGGGCGGCGATCGCCAGCGCATCCAGCGCAAACGCGAGCGTGGCGAACAGCGTCATCACGATCTGGAAAGCCGCCAGTTGCGGCGAGCCCAACCCGGTCGCCACATAAACGGCAAGCACCATCGCGATGCGCATCGTCAGCGTACGCAGGAAAAGCCAGCCGCCCGCGGTCGCGCCCAGCAGCATGCCGGCACGGCGCGGCCAGAGACTGGCACCCGCACGCCGCGCGTGGCCGCCCACCACCACGAGATACGCGGCCACCATCAGCCATTGCGCCACGACCGACCCGGCCGCGGAACCGGCGATGCCATGCCCCAGGCCATAGATGAACCAGAAGTTGAGCACGATATTGGCGGCGAAGCCGGCACCCGCCACGATCAGCGGCGTGCGGGTGTCCTGCAAGCCGCGAAGCAAGCCGCTGGCCGCGAACACCAGCAGCATCGCCGGCAAGCCCGCCATCGAAATGCCCAGATAGGTGACGGCCGCAGCGGACACCGCGGCATTCGCGCCGAACGCCGCCACCAGTGCGGGCGCCGCGGCCCAGCCCGCACCGGCCAGAACGATGCCGAGGCCTAGCGCAAACCACAGCCCGTCGATGCCCACGGCCACGGCGCGGCGACCGTCTCCCGCGCCCAGCCAGCGAGCCACCGCCGGCGTGGTGTTGTAGGCCAGGAAAACCATCAAGCCGATGATCGTCTGGAGAATCGCGCCGGCCAGCCCGAGGCCAGCCAACGGTTCCTCGCCAAGATGACCGACCATGGCCGAGTCCGCCAGCAGAAACATCGGCTCGGCCACCAGCGCACCGAACGCCGGCAGGGCCAGACGCAGGATCGCGCGATCCACCGGTTGACGAGTGAAAACGTTGATGGGCTGGGCCTGGCAGTCCGGATCGACAGCGCGCCATCGTACAGGTCTGCACCTTCCACTGCGGGCCGCGGCGAAAATGATCTCTCTGCCAGCCCGAGCCACCCCCTCACCTAAAGGACTCCCTACGGTCGCCAACCTCCCCCTGCGAGCAGGGGGAGGAGCCAAAAGCCCCACGCTCCGCTCCCTCCCCTGCTCGCAGGGGAGGGTTGGGGAGGGGTTCGCTCTTGATCTTCCTTCATCGTCCCAACGCCCAACGGACGAGCGGCTCGATCCACGCCACGCTATCCTGCCGGCCCGCGCCAGCCGCCCTCGCCCTTCCGGCAACCGAAGGAGATCACCTCACGTGCCGAACTATTCCGGCCCCCTGCTCACGCGCCCCGTCGCCGAAACGCTATGCGCGGCCCGCGATGCCGGCGCCGACGAGTGGCAGGGCTCGCTGACGCTGGGACTCACCCGCGACCAGGTGCGGTTGTCGGCGCAAGACTGGCAGTGGCGCGGACAATTCCATCCCTACCCCGGCACGCTGAAGGACCGCACCATCTACTACCGCGATGGCGACGGCTACACGCCGGTGGCGCGCTTCTCCGGCTCGCTGATCAAGCTGGTGCCCACCGAGTGGGGCGCGCCCACGTTCGAGATCGACGGTATCAAGATGCTGCCCACGTCGAAGGCCTCGCCGTTCGAGGACGCTCGCCGCAAGGTGGCCCTGGTCGAACCCGCCGGCAAGGTGGTGCTCGATACCTGCGGCGGCCTGGGCTACTTCGCGGCCTGCTGCCTGGAGGCCGGCGTGGCGCGCATCCATTCGTTCGAGAAGAACGCCGACGTGTTGTGGCTGCGCACGCTGAACCCGTGGTCGCCCGACCCGGAGGCCGACGCCAGCGGTGGCCGGCTGCTGCTTGTGCATGCCGATGTGTCGCAAGCCATCGCGGCGTTCGCCGACGCGTCGGTCGACGCTGTGCTGCACGATCCGCCTCGCTTCGGTATCGCGGGTGAGCTCTATTCACAGGCGTTCTACGACCAGCTCGCCCGCGTGTTGCGCCGTGGCGGGCGGCTGTTCCATTACACCGGCAGCCCGAACAAGCTCACCAGCGGTCGCGATGTGCCGCGCGAAGTGGAAAAGCGCCTGGAGAAGGCCGGCTTCAAGGCGCAGCTGGCGCTGGACGGTGTCCTGGCGGTGCGGCGCTGAAAGCAGCTTCGACGGCCGACGCTCAGTGCGCTTGCGGCGCCCGGCGCATCCGGCTGAAGTTCACCGGCACCCACTGATAGGACCTGCCGGCCGTGCGCAGATGGCCGATGCCCGGGAACGGCATGTGCGCACCGGCAACCAGTGTCCTGTCCCTGGCCACCTCGTCGAACACGCGGATGCGCGACGCCGCCGCTTCCTTTGGATCGCTGTCGAACGCAATGGTCACGTTCGGATGATCGAGCTGGACCGCGGGAACGTGGATGAGGTCACCCATCACCAGCAGTTTCTGCCCCTGGCTTTCGATCAGGTACGAGGTGTGTCCCGCCGTGTGCCCGAAGCTGGTGTACGAACGCACGCCCGGCAGCAACGCCACGTCGCCCTGGAACGGACGGAATTTCCCGGCCTTCACATACGGGCCGACCTCGGCCATGGCGTCCTTGAAGAAGGCCTTGGAGGCGTCCGGCGCCTTCGCCAGGTTCGTTTCGCTCAGCCAGTAATCCCCTTCGTCGCGTTCCGCGTGGACCACGGCGTTGGGAAACTGGATCGCGTTGTTCATCGCCAGGCCGCCGACGTGGTCCGGATGCATGTGGGTCAGGAAAATGTCGTCGACGTCGGCGGCGGAATAACCGGAAGCCTTCAGGTTGCCCATCAACTTGCCGAGCGTGGGCCCGAACAGGTCGCCGGCGCCGGTGTCGATCAGGATCAGCCGCTTGCCGGTGTTGATCAGGTAGGCGTTGTCCGAGGTTTCCTGCGGCGTCTTCTGGAAAGCGTGATTCAGCGCGGCCACCGTTTTCGCGGCCGGCTCGTGCAGCAGCTGATCCACCGGCAGGTCCACCGTGCCATCGCTGAGCGCGGTGACCTCAAAGCCACCCAGCATGAAGCGGTAATAGCCCGGCGCCGGGGTCTTGGCCATGGGCGCGGCGGCGAAGGCCTGCGCGGCGGCGAGACCGAAAATCGTGGCGGCCATGGCGGTACGGATCGCGCGGCCGGGATGATGCGATGTCATGGGTTTTCCTTCGATGAGGTTGGTGGCGAGGCGATGGTGAGTTCTTGCGCCCACCACTACAATCACCGTCACCGCAAAACCAATTTGCGTTCAACGCAAAGGCGCACCGTGCTCGAC
Organism: Rhodanobacter sp.; assembly: GCA_044463365.1. Lineage (GTDB taxonomy): Bacteria > Pseudomonadota > Gammaproteobacteria > Xanthomonadales > Rhodanobacteraceae > Rhodanobacter. The sequence continues at coordinate 1,390 of JBIQMK010000074.1, read as the reverse complement.
GCCATCCGGATATTTCTCGACGTGGCGACGGGCCGCAGCTTCACGGCGGTCGCCCGGCGTCGCGGCGTGGCCGTGTCTTCCGTCGCCCGCAAGATCGATGCGCTGGAGGCCGAGCTGGGGACGAAGCTTTTTGCCCGCAGCTCCCGCTCGCTGGTGCTCACCGACGCGGGCGAACAATTCCTGCCGCGCGCCCGCACGATCGTGGCGGAGATGGACGACGCCAGGCGCGGGCTGGCGGCCCTCCACGCCGACCCGCGCGGCCTGCTGACGATCACCGGCCCCGAAGCGTTCGGCCGGCGGCATCTGGTGCCGGCCATCGCCCGTTTCCTCGAGCGCTATCCGCTGATCGAGATCGACCTGCATCTCAGCGACACGCGCGTGGACCTGCTGACGCAGCGCGTGGACGTGGCGATTCGCATCGGCACCCTGCCCGACAGCGACCTGGTTGCCACGCCGCTGGCCCCGTCGAGGCGGCTAGCCTGCGCCAGCCCGGATTATCTGGCCCGCCATGGAACGCCCGCCTCGCCCGACGACCTGGTGAACCACCAGTGCCTGACACTCGCGTCGCCGCCACCGCCGGGCTGGTGGTGCTTCGCCGGTTTCCACCGGAACACGGCGATCCCCGTACGCGGCACGCTGCGCAGCGACGACACCGAAGCCTTGCTGGAGGCGGCCGTGGCCGGCATCGGCATCGTCCACCTGGCCAACTGGATGGTGGGCGACCTGGTGCGGGCGGGAAAACTGGTGGCCCTGTTTCCCGATCTTCCCGCCCTGCCGACCTCCGGGCCGGCAATCCACGCGGTGCGCATGCCCGGTCGCTCGCACACCGCCAAGGCCAGGCTTTTCATCGATCACCTAAAGAATTCGTTCGGCGAGCCGCCGTACTGGGATGGCTTCTGATCGTGGCGAACCGCGATAGTCCGATCGTCGCCGCCAACGGGAATGGCTACGCCGGGAGCTACGAGCCATGCATCGACCCAACTGCCCTACTATCCGCCCATGACCACGACACCCACGTCCGAAGCGGCGCGACGCGGCAGCCTGGCCTGCGTCGGCATGGGCATGACGCTGGGCTCGCACCTCACGCCGCTGGCGCGCAGTCACATCGAGCAGGCCGACGTAATTTTTGCGGGCCTTTCCGATGGGGCCGTGGAGATGTGGCTGCAACGGATGCATTCGGACGTACGCAGCCTGCAGTCGTATTACGCGGAAGGTAAATCGCGCATGCAGACCTATCGCCAATGGGTCGGGTTGATGATGACCGAGCTGCGTGCCGGCAAGCGGGTCTGCGGCGTGTTCTACGGCCACCCCGGCATCTTCGTCTGGTCGCCGCACAAGGTCATCGAGGTGGCGCGTGCCGAAGGCTTCGAGGCGCACATGGAGCCGGGCA
>JBIQMK010000073.1:0-13754 GCA_044463365.1 Rhodanobacter sp. | reverse complement strand
TGCTGTAGGCCAGGGTGGCACCGACCTGCTGGTAGTCGAACGGACTGTCGCTGGCGCCGGCCGAACCGGCGGCCAGGATGCCGGCCGCGACGAGCGCGGCGGCGAGCGGGCGATGGAGGCGGGGGCGGAAGGAGGGCAGGCGCTGCGTCATGTCCGTAACCTGGTGTTCGGGAGGAGGCGCCGCGGGCTTGGCGCGCGGCGGGCCCATTCCAGGCTGGCGGCCCCGGTGCGCGCTTGAGGCACGCCTTAGGGGCTCGTTACGGATCGTTATGTTTCTTCCCGATCAAGGGCTTGCAGCCGATCGGCCGGCTGCCCGGGGGTGGCCGCCGGCCCCGGCTCAGTGGTCCGGCCCGCTCTCCCGGGTGCCGTGCACCGGGTCGAAGTGGGCCTTGGCCAGCACCTCGAGCGGCGCCTGCCGCAGCGCCTGGAGCCGGGCCAGCGCGCGCTGCTGGTTCTGCGTGTCGCCGCGGCGTGCCGACCAGGCGCCGTACAGGCGCAAGGTGTCGGCGGTGAGGTCCGCGTCGGCCAGCGTGAAGCCCTGCAATTGCTCCTGCGCGATCGCGTCGTCGTGCGTGACCAGCGCGATCTGCAGCGCGAACTGGCGCACCAGGTCGCGCGACGCCTGCGGCGCTTGCGCGGCGGCCTCGAGCGCGGCCCTGGCGCGGTCGCGATCGCGCGCGACCGCCGCCGCCAGCGCATGCACCAGGTATTGGGTGGAGCGGCTGCCGGCCGGGTCGGCGAGTTGCCCGACGAGTTCGTCCACACGGCGGCTCAGCCCGGCCACCGACGCGGGGTCGGCGGCGACCGCCACGAACGCCTCGATCAGCAGCCGGTCCACGGCCGCGGCCGGGTCCTGCGCCGGATCGATCAGCGCGCTCGCCTTGCGGCAATCCGCCAGGGCGGCGGCCCGATCGCCGCTGAAGTACTCGCCGCCGGCGCGCAAGCCGAGCAGGCGCGACTGCATGAAGTCGTTGCCCTGCGCGGCCGCCCGTTGCACGGTGGCGTCGATGACCGGCAGCACTTCCTCGTACACGCCCATGTCGTACAGCAGCGCCGTCATCAGGTTGCCGGTGGCGACCTGCAGAGCGTCATCGTGATGCTGGCCGCTCCAGTTCCAGGTGCGCACCAGCAGCGGCAGCGCTTCCAGTGGCCGCTGGTCGCTGTACAGCGACCAGGCCAGGTTGAAGCCGGCGATGTTGCTGCTGCGCTCGTTGCCGAGCGCCTCGTCGGCATCCAGCTCGGCGCGGGCGGCGGCGATGGCGCCGGCGGCGTCGTTCCGCGCGGTGGCGATGAACGCCATCGTGTTGTGCAACTTCGGTTGCAGCGAACGCAGCGGCGTCTGCTCGACCAGCGCGCGCGCCTGTTCGTACTGCTTGAGCGCGGTATCGGTCTGCTGCAGGCGGGCATGGCTGCGGGCGGCGCTCATCAGCACGTCGGCGATGAGTTGCGGGTCCCCGGCCGCGCGGGCGGCGGCCAGCGCCTGCTCGACCAGGTCCAGGGCGTGGGCGTTCTCGTGGCGGTGGCTGGCCTGGTCCACCTGGTCGGCGAGCACGCGCGCCACCATGTCGGTGCGGCCCAGGCGCCGGGCGTCGGCCAGCACGGCGGCGTAGCCGGCATCGGCTTGCTTGAGCTGGTCGGTGTTCGCCTGGGCGCGGGCGAGCAGGAAGCGCGCCGGCAGCAGGTCCGGCTGGCCGTTGGCCACCAGCACGAAGTAGGGCCGGGCATCCTGCCAGTCGCCGTGCATGGCCAGGTCGGTGCCGCGGGCAAAGGTTTCGGCGAGATAGGCGTCCTGCGGCGTGGCCTTGAACGGTGAGGTCGCCGGTGGATCGAGCTTCAACGCGCGGCGCAGGCGCGCCACCGCATCGACGCCGAGCGCACCGGGGGTGCTGGCGCTGATGACGATGTCCGAGCCGCCGCGCTGGCCCGCGTCGACATGCAGGACCAACTGGTAGACCTTGCCCGGCAACCGGGTGAGCTTGCCGCTGACCAGGATGTCGGCACCGGTGACGTAGCGCGTGTGTTCGGCGCGGCTGCTGCCTTTGGGCGGCGTGAAGCTCCATGCCCGGGCCACCTGCAGCGGGTCGATCACGTCGAGGTCGGGGCGGTCGCCGAGCAGGCTGGCGACCAGGCCGGGCAGGCCGCGCGCGGTCCAGTCCAGCGCGGCATCGCCGGTGGCGTTGTCGATCGGCAGCAGCGCCATCCGCGGCGCCGGCGCGCTGGCCGGGGAGGCGTCGCGCCGGATGATCCAGGCGGACAGCACGCCAAGCAGCGCCAGGCTTGCCAGCGCGGCGATCCATCCCCTGCGCCGGCGTGCACGCGGCGTGGGCCCGGCGTGCGCTGCGGCCGCGGCGGTTTCATCTGGCGCCGGCTCGACCGCGGCCACCCACTGCAGTCCGCGGCCATACACGGTTCGGATCACGGCCTGCCGTTCGCCGTCGTCGTCCAAGGCGCGGCGCGCCTTGTGCAGCAACTGGCTGAGCGCCGCGTCGGTGACCGGCCGGTGGCCCCACAGCGCGGTGATCACCTCCTGCCTGGACAGCGCGCGCTCGCGGTTTTCCAGCAGCAACAGGATCAGGTCGAAAACCTTCGCCTCGATGTCGACCGTGCGGCCATCGCGGGTCAGCCGCCGCGTGGCCGGCGAAATGGTGTGCGTCCCGCACCGGTAATCGCCGGCGTGACCGTTTGCCCCCATGCCCCTGCTCGCTCCCCCTGATGCGCGCGTGGCAGATCAGGCCATCCTGTTCGAGTCGGGAATATTTAGCACAAACGCCGCCGGGATGGCTTCGGCGCACCTTCCCGCGATCGCCTCAGCGTGGCACGCGATAACCGCCGGGTACGCCGCGCGCGCTGAGCGTGAGTTGCCACAACTGGTCGCGCCGGCTGCGGAAGACGGCGGCCGAGGTGCTCAGGTAGAAGCGCCACATGCGGCGGAAGCGTTCGTCGTAGTGGGCCGGCAACCTGGCCCATGCCGCTTCCACATTGGCGTACCAGGCCATCAGGGTGCGGTCGTAGTCGGCGCCGAAGTTGTGCCAGTCCTCGACCACGAACAGGCCTTCCAGTGCGCTGGCGACCTGGCTGGCGGCAGGGATCACCGAGTTGGGGAAGATGTATTTCTCGATCCACGGGTCCGGCTGCGCGGGTGCGCCGTTGGTGCCGATGCAGTGCAGTACCGACAGTCCGCCGTCCTTGAGGCAGCGGTCCACGGTTTCGAAGTACGCGCGGTAATTCCTGCCGCCCACGTGCTCGAACATGCCGATCGAATACACCGCGTCGAAACGTTCGTCGATGTCGTGGTAATCCTGCAGGCGGATCTCGATGGGCAGGCCGGCGCACAATTCGCGGGCGAACTCCGCCTGCTCCTGCGACACGGTGATGCCCACGCCACTGACGCCGTAGTTTTCCGCCGCGTATTTCAGCGCCTCGCCCCAGCCGCAGCCGATGTCCAGCACGCGCTGCCCGGGTCGCAGTTGCAGCTTGCGGCAGACCAGGTCGAGCTTGGCCGCCTGCGCGTCGTCGAGGTTGTCGGCGGCGGCCCAGTAACCGCAGGAGTACACCAGCCGCTTGCCGAGCATGGCCTGGAACAGGTCGTTGCCCAGGTCGTAATGCGCCTTGCCGATCTCGAACGCGTGTTCGCCGCGCTGCAGGTTGATGAAGCGCGCCTTGAGGTGGGCGATCACCGCCTCGAAGGTATGCAGCTTCTGGTCGAGCCCGGAAAGCAGCATGCGGGTGAACATGCCGGGCAGGTCCTGCGCATCCCACCAGCCATCCATGTAGGCTTCGCCCAGGCCCAGCGACCCGTGCGCGAACACGCGCGAATACAGTCGCTCGTCGTGGACCTGGAGATCGGTGGGTGCGCCGCCGTTGATGGTGATGCCAGCGCTTTGCAGCAATTCGCTGGCGCGGTCCTTCAAGGTGTCCTGGCTCATGCTTTTCCTCGCAGAGTGGAACAAACAGCCGTCAGCGCCGGATGGACGGCTCCCGGCGTTCGGTGACGTCGATGCGCGCGGCGCTCATCCGGTTTTCGCCCACAGGGGCGGAAAACGGAGCCGCGCAGGCGGCATTGCAGCCCGGCCAGCTCAAGTCCGCCCGGCTCCCAGCACGCCATAGTTTGCCGGCGATCGTGCATAAACCGTGTCGATGCCGGCGGCGCGCACGCGCTCCAGCAGCAGGTCGGCCTGGTCCTCGCGCAGCAGGAATTCCACCTTCACCGGCAGGTCGTCGGCCAACTCGAAGAATTGCTCTTCGCGCAGCACGCCGTGGCGGCCGAAGCCGGCGGTGGCGCGAAACACCGAGCCGCCGCCGAGGCCGTCGCGGCGGGCCTGTTCCAGCAGCCATTGCGATACCAGCATGCCATCGTGCCGCGCGCGCACGTGGCAGTAGAACGTGAGGTGCAGGCCTTGCTGCAGATTGTCCTGGTTCATGCCGGTTCTCCGATCAATGGCGCAGCACGCTGCGGGTGAGGGCGATGCCGATCACGGTCATGCCGATCGAGCCGACCACATGCACCGCCACGTGGCCGCTGAACCACAGGTATTGCTGGCGCAGCAGCAAGGTGGCCGATTCCGCCGAGAAGGTGGAGAACGTGGTCAGCCCGCCCAGGAAGCCGGTGAACACGAACAGCCGCAGCTCCGGCGACAACGTCTGGAAATGGTCGAACACGCCCATCACGCAGCCCATCAGCAAACCGCCGGTGAGGTTGGCCGCCAGCGTGCCCAGCGGCAGGGTGGGAAACAACGGGTTGAGCGCGATGCCCAACAACCAGCGCGACCAGCAGCCGATGGCTCCGCCGAGGCCAATTGCAACGAATCCGGTTACACCCACGAGCGCGTCTCCTGACGAATGGAAGTGTCCGGTTGCCGCGGCGGCAGGCACGCCTGCGCCGCCGGAAGCCGGTGGTGCAGGCATCATCAGCCCCTGCAATCATGCGGGGCGGTTGGTTCCCCCGATCTCGTACCGCGGGAACGGGAGGCATGCCATCTCCCGAAGCGGCCATGCTAGGAGCGCGGGCGCCAGAAGCGCAAGTCATGTGACGCAGGAGCGCGGCGCGCTGGCTACAATGCGTTTCCTGTTGCCGCCCGACGTTGCCGCCTCGATGAATTCACCCTCGCGCACGGCACGCCGCAGTCTTCCCTGGTTGCTGGCGGCGTTGTCGATGATCGGTCCGTTTTCGATCGACGCGATCTTCCCGGCGTTCCCCTTGATCGGTGCCCGTTTCGAGGTCGACAACGCGGCCTTGCAACAGCTGATCAGCGTCTACCTGCTGACCTACGCGGCCATGAGCCTGTTCCATGGCGCGATCTCCGACGCGATCGGGCGCAAGCCGGTGATGGTCGCCGGCATGCTGGTGTATGCGCTGGCGTCGATGCTGGCGGCGGTATCCACCTCGTTCGCCATGTTGCTGGCCTGCCGCGCGCTGCAGGGTGCCTGCGCCGGCGCAGGGCTGGTGGTGGGGCGTGCGGTGATCCGCGATACGTTCGAAGGGCCGGCCGCGCAGCGGCTGATGTCGCAGGTGATGATGATCTTTGGCGTGTCGCCGGTGATCGCCCCGATGGTGGGCGCGTGGTTGCTGCCGCTGGGTGGCTGGCACGGCGTTTTCTGGTTCCTGCTGCTGTTCACCGTGCTGCTGGCGGCGGCTGTTGCGATCTGGCTGGAGGAGAGTCACCCGCCCGCGCGGCGCACCACGTTCGCGGTGCGCCCGCTGCTGGCCGGCTATCTGTCGTTCGGCCGTGACCGGCCGTTCTGGCCATTGCTGGTTTCCAGCTCGGTGAACTTCGCGGGGCTGTTCCTGTTCATCGCGTCGGCGCCGCGCATCGTGCTCGACCTGCTGCATCTGTCGGCGCGGGATTTTCCCTGGCTGTTCGTGCCGGTGGTGGTGGGGCTGATCAGTGGCGCCTGGCTTTCCGGGCGCCTGGCCGACCGGCGCAGCGTGCGTTTCACGGTCAACCTGGGCTATGCGGTGATGCTGCTGGCGTGCACGCTGCATGTGTCGCTGGCGGCGGCGCTGCCGCAACCGCAGCTGCCGTGGTCGATGCTGCCGTTGGTGCTGCATGGCGTGGGCGTGCAACTGGCGTTTCCCACGCTCACCTTGCTGCTGCTCGATCGCTTCCCCCATTTGCGCGGCGGCATTTCCTCGGTGCAGGCGTTTGCCAGCCTGCTGCTCAGCAGCGTGGTCGCCGGCGTGCTGTCGCCGCTGCTTTCGTCCACCATGTTGTCGCTGGCGCTGGGGTCGTCGTCACTGACCCTGATCGGCGTGCTGGCGTGGTACTGGTACGGGCGGATCAGCCGCGTGCCGGTCGCACCGGCGCTGGCCCGGGACGTGGAGTTGCAGGCCCAGATCACCGGGCCGCGTTGACTTAGCGCCCGGGCGTCTTCCCTTCCATCCGTTACCGCGAGGATCCGCATGAAAGCACGAATCGACTTTCGCAACGCCGCTCCCGACGTCTTCAAGGCGATGCGTGGCCTGGAAGCCGTCGTGCATCGCAGTGAACTGGAGCATTCGCTGCTGGAGCTGGTGAAGGTGCGGGTATCGCAGATCAACGGCTGCGGCTATTGCCTGGACATGCACAGCAAGGAGGCGCGTGCCGCCGGTGAAACCGAACAGCGGCTGTACCTGCTGTCGGCCTGGCGCGAGGCGCCGTTCTATACGCCACGCGAGCGCGCCGCGCTGAGCTGGGCCGAGGCGGTGACGCAGGTTTCCACCAACGACTTGCCCGACGAGCTGTATGCCGAAGTGCGCGAGCACTTCGACGAGAAGGCGACGATGGAGTTGACGCTGGCGATCATCGCCATCAATGGCTGGAACCGGCTGGTGAAGGCGTGTCGTACCGAGGTGGGCAGCTACGTGCGGGCTTCGGTCGCTTGACGCTTCGATCGGCGGGGTGGCGCTTTTGACGACTGTTTGACCGCTACGGGTCCAGGCTGTCGGAACGACATCGATCCGGCAGCCCGGATCGCTCGGCCGCATCACCGGAGGTTCCGCCATGCCCTACAAATCCATCAGCGACCTGCCCGACTCGGTGCGCGACAACGTGCCCAGGCACGCGCAGGAGATCTACAAGGAAGCGTTCAACAGCGCGTGGGACGAATATGCCGACGAGGACGAGCGCCGTGGCGACGCGTCACGCGAGGAGACGGCGCACAAGGTCGCCTGGGCGGCCGTGAAGAAGGATTACAGGAAAGGCGACGACGACAAGTGGCACGCCAAATAGGCTGCGCTGCGTCGCGGCACCCGGCGCATCGTCAGATCAGTTTGCGCGCGACCAGAAACGCCCGCGCTTCGGCGGCGTCGTTCTCGAACCAGGCACGGGTCGAGCCCAGCCGAAACGTGTAGCCCCACGCGTCCATGTCGGCCATCAGCCGTTCGCGCCCCACGCCGGGGAAGGCGTCGGCCAACACGATCTGCAGGTAGCAGGTGGCGTCCTCTTCCTCGATCGAATCGGTGGCGTCGGTATGGACGTCCGGACGTCTGTCCGGCGGCATCACGATCAGGTGGCAGGCCTCGTGCAGCAGCGAATGCAGCGGCGTATCCGCCCGGGCATAGACCGTCGTGCCTATGATGCCGGCCTCCTCGTCGCCCCAGAAACTGCCGGGAATGGGTGCGCCGTCGTCAACGCGCTGCAACGCCAGGCCGTAGCGGGCAAGCAGCGCCGCGGGCGCGTCGAAGCCGAGCTGGGCCAGCCGCAACACGGTATCGGGAGATCCGGCCGGAGTGGGATGTTCGGATGGCATGCGTGGCACGGTGACGAGGGATGAGCGGGCCGGCGAAAGCATGCGCCGGCCCGCGATCGCCGGAGCGCTCAGTTGGCGGTGGTGGCGTCGGTGGCGTCCGTCTTCGCCTTGCCGTCCGGCAGCGTCACCGACAACTCCAGGATCTCGTGGCCGCTGTCACGCTCCAGGTTGATGTTGATGGCCTCGATGTCGACGTGGACGTATTTCTTGATCACTTCGAGCAGTTCGTTGCGCATCATCGGCAGGTAGTCGGGCGCGCCGCGGGAGGAGCGCTCCTGCGCCACGATGATGCGCAGCCGCTCGCGTGCCACGGTGGCGGTCGGCTCGGGCCGGCGCTTCAGGAAATCAAGAATACCCATCGTGATCAACCTCCGAACACGCGCTGGAGAAAGCCCTTCTTGGGCACGTCGATGAAGCGCAGCGGACGCTCTTCGCCGAGGATGCGGGCCACGGTGTCGCTGTAGGCCTGGCCGGCTGTCGAGTTCGTGTCCACGATCACCGGCACGCCGTTGTTGGAGGCGGTGAGCACGTTTTCCGATTCCGGAATCACGCCGACCACCTTGATGCCCAGGATCTCCTCCACGTCGCCGACGCTGAGCATCTCGCCGATCGCCACGCGGGCCGGGTTGTAGCGGGTCAGCAACAGGTGCTGGGCGACCTGGCCCTCGCCGCGCTCGGCGCGCCGCGTCTTGCTGGCGAGCAGGCCCAGGATGCGGTCGGAGTCGCGTACCGACGACACTTCCGGGTTCACCACCACCACCGCCTTGTCGGCGAAATACATGGCCAGGTGGGCGCCTTTCTCGATGCCGGCGGGCGAGTCGCAGATGATGTAGTCGAAACCTTCCTCGGACAGGCCGTCGAGCACTTTCTCGACGCCCTCCTGGGTCAGCGCATCCTTGTCGCGCGTCTGGCTGGCGGCCAGCACGAACAGGTTCTCGTAGCGCTTGTCCTTGATCAGCGACTGTTTCAGGGTGGCTTCGCCGTGCACCACGTTGACGAAGTCGTACACCACGCGCCGCTCGCAGCCCATGATCAGGTCGAGGTTGCGCAGGCCGACGTCGAAGTCGATCACGGCGACCTTCTTGCCGGCCATGGCCAGACCGGTGGCGAGCGAGGCGCTGGTGGTCGTCTTGCCGACGCCGCCCTTGCCGGAAGTGACAACGATAATCTCAGCAGTCAAGAGCCCATCTCCGCAAGGTTGTTGTTGCAGCCGATCACAGTTTTGCGATCAACAGTTTTTCGCCATCGAGCCAGCATTGCACGGACCGGCCCTCGAGGTCGTCGGGAATTTGTTCGAACACGCGGTACTGGCCGGCGATGGCCACCAGTTCCGCCCGGAAATCGGAAACGTAGATGCGCGCCTTCTCGTCGCCCTGCGCGCCGGCCATGGCGCGTCCGCGCAGGCCGCCGTAGATGTGGATATTGCCATCGGCGATCACTTCGGCGCCGTTGGCGATCGCGCCGGTGACGATCAGGTCGCGATCGCGCGCGTAGACCTGCTGGCCGGAACGCACCGAGCCGTCATGGTGTTGCGCGCCCAGCGGGTGGCCCGATTCAGGCGGTGCCAGGATCGGCTCCGGTCGCGCCACCGGTTCGGCCGGACGCGCTTCGGCGGCCGGCGCGGCCGCGGCCGGCTCGTAGGCGGCGCGGAACTTGGCGATCAGCGGCAGGCCCATGCGGCTGGCCAGCGCCTCGGTTTCGCTGGTGCCGTAGGCCAGTCCCACCGGCAGCATGCCGGCGCTGCGGACCGCTTCCAGCAGCGCGTCGACGGTGCCGTCGTCGGGCAGGTGCAGCAGATGGCTGAGGTCCAGCACCACGGCGGCGCGCGAAAACAGCTGCGGCGCGGACCGCACGCGGCGCTCCAGCTCCTCGCACAACGCGGCCGCATCGACCCGGCGCACCCGCACGCAGGCGATGCCGACCTGGCCGAAACGCAGATCGCAGGCGTCGGATGTTTCGGTCTTCACGTTCATGGTTGCTGTTTTCCTGCCGATTCGTGCGCGCTGGCTGCGGCCAGCGACGGTATGCTGCGCTCGCTCAGCCAGGGCACGTCGGGCAAGCCGCCCTTGTCGAGCCAGGTTTCGCGCACGTAGGCGTAACTGGGCAGATCCAGCGCCAGCAGGCTGACTTGCGGGCCGTCCTCGCCCATCCGCTGCTGGCCCACTTCCTGGAAGCCGTAGGTGCCGTGGAAAAGCACCACCACGTCGTCGCGCGGTTCCAGCAGCACTTCGCAGGTGAGCAGCGGCACGCGAACTTCGGCGTAGCTGTGCACGTCGCAATAGAGCACGCGGCCAAGGCCGTGGCGGTGGTAGTTGTTGGCGATCACGATGCGGTCGATGTACATGAACTGCGCGTAATGCTCGCCGAACCAGCGGTAGTTGGGACTGTCGTATTGGCCGCCGTTGCGCAGGGCGATCAGGAAACCCGCCAGCTGCCCGTCGACCTCGGCCACGCGGAAGTATTCCGCGTGCTCATAAAAGTAGCGCAACCGCGCGGAATCGAGTGCCAGGATGGAGCGGCCGGCGGCGTTGTTGAGCGCCAGCACCGCATCCAGGTCGTGCTCGCGCACGTCGCGGATGGCAAGAACCATTCGTTGCTCCGCTTGGGTGGAGTCGGGGAAAGGCCAACGCACGGCCTCGCAAAGGCGCCATTATGCCATGCGGCCATGCCCCGTACACCGGCGAAAGCCCATGTAAAACCTTTGTAAAGCCGGCGGCCGGCGCTCGTGGTCGCACGGCGGATTGCGCTGGAGGCCGGCACGGCCAATGATGCGCGCCATGCGTTGGCCATTCTTCAATCACATCCGCCTGCTGCTGCGCTACGCGGGTTTCTTCACCTACCTGTCGGCCGGGACGCCGCTGGTCACCACCTGGGCGGCCGAGCGCCTGAACCAGTTGCAGCGCCCCAGTTTCTCGCTGCTGCTGTGGACGCTGTGCTACCTGGTGTTCGGGCTGATGTATTGGCTGCTGACCAGCAACCTGGGCTCGCGCCGCTATCCCGCGTTGAAGCTGCTGGGGCTGGCCTTGATGACGGCGGCGGCAGTGGCGGTGGGCTGGTACAGCCACAGCGGTCTTTCAGCCATGTTGATGGTGGTGGCGTCGGTGGTGCTGCCCTGGCTGCTGCCGTTCTGGATGGGCGGCTTGTGGCTGGTATTGCAGCATCTGAGCCTGGTGGCGGTGTTCGCCACGTTTCCGGAGTACGACCACAGCATCACGATCGGTTTCGTGCAGGCCAGCGTCTACCTTGGCATTTCCGTGCTGGTGTTCACCACCTCGGCGATCGCCAGCCAGCAGGCGGAGGAGCGCGAGATGCAGCGCCGCCTCAACTCGGAGCTGCGCGCGACCCGGGCGTTGCTGGCCGAGTCCAGCCGTCTCGCCGAGCGCATGCGCATCGCGCGCGATCTGCACGACGTGATCGGCCACCACCTCACGGCGCTGAGCCTCAACCTCGAAGTGGCCAGCCACCTCACCAACGAGGCGGCGGAGGCGCATGTGCGCAAGGCGCAGAGCACGGCGCGCCACCTTCTGTCCGATGTGCGCGAAGCGGTGAGCGAGTTGCGCCAGGACGATGCGGTCGACCTCACCAGCGCCTTGCGCACGCTGACCGACGGTGTTCCGGGGTTGAAGATCCACGTGGAGATGCCGGCGCGCTTCAGCGTGGAAGACCCGCGACGGGCACACGTGTTGCTGCGTTGCGCGCAGGAGATCATCACCAATACCGCGCGGCATGCCGGTGCGCGCAACCTGTGGCTGGATTTCGCCTATGCCGAGGCCAGCGAAGTCGGCCTGCAGGCACGCGACGACGGTCGTGGCGCGGCCCAGGTCAAGCCTGGCAACGGGCTCTCGGGCATGCGCGAGCGGCTGGCCGAATTCGGCGGCAGCGTCACGCTGCACACCGGCGTCAGCCGCGGCTTCGCGCTGTCGGTGCGATTGCCGCTGGGGGAACACCCATCGCTGGCGCACGCGCCCACGCGGTTCGATCCGCCGGCGCTGCGGATGCCCTGAAGGCGTGCGGCACCGACCGCCCGGCCAGCCACGGCGGCGGAAGAAAGCCGGAGGACGCGGGGACGCCGGGCGGTTGGCGCCGGCGACGGGGAGGCGGGATCGCGGAGGTCCGGTTTTCCGTGGCCTGCGCGGACATGCAAGAATGCTGTGCTGACGGGGGCGATGCGTCGTGCCGACACCGCTCCCATGGGCCCTACTGCTTGAGGATGCGCGATGATTTCCGTTTGTCTCGTCGACGACCAGAATCTGGTGCGCCAGGGCGTACGTTCGCTGCTGGATCTCGCTGCTGACATCCGCGTCGTGGCCGAATGCGCCGATGGCGCCCAGGCGATACGTGAGATTCCGCGGATCAAGCCCGACGTGGTGCTGCTGGATCTGCGCATGCCCAACATGAGCGGGCTGGAAGTGCTGCAGACGCTGGCATCGCGCAACGAATTGCCACCCACCATCATCCTCACCACCTTCGACGACGACCAACTGGTGTTGCAGGGCCTGAAGGCCGGCGCCCGCGGATACCTGTTGAAGGACGTGTCGCTGGAGCAGCTGGTGGAGGCGGTACGGGTGGTGGCCGGCGGCGGCTCGCTGGTGGCGCCGATGGTCACCCAGCGCCTGATGGCCGGCGTGGCGCGCATGCAGAACCAGTTCACCAGCCTGGAGCAGCCCGATCCGCTGACCGAGCGCGAAACCGAGATCCTGCGGCTGCTCTCCGGCGGCTACAGCAACAAGGAGATCGCCAACTCGCTGAAGGTGGCCGAGGGCACGGTGAAAAACCATGTGTCCAACATTCTCTCCAAGCTGGGTGTGCGCGATCGTACCCGCGCCGTATTGAAGGCGCTGGAGCTGGGCATCGTCTGAAGGGGACGGCGGCGTCGCGGTCCTGCGGTGACAGCCCTCATCTGCCTGGACCAGGCGGCGCGGGCGGCGGCCTAACGCCGCTCGCCGCGGCCGCCGGAATGGCGTCGCGGCGCCGTTTCACGTGGCCATCCATATGGATGTTCCCGGCAATAGCGTTCCAGCCCGCGAGCAAGTAACATCCGTAGCTTCGGCAATTGCCGACCCCCCTTTTGCGTCCCTCAGCAACTCATGGGAGGCGCCGCGCCACGCGGTAGGGGAGACCATCCTGGTACTGCCATCCTGGTACTGCGTAGAGACGTTCGGAGACCCTTGGAATGATGCGTGTCCTTGAATTTTTTGTTGCCCTGATCATCGTCGCCCTGGTCGGCGTGGTGGCGGGTGTGGTCATGCCGGGCCACGGTCACGTGGAGCGGTCGCTGGTAATCGGCAAGGACATGCGGCAGGTCTACGACATGCTCGACAATCTTCGCCGTGTGCCCGAGTTCTCGGTGCTGCGGTCGTACGATCGGGATACGAAGTTCAGCCTCTCGGGCAGTGCCTACGGCCCCGGTGCCGAGCTGAGCTGGAGCAGCAGCAACGAAAAGGTCGGCAACGGCAAGCTGACGATTGCCAGCGCGACCCCGTCGTTCGACAAGATCACCAGCACCACCAAGAACGCCAGCATCGTCTGGAATCTGGACAACGACTGGCGCGGCCAGGACAAGCATTTCACGCTGGACCTGGAACGCCAGGGCAGCCGCGGCCAGCTGACCGAGGTCACCTGGTCCTATGACGTCGCCTATGGCTGGAACCTGGTCAACCGTTTCGCCAACCTGTACATCCACGGCGATCCGGACTCCTTCGTGGACGTCAGCCTCAACAACCTGCAGAACGCCCTGGCGTCGGTGCCCAACATCGACTATTCCGGGCTGATCCCCTACATCGTGCAGACGCAGCAGACGCCGGTGTTGCTGGTGCCCACCTCGATCGCACGCAAGGACGGCCTGGAAGGTTTCGATGCGGCCACCGGCAAGGCCGTGGCGCAGCTCCAGGCCACCGCCAAGAAGCTGGGCGTGAACGTGACCGGCCCGCGGATCGTGTTCACCACCAACTACGGCGACCAGACCTACAGCTTCGATGTCGCGCTGCCGATCGACAGCACCACCGTCACCGTCAACGGGCAGGCCG
>JBIQMK010000072.1:0-13967 GCA_044463365.1 Rhodanobacter sp. | reverse complement strand
CGTAGCCGATGTAGACCGGCTGGAACAGCACCGGCCGGCGCGGCGCGCGCAGGAAGGCGCGCACCGTCATCACCAGCATGCCCGCCCGCGGCGCCAGCAGCCGGCCCGTGCGCGAGCGGCCGCCTTCGATGAAGTATTCCATCGGCACGCCGCGATCGATCAGCTGCGCCAGGTATTCGTTGAACACCACCGAGTACAGCGCGTTGCCCTTGAAGCTGCGGCGCATGAAGAACGCGCCGCCGCGGCGCAGGATCGGCCCGATCACCGGCAGGTTGAGGTTCACGCCCGCGGCGATGTGCGGCACCACCACGCCGGAGACGTGCAGCTGGTAGCTAAGCAGCAGGTAGTCGGCATGGCTGCGGTGGCAGGGCACGTAGACCACTTCGTGGCCGGGCGCCACCGCGCGGGCCTTGTCGAAATGGTGCATGGCGATGCCGTCGTACAGCTTGTTCCAGAAGTTGGACAGCAGGAACGACACCGAGCGCACCACCGGATGCGAGTAGTCGGCGGCGATCTCCAGCACCAGCTTGTGCGCCTTGCGCCAGGCCTTGGCGTGGCTGATCTTTTCCTTGGCGGCGCTGGCGGCGATGGCCGCGCGTACCGGCTCGGCATTGAGCACCGAATCGACCACGGTGCGCCGGTGCGACAGGTCCGGCCCCACCACGGCGGTGCGGATGCGGCGGAAATGGGTGCGCAGCACGCGGGCGATCTTGCGCGCGAAACGTTCCGGCGCGACGTCGCCCGATTCGTCCAGCACGCTGCGCAGGGACACCGGCGCGGAAAAATGCACCACCGTGTCACGGCCGTTCAACAGCAGCGCCAGCAGCCGGCGGAAGCGGCCCACCATCACCCAGTTCTCGGAGAACAGCACGCGGAACCAGCCGGTGTCGCGGTTGGGCGCGCGGCCCACGTAGATCGATACCGGCACGATCTGGATGTCGCGCTCGGGAAAGCCTTCCAGCGAGTGCACCAGTTGGCCCAGCGGCTCGTTCGGCGTGCGGCTGCGGATGCGGCCGAAGATCCAGCCGTCGCGGCGCGCCAGCGCAAACACCGAGCGCCGCCGGCGGGTGCCGGCCAGCGGCTGCATCGGGCTGGGCAGGCCCGCCTCGCGGCAGGCGCGCTGCAGGATCAGGGCGTCGGAAAAGCCGTCGCGCTCGATCACGTAGCAGACGGGCACGCCCGCCTGCAGCAACGTAGCCGGCTCGGCCGGCTCGCGGCGGATGCGCACCCAGGACTGCAACAACTACCCGGCCAGGGTGAACCACCAGGGCGCACGGCTGCGCGGGGACTCCGCGTTCGAAAGATTTGGCATCCGTCTATTCTAAACGGTTGCGCCGATCAGTCCGTGCGGGCCGCGCTGCCGGCCGGTGCCGGCGCGGCGTTGCCCTGCTCCTGGTGCGACTGGCGGGCATTCTTCAGCATGCTTTCGCTGTACCAGCGGCCATCGACCTCGACCATGTCGGTTTCGGTGGAAAGCGGCTTGCCGAGCAGGGTGTAGTCGATCTTCACCTTGGCGTGGCCGTCCTTGTTTTCCAGCTCGCTGAGCTTGATCGAGTTCAGCGTGTCGTCCACCGACAGGCCGTAGATCGCCAGCAACTGCTTGGCGCCCTCGTAGCCGATCGCGTATTTCTTCATGGCGGTGTCGAAATCCATCGCGCGCAGCGCCTCGGGACTCTTCAGGTCCAGCTGGCGCACGGTGGTGACGGCGACGTGCACGGCCTGCTTCGCCTTCGCATGGTCGAACCAGGGCGTCTTCTGCGCCCACGGCGTCAGCACGTCGACCACGGCATTGGCCTGCGCTTTCTGCTGCGCGTCCAGCGTGGCGTTCTGCGCGATGCCGCGCTTGACCAGGGCGTCGCCCATGCTGATCAGCACCGGCAGCTGGTCCTTGTACTGCTGCTCCATCTGGGTCAGTTTGGGCTCCAGCTCGGCGTAGAGCTTCTGCTCCGCGTCGGGAGCGGTGAATTTCTGCAATGTCTCGTTGAAGTGGGCGCGATCCTGCTCGGTGATCGGCGGCTGGTTGGGGTCGCGTTTGGTCCAGTCAGCGCGCAGCGTGGCGTAATCGGCCGGCGGCAGGGCGTGTTTCCACAGGCCGGCGATGTCGCCCTTCTTCAGCAGCTCGACCGAACTCTGCACGGCCGCCACCGGCGTGCTGCCGCCCGGCTGGGTCGGATCGTCCTTGCCATGGCAGCCGGCGAGGACGAACGCGGCCAGCAGCGGCAACAGGGCGTGGCGAACAAGAGGGATACGCATGGGCGGAATCTCGCGGTGATTGGCGGCAAGGCGGAACGCCGGTGCGCGCCGTGACCGGGCAGGTTAAGGGCCGGCGCGATGCGGAACAAGGGCAAGGGGATTTCCCATCGCCCGTGCATCGGTCTGGAAGTCCGCGGAGGCTGCCCGTCGCTCAGCGGCGGAAACGGACATAGGCGCGCTTGGCCAGGTAAAGGAGGTGGCCGGTCAGGCCGGCGTCCTGGGCTTTGCGCAGGGAAGTGTTTTCGGCGTACAGCAGGCGGATATGGTTGTCACGTTGGTCGAGCAGCGCCCTGATCGCGGCGGCGTCGGCCGCCGTCAGCGTGTGGCCTTCGGTCAGGTGCTCGGGCAGCTGGCGGTTGACGTAGTACGTGGTATGCCGATCGGCGATTTCATCGGCGGGCCGATCCTTCGTATAGAAGTACAGGGCGATCGAGCGACGCGTGATGTCGGCGTGTTCCGTTGGCAGCCGGATCTGGTCGAACGCATGCCAGGAACGTTCGGACGTCTCGAAAATCACGCAGCGATTGAACACCGGCGCGATCGATCGGGTCGGGTGTGCGTCCTTGCCCGGATCGTCGAACAACTCCAGGTTTCCACCCCAGGCGTCATCCCACAGCGGATTGAGGTAGACGATCAGGTTGAGGCGGCGATGCCAGCGCTCGCTGGGGTGAAAGTTGAAGTCCACATGCGGGTCGAGGCTCATCCCGTTGCGGTTCTCGTGCGTGCCGCCGCCCAGATACCACGGGTCGTAGAGCAGGCCGTCGACGCCGGTGATCCGGCCGATGGCCTGCAGGAATGCCGGGCTTTTTATCGCGTCGTCCAGTCGCTGGTAGGCCGGCCCGACGGCGCGGATCTTGTCCAGCGTCGACTTGCCGCCAGGCCGCCCGTCGTCGCCGATGTGATTGCCGCGGTTGAAGTCGGGGAAGCTCGCCAGCAGGGCGCGGGCGAAGGACGGATCGAGGAAGTCGTCGATGACGACGTGGGGGAACGGCGCATTGGCCCGGAATTGCGCCTGCAGCTTCTCGGCGGACGCCAGCACGCCGGGATTGAGGATCGTGGTGCCGGGCTGTCTGTCCATGCGTTCCGTCAGGGAGAGTGTGAAAGCGCATTGTAAGGGCGTCGGCCGCTGCAGCCGGGCGGTCCACAAAAAGAAAACCCCGCGGGCTGGAGCCTCACGGGGAAATCCGGCAGGACCGGATGGGAAACGGCCTCGTCCGCAGACGCATGGTCGGCAGGGGTTGGCGGAACAGATATTACTTTGGCGTGAAACTTAAGGCAACGCCTTTTCATTGTTGTCTAACATGTTGATTTGGATCGCTACGCCGGTTCAGTAGCGCAGCGCCTCGATCTTCTGCCGCCGGCGTTCCTGCCGCGGCGCACTCCAGCGATCGTGGAAAAGCGCCGATTCCCAGGCGCCGTAGGTGGCGTTGGGCAGCACGAACCAGCGGGTGCCGATCCACGGCAGATAGCGGGCCATGGCCTGCGCACGCGCTGCGCGGTCGCTGGGGAAATCCGCGAAATCGCCCAACTGGTCGCCCAGTTGCATCAACACCCGGTAATGCCGGCTCACCTGCTGGCGGCGGCAGCTCTTGTCGCTGCCGACCGGCGTGCATCCGTCCACCGCCGTGCCCAGGCCCAGGAACGCGTCCGGCCCGGACACCGGCAGGCCGACCTTGCGCAGGTTGGCCAGCGTGGCCTGGTCCAGCTCGCGGTTGCGGTTGGAAATGTAGATCACCGCGATGCCGTGGCTGACGGCGTAGCGGGTGAACGCCACCGCGCCCGGCAACGCGCGGGCGCTTTCCTCGCGGCACCAGGCCTGCCAGCTCGCCTCGTCGTATTCCTTGCCGCTGCGCACCAGGCGCGCGGCGTAGGGCGAGTTGTCCAGCACGGTTTCGTCGATATCCAGTACCACCGCCGGTGGCAGCTGCGCCAGCGGCGCGACGCGGTCGGTGCTGACCAGCGCGTCCCACTGCGGATCGTTCAGCGCGGTCAGCAATTGCGATTGCGCGTCGCGATAGGTCTGCAGGTAGATCAGGTCGTGCTCGATGGCCGTCTGGCTCCATGCCACCGCATTGAGGTTGTCGTCGGCCGGCACCGTGGCCGTCGGTGCCGGCACGCTGGCGCAACCGGCCAGCAGCGCAAACGCGAGCAACCCGGCAGGGAGGCGAAGAGTCATGACGGTCCTGGCATGGGGGAAACCCTCATGATGGCCGAAGTGGCCGGGGCGAGACATCGGCCGATCGGCATGCATCGGCTGCCGGATGGCGCCGTCGTTCGCACTACACTGGCCGCCCCACCCCGAGTGATACGCATGGATCCTGCGCTGTCCCACCCCGTGCCGCCCGTCTGGCGCCCGCCTTCCCCGGTGGTGCGCAAGATCAGTTACGTGCTGGCCGCCGCCGCGTTGCTGCTGGTGGTGGAGCTGCGCCTGTTGCCCGCGCTGCTGGGCGGGTTGCTGGTGTTCGAGCTGGTGCAGTCGATGACGCCGCTGCTGGGTCGGCGCATTTCCGGCGATCGCGCCCGCGTGGTGGTGGTGGCCGTGCTGGGCACCCTGGTGGTGGGGTTGTTGGTGCTGCTGATCCTGGGCGCCATCAGCTTCTTCCGCGCCGAGATCGGCAACCCCGAGCTGCTGTGGCAGCAGCAGCTGATGCCGCTGGTGCAGAAGGCCCGCCAGCAGCTGCCCGCGGTGCTGATCAATCACTTGCCCGACAGCGTGGACGACCTGCGCGTGAGCGTGATGGACCTCACCCGCAAGCACGCCGGCACGTTGCGCCTGGCCGGCAAGGAGGCGGCGCGTACCTTCGTGCACGTGCTGATCGGCCTGGTGCTGGGCGCCATCATCGCGCTCAGCCGCACCCGTCCCGCCCACCAGGTCGGCCCGCTGGCCACCGCGCTGAGCCTGCGCTGCCGTCGCCTGGCCGAGGCGTTCCACAACATCGTGTTCGCCCAGGTCAAGATCTCGCTGATCAACACCGTGTTCACCGCGATCTTCCTGCTGGGCGCGCTGCCGCTGCTGGGCATCCACGTGCCGTTCGCCAAGACCCTGGTGGTGGTGACCTTCATCGTCGGCCTGCTGCCGGTGATCGGCAACCTCATCTCCAACACCGCCGTGGCGATCGCCGCCTTGTCGGTATCGCTGGGCGTGGGCGTGGCCGCGCTGGCGTTCCTGATCCTGATCCACAAGCTGGAATACTTCCTCAACGCCCGCATCGTGGGCACCCAGATCCGCGCCCGCGCCTGGGAGCTGCTGGTGGCGATGCTGGTGATGGAAGCGGCCTTCGGCCTGCCCGGCGTGATTGCCGCGCCGATCTACTATGCGTATCTGAAAAGCGAGCTTGAGGCGGAGAACCTGCTGTAGGAGCGACTTCAGTCGCGATCGCCCTAGCTTTCCAGCCCCGGAACAAGAACGTCGCGACTGAAGTCGCTTCTACAGCAAGGCGCCAACTCACCCGCCCGCCAGCATCGCCTTGATCCGCGCCATGTGCGATTCGGCGGTTTCGCGCACCACTTCCTTGTCCGCTTCCGGGTCCTTGCCCTGCCAGTGCAGGTCGTCCTGCGGCAGTTCGTGCAGGAAGCGGCTGGGCTGGTTGCGGTGGATATCGCCCCAGCGTTTGGTCTGCGCGCACCATGACAGGGTCAGCAATTCCTTGGCGCGGGTGATGCCCACGTACATCAGGCGGCGTTCCTCGTCGGTGCGGCCTTCGTCGATGGCGCCTTCGTGGGGCAGGGTGCCGTCCTCACAGCCCACGATGAAGACGAAGCGGAATTCCAGACCCTTGGCCGCGTGCAGCGTCATCATGCGCACGGCGTTGCCCGGTTCGTCGCGGTCGGCGTGGCTGAGCAGAGCCAGTTGCGAGGCGAGGTCGCCCGCCGTATTGCCGCCCTTCTGCATCGCGCGGAACCAGTCGGCCAATTCCTTCAGGTTGCCCAGCTTGCGCTCGCGCGCGCTGGGGTCGGGCGTGCTGGCGGCGATCTGGGCGGCGTAGCCGGTGCGTTTCAGGATGCGTTCCACCAGGTCGGCGGCGCTTTCATGCAACGAAGCACTGCGCAGTTCGTCGAGCAGGGTGGCGAAGGAGGCCAGCGCCGCGGCGGGGCGCGGCGTGAGCTGGCGCAGCACGCTGTCGCTGCGGGTGGCGTCGAGCAGGGATGAATGGCGCGATTGCGCGAACTGGCCCAGCTTCTCCAGCGTGGTGGCGCCGATTTCGCGCTTGGGCACGTTGACCACGCGCAGGAAGGCCGCGTCGTCGCTGGGGTTGGTCAGCAGACGCAGATAGCACAGCAGATCCTTCACCTCGGCGCGGTCGAGGAAGCTCAGCGCGCCGGTGAGGTGGTACGGGATGCGCGCCAGCCGCAGCGCCTTTTCCAGCGGTCGCGCCTGGAAGTTGCCGCGGTACAGGATCGCCATGTCATCCCAGCGCGCCTTGTGCTTTTCGGCCAGCGTGGTGGCGATGGCGGCGATGCGCTCGGCCTCGTGCTCGGCTTCCTTGCATTCCAGCACGCGGATCGGCGCGCCTTCCGGGTGCTCGCTCCACAGCTTCTTTTCGTGCAGGTGCGGGTTGTTGGCGATCAGCTTGTTCGCCGCGCGCAGGATGCGCTTGCCGCAGCGGTAGTTCTGCTCCAGCTTGATCACGCGCAGGTTGGGCCAGTCGCGGCCGAGCTGGTCGATGTTTTCCGGGTTGGCGCCGCGCCAGGCGTAGATCGACTGGTCGTCGTCGCCCACGCAGGTGATGCCGCCGCGCTCGCCGGTCAGCGCTTTCAGCAGCCGGTATTGCGCGTCGTTGGTGTCCTGGTACTCGTCCACCAGCAGGTAGCGCAGACGTTCGCGCCAGGCGTCGCGGCATTCGGCATCGCTTTCCAGGATGCGCAGCGGCAGCCGGATCAGGTCGTCGAAATCGACCGCGTTGAAGGCCGCCAGGCGCTGCTGGTACAGATCGTAGATCGTGGCCGCTTCCAGTTCGCGCGGGCTGCGTGCGGCGGCCAGTGCTTCCTCCGGCGACAGCCCGCCGTTCTTGGCCCGGCTGAGCAGATTGCGTATGCCGAACAGCACATCGTTCTTGACGCCCTTGGGCGCCAGCTCCTTCACGATGCCGCCGCTGTCGTCCGCGTCCAGCACCGAGAAGCCGCGACGCAGGCCGGCACGCTCGTGTTCGATCTGCAGGAATTTCAGCCCCAGCGCGTGGAAGGTGCTCACCGTGAGCGCGGCCGCATCGTCGGCGCTCACCAGCTTGCCCACGCGCTCGCGCATCTCGCGCGCCGCCTTGTTGGTGAAGGTGATCGCGGCGATCCGCGACGGCGCCAGCCGCTTGCGCTGGATCAGGTAGGCGATCTTCTGGGTGATTACCGAGGTCTTGCCGGAGCCCGCGCCGGCGAGGACGAGCAGCGGCGTGTCGCAATGTTCGACGGCGGCCTGTTGTTGCGGGTTGAGCATGGATCGAGGCAGCCGGGACGATGGATCGGTGGGCGACCGATGGTAGCAGAGGCGTCCATGCGATCTGGGCGGGCCGTGGACGCTTGGGCATAATCACCGGCTTGCGGCCACCTCGTGACCGACAACCAACGGGGGAATGCATGACGGCACAGGAAGAGCACGCACACATGGCGCGGGCAGGGGGCGCCGACGAGCAGTGCGACGTGGTGGTGATCGGCGGTGGCCCCGGCGGCAGCACCGCGGCGGCCTTGCTGGCGCGGCGCGGCTACAAGGTGGTGGCGCTGGAGAAGGAGCATCACCCGCGTTTCCATATCGGCGAATCGCTGCTGCCGATGAACCTGCCGGTGTTCGAGCGCCTGGGCGTGCTGGAAAAGGTGCGCGTGATGGGCGTGTTCAAGGCTGGCGCGGATTTCGAGGCGGACAACGAGCGCGGCTACAACACCTACGCGTTCAACCGGGCGATCGGCAACAGCCCGCCGCACGCGTTCCAGGTATGGCGGCAGGATTTCGACAAGATGCTCTACGAGCACGCCCGCGAGTGCGGCGCCGATGCGCGCGAAGGTCACGAGGTGAAGCAGGTCGAGCAGGCCGGGCCGCGTGATTCGTTGCTGGACGTGCGCACCGACCAGGGCGAAAGCTATCGCCTGCGCGCCCGCTACGTGGTGGACGCCAGCGGCCGCGACGCGTTCTTCGCCAGCCGCAAGAAACTGCGGCGCAAGAACCCCGCCCACCAGAGCGCGGCCATCTTCGGCCACTTCCGCGGCGCGCAGACGCGCGAGGGCGAAGACGCGGGCAACATCAGCATCTACAACTTCGACTACGGCTGGATGTGGATGATCCCGCTGCCCGATGGCGTGATGAGCGTGGGCGCGGTGGCGCGGCCGGAGTACCTCAAGCAGCGCAAGGGCAGCCCGCGCGACTTCCTGCTGCAGACGCTGCAGCAGGTGCCGGCGCTGTGGCAGCGCTTGGAGCAGGCGGAACTGATCGGCGACGAGGTGCGCGTCACCGGCAACTACTCCTACGACGCGACCCGCATGGGCGGACCGGGCTGGATCCTGGTGGGCGACGCGTTCGCCTTCCTGGACCCGGTGTTCTCTTCCGGCGTGTACCTGGCCATGAGCGGCGCGGAAAAGGCGGTGGAAGTAGTCGATCAGGCGCTGCGCGATCCTTCCCGCGAGATGGCGCTGATGCGCAAGCTGGAAAAACGCCAGCGCGCGGGCATGAAGCGCTTCGCGTTCTTCATCTACCGCTTCAACGGGCCCGTGATGCAGCAGATGTTTCGCCAGCCACGCAACATCTGGCAGCTGGAGCAGGGCGTGATCTCGATGCTGGCCGGCGACCTGTTCGACATGCCGCTGGTGCTGCGCAAACTGCGGTTGTTCAAGCTGGTGTATGCCGTCTACACCCTGCGTGATTGGCGCCGGGCGCGGCGCGAGCGCAAGTACCGGCTGGCGCAGGCGCGACTGCAGTTCACCGGCGGCACCACGCCGCTGGATCCGGCCTGAGCCTCAGCCACCCAGGCTTTCCATGAACACCGCGCACAGCGCCTGCATGCCGGCGCGGTCCTCCTCGTCGAAGCGCTGCGTGCGCGGGCTGTCCACGTCCCACACGCCCAGCAGGCCACCGTCGGGCCGGATCAACGGCACCACGATTTCCGACTGCGAGGCGGCATCGCAGGCGATGTGGCCGTCGAAGGCGTTGACGTCGGCCACCAGTTGGGTTTCCCGCGTTTGCGCGGCCGTGCCGCAAACGCCGCGGCCCAGCGCGATGCGGATGCACGCCGGCTTGCCCTGGAACGGACCCACGACGAGCTCGTTGCCGTCGTACAGATAGAAGCCGGCCCAGTTGATGTCGGGCAGGCTGTGGTAAATCAGTGCGCTGAAATTCGCGGCGTTGGCGATCAGGTCGCGCTCGCCGGCCAGCAGGCCGCGCGCCTGCTGCGCCAGTTCGCGGTAGTGCTCCTGTTTGCTGGCGTAGACGATCGGCTTCAGTTCGAACATGGAATAGGTCCGGCGTAAAATCCCATTATGCGCCTGTCCCCAGCATTGGAATGTCCATGAAATCTTCTTCCCGCGGCGCGTCGGCATGACCGCTGTGTTCATCGCCGGTACCGACACCGGCATTGGCAAGACCCACAGCGCCTGCACGCTCTTGCACGCCTTGCGCGCGTCCGGTCTCACCGCGTGCGGCATGAAGCCGGTGGCCAGCGGCTGCGAGGAAACGCCCGACGGCTTGCGCAACGAGGATGCATTGGCGCTGCAGGTGGCCAGCAGCGCACCGTTGCCGTATGCGGTGGTCAATCCGTTCGCGATGCGCGATCCGCTGTCGCCGCACCTGGCCGCCGCGCACGACGGCGTACGGGTCGCGATGCCGCCGCTGCGCGCTGCGTTCGAGCAACTGGAAAACACGCATGATTGCGTGGTGGTGGAAGGCGTGGGCGGCTGGATGGTGCCGCTGGCGCCCGGGTTTTCCGCCGCGGACATCCCACGGCAGTGGGAGTTGCCGGTGATCCTGGTGGTGGGTTTGCGACTGGGCTGCCTCAATCACGCGCAGCTGAGCGCGCGGGCGATTGTTGCCGATGGCTGCCGGCTGATCGGCTGGATCGGCAACAGCATCGACCCGGCAATGGATGCGCTGGACGAAAACCTGGACACCCTGCGCGAGCTGCTGCCCGCGCCTTGCCTCGGCGTGCTGCCGCACGGCGTGGCGCCGGCGATCGCCGCCGCGCAGTTGACCGAAGCCGCCGCCGCGGTGTTGGCCAGCCACCGGACGGCGGCCTTGTAATGCCCTTGGACGCCACTTCGGTGACGCGTCCACGTACCCCCGTCAGGCCCGCTTCACGGCCGATATGCGTCGATACCCGGCGGGCATATTCCGATGCCCGACGGAGCGAACATGAGTCGACACCACTATTACCTTTCCATCGCCGATCTGGCGCACGCACGGGGCGATGATCCGCGCTTCAGCTACGACGGCGTCGATCCGCGCAGCTTTGCGGTCGTCCTGCAGCAATCGTTGCGCAGTGATGACCTGTTCCAGCGCTGGCGCGCCGTACAGCCCGATCCGGATGCGGTCGATCCGGGCCTGGGCGAGGTCGATGCCGACGCGCAGGTCAGCGCGCAACTGGCCGATCTGCACACCGAGGTCGACCTGCTGACTTCCCTGCCGATGAGCGTGGTGCGGCATCGCCTGTACCTGCTGATCGGCGCCGCCTGGCAATTGCGCGACCTGCGGGCTGCCTGACGGGCGACCGATGGCGACGACCGCCAGTGCCGTCAGTGACATTGACCGCACCGTTGTCGCGTAGCACGTTTGGGTGTACTCAACGGAGAAAGCCGATGTTTCCCCTTCGCACGCTCGTGATCGCCACCACCATGTCGCTCGCCTCGTTTTCTTCGTACGCCGCCGTGAAGGGTGCAGCCGGCATCGACGCCAACCCGTTCTATACCGCCAGCACGCTGCCGTTCCAGGCGCCGCCGTTCGACAAGATCAGCGATGGCGACTACCAGCCGGCGATCGAAGAGGGCATGCGCCAGCATCTGGCCGAGATCGAGAAGATCGCCAACAACCCCGCCGCCCCGACCTTCGAGAACACCTTCGTGGCGATGGAGAAATCCGGCGCCATGCTGACCCGCGTGATGGCCGCATTCAACACCGTCACCGGCGCCAATACCGATGACACGCTGCAGAAAATCCAGGAGGAAGAAGCGCCGCGGCTGTCCGCGCATCGCGACGCGATCCGGCTCAACGACAAGCTGTTCCATCGCGTCGAGACGGTCTACAACCAGCGCGACACGCTCAAGCTCGACCCGGAATCGAAACGGCTGGTCGAGGTGGTCTACCGCGATTTCGTCCACGCCGGCGCCAAGCTTTCCGCCGCCGACAAGGCCAGGCTGAAAGCGCTGAACAAGGAGGAATCCACGCTCAGCACCGCCTTCACCAACAAGCTGCTGGCCGCCACCAAGGCCGCCGCGCTGGTGGTCGACGACAAGTCGAAACTGGCCGGCCTGTCCGATGCCGAACTGGCTGCCGCCACCGCCGCCGCGAAGGACCGCAAGCTGGACGGCAAATACGTGTTGACCCTGCAGAACACCACCCAGCAGCCGGAACTGCAGGATCTGGACGACCGCACCACGCGCGAGGCCTTGTTCAAGGCCTCGTGGAACCGTGCCGAACAAGGCGATGCCAACGACACCCGTAAGACCATCGAGCGGCTGGCGCAGATCCGCGCCGAGCAGGCGAGGCTGCTGGGCTTCAGGAACTATGCGGCGTGGAAGCTGGACGACCAGATGGCCAAGACGCCGGAAACGGCGATCACCTTCATGCAGCAACTGGTGCCCGCCGCCACCGCCCGCGCCGAGGCCGAGGCAAAGGACATCCAGGCCGTCATCGACCAGCAGCACGGCGGTTTCAAGCTGGCGCCGTGGGACTGGAATTTCTACGCCGAGCAGGTGCGCAAGGCGAAGTACGACCTCGACGAAAACCAGATCAAGCCGTATTTCGAACTGGACAACGTGCTGCAGAACGGCGTGTTCTATGCCGCCAACCAGCTCTACGGCCTGACCTTCAAGGAACGCCACGACATCCCCGTGTGGCAGCCGGAGGTGCGCGTGTTCGAGGTCTTCGACCAGGACGGCAGCTCGCTCGCGCTGTTCTATTGCGACTACTTCAAGCGCGACAACAAGAACGGCGGCGCCTGGATGAGCAACCTGGTGGACCAGTCGAAGCTGCTGGGCACCAAGCCGGTGATCTACAACGTGGCCAACTTCAGCAAGCCCGCCGCGGGCCAGCCGGCGCTGCTGTCGTTCGATGACGTGGTCACCATGTTCCACGAGTTCGGCCATGCGCTGCACGGCATCTTCGCCGACGAGCAGTACCCCACGCTGTCCGGTACCGCCACGGCACGCGACTTCGTCGAGTTCCCGTCGCAGTTCAACGAGCACTGGGCGACCAACCCCAAGGTGTTCGCGCACTACGCCAAGCATTACAAGACCGGCGCGCCGATGCCGCAGCCGCTGGTCGACAAGATGAAAAAGGCGGTCAAGTTCAACTCCGGCTACAACATGACCGAGCTGGTCTCCGCCGCGCTGCTGGACATGAACTGGCACACGCTACCGGCCAGCGCGCCGCTGCAGGACGCCGACGCGTTCGAGGCCGCCGCCCTGAAAAAGGACAAGACCGACCTCAGCTACGTGCCGCCGCGCTACCGCTCCAGCTACTTCCAGCACATCTGGGGCAACGGCTACGCCGCCGGCTACTACGCCTACCTGTGGACCGAAATGCTGGCCGACGACGCCTTCGTGGCCTTCAAGGACCACGGCGGCATGACCCGCGCCAACGGCGATCGCTTCCGCAAGATGGTGCTCTCGCGCGGCAACACCGAAGACCTGGCCACGATGTACCGCAACTGGCGCGGACAGGAGCCGCAGATCGAGCCGATGCTGGAGAATCGCGGGTTGAAGGACGCGCCGAAGAAATAGCTTGAATGGATCGGCAGCCAAGGAAGGCCTGCGCCTAGAAGGTCTTTCATTTTTTAATCACCCCCTTATAAGTAGCAAATAAAGCGGGATAACTTTACAATCCGGCCATGGCCCGGCCCAGTCGTTCCGCTGAAATCGATGCCGCCCTGCTGCAAGCGGTGGCTACGCATCCGCGCGACCTGGTCGGCATGGTGGCGGCCCAACTGGGTTTGTCGAATGCTCGGGTCAGTATTCAAGTCCGCAAGCTGGTGGCTGAGGGCTATCTGCGCAAGGAAGGGACGACGCGCCCTGTCTACACTAGGGGCCACAACCGCCGGTTCTGGCAGCGCTACCCGCGGGAAGGCCTGGCCGAGGATTCTCTCTGGTCGGCGCACTTGTCGCCGCTGCTGCGCGACATGCCGCGCAACATCCTGGACATTGCGCATCACGGCGCGACCGAGATGATCAACAATGCCATCGATCACTCCGAGGCCACGCACATCGGGATGCACCTTGAATTGCGCGATGAGGCCCTCTCGATGATGATCGCCGATGACGGCGTCGGCATCTTCCGAAAGATCGCGCGTGCCCTGCAGCTGCCTGATGAACGTTTGGCGCTGCTGGAATTGTCCAAGGGCAAGTTCACCACGGATCCGCGAAATCACTCGGGCGAGGGCGTGTTCTTTACTTCGCGGATGTTCGACCGCTTCCAGATCATGTCCGGAGGGTTGGTGTTCTCCCATGAGGAGGGGCATGGCAACGACGTGTTGTTCGATATCGACGGCATGCCGAAGGAAGGCACCGTCGTATCCATGGGGATATCCACG
>JBIQMK010000071.1:0-14027 GCA_044463365.1 Rhodanobacter sp. | reverse complement strand
CGCCGCGCACGTGCTGCGCCGCTATGCCCGGCGCCGTCGCAGCGCCGACACGCTGGACGCGCTGGGTTTCGACGCGTTGGCGCGGGTCTACGCCTGGCAATCGCCGCCGCTGGTGGCCGCACGCGGCGCCGGCGTCCGCCTGCTCGATCGCCTTACACCCTTGAAACGCCTGCTGTCAGGACACGCGGCAGGGCAATAATCACCCACCGGAGCCAACCTCATGCGCATCGTTCGATTGTGTTGCCTGCTCGTGCTTGCCGGCGCGGCGTTTTCCGCCAACGCCAAGATGGTCCATCGTGCCGTGGACTGGACCCTGGACGGCACCAGGTTCCACAGCGTGCTGATCTACGACGACGCCACCACGGCGAAACGCCCGGGCCTGGTGATGGTGCCGAACTGGTACGGCGTCAACGATGGTGCGGTGAAAAAGGCCGAGGCGATCGCCGGCAGCGACTACGTGATCCTGCTCACCGACATGTACGGTGAAAAGGTGCGACCCACCTCCTTCACCGAGGCGCAGGCCGCTGTCAAGCCGCTGTACACCAACCGTGCGTTGATGCGCCAGCGCATCGGCCATGCGCTCGATCAGTTGAAGGCGCAAGCCGGCACGGCACCGCTCGACGTCGCCCGCCTGGGCGCGATCGGTTTCTGTTTCGGCGGTAGCGCGGTGCTGGATCTGGCCCGCAGCGGCGCCGACGTGGGGGCGGTGGTGTCGTTCCACGGTGGGCTGGAAACCGACAACCCGGCGCTGGCGAAAAACATCAAGGCGCGCGTGCTGGTGCTGAACGGCGCCGACGACAAGGGCACCATGCCGGCCGCCGATGCGTTCATGGATGAGATGCGCCAGAGCCCGGCCGACTGGCAGTTCGTGGTGATCGGCCACGCGGTGCACTGCTTCACCGAGGTGGGCGAGAACTCACCCGGTTGCCGCTATGACGAGCCCATCGCCAAGCGCAGTTATCGCCTGATGCACGACTGGCTGGATGAGACGTTTGCCGGCAAGCCGTAAGGCGAAATCGGTCGCGATGCTTTTCGCCGACCTGGACGAAAGGCATCGCGGCTGAAGCCGCTCCTACAAAAAAGCCTCGGACTCAGAAGGTGCGTTGTACCGAATAGTCGGCGAGGGTGGCCAGCGCGTCGCGATAGTCGGAAGCGGGCAGTGCGGCCAAGGCATCGCGGGCCGCCTGCGCGTGGGCAAACGCGCGCTCGCGGGTGCGCTCCAGCGCGCCGGAGTCGCGGATCGAGGCGATGATGCGGTCCAGCGAATCCAGGCCGCCGTGCTCGATCGCATGACGCAGCGACTGCGCCTGATCGGGGCTGGCTTTTTCCAGCGCGTAGATCACCGGCAGCGTGGGCTTGCCCTCGGCCAGGTCGTCGCCGATGTTCTTGCCCAGCGCTTCGGGGCTGGAGACGTAGTCGAGCAGGTCGTCGGCGATCTGGAACGCGTAGCCCAGCTCCATGCCGTAGCGGCGCAGCGCGTCCACCTGCACTTGCGGCAGTCCGCCCAGGATGCCGCCCAGCTCGGTGGCGGCGGCAAACAGCACCGCGGTCTTGCGCTCGATCACCGCCAGGTACGCCGCCTCGCTGACGTCGGCGTTGCCGATGTTGAGCAACTGCAGCACCTCGCCCTCGGCGATGGTGTTGGTGGTGTCGGCCAGGATGCGCATGATGCGCATGTCGTCCAGCTCCACCATCAGCTGGAACGAGCGCGAATACAGGAAATCGCCCACCAGCACGCTGGCCGCGTTGCCCCACAGCGCATTGGCCGTCTTGCGGCCGCGGCGCAGGTCCGATTCGTCCACCACGTCGTCGTGCAGCAAGGTGGAGGTGTGGATGAACTCGATCACCGCCGCCAGCTTCACGTGCTGCTCGCCGGTGTAGCCGGCCGCGCCGGCGGCCAGCGTGTGCAGCATCGGGCGCAGGCGCTTACCGCCGCCGGCGATGATGTGATCGGCGATCTGGTTGATCAGCACCACGTCGGAGGACAGGCGGTGACGGATCAGCGCGTCGACGCGTTGCATGTCGGTGGCGGCTAGATCGCGCACCTGGGCGAAGTCGGCGGGGCGGCTGGCGTCGGCTGGCATCGAGGTCATGGGGAAATTCAAGGAGGTTATCGGTTCGATTATAGGGCCGGGTGGTCGCCAGCATGGTGCGGTCGGTGCGCGGGCCCGCCGCCGCGACATGTCGCCACAAACCGCAGCGCAGGCCGCGACTCTATAATGCCGCCCATGCATTTCCCGAAATCGACACCCCGGTGAGCAAACTCTCCCGCCTGGAGCGGCGCAGCGCCCTGACCCTGGCCTGCGTGATCAGCCTGCGGTTGTTCGGCCTGTTCCTGATCATGCCGGTGTTCTCGCTGTACGCGAAGACGATGCCCGGCGCCACCGGCTTCATGATCGGGCTGGCGCTGGGCGTTTATGGATTGGGGCAGGTGCTGCTGCAGATTCCGCTGGGGCTGTTGTCCGACCGGATCGGGCGCAAGCCGGCGATCACCCTCGGGCTGCTGCTGTTTGCGCTGGGCGGGTTGATCGCGGCGATGTCGCATACGCTGACCGGCATCGTGATCGGCCGCGCGGTGCAGGGCATGGGCGCGGTGGCGGGGGCCGGCATCGCGCTGGCGGCCGATCTCACGGTGGAGGAAAACCGCGGCAAGGTGATGGGCATCATCGGCGTGTCGATCGGGTTGGCGTTCCTGCTGGCGCTGATCCTCGGCCCGCCGCTGGAAGCCATCGACGGCCTGCCGGGCCTGTTTGCGGCCACCTCGATCCTGGCGCTGATCTCGCTGGCGCTGCTGTGGCTGATCGTGCCCACCCCGGACCGGGTACGTGCGCCGGCCGCGGCCGGTTTCCGCCACGTGCTGGTGATGCTGCGCGACAGCCGCATGCTGGTGCTGAACGGCTCGGTGTTCTTCCTGCATGCGCTGCTGACCGCCAGCTTCGTGGGTTTGCCGCTGTCGCTGGCCCATACCCTGAACCTGCCGGTGAACCGGCATTGGGAGCTGTACCTGCCGGTGATGGTGGTGGCGGCGCTGGTGATGGGCGGCAGCCTGCGCCACATGCGCGAGATCGCGCAGAGCCTGCGCGTCGTGATGGTCTGCGTGGTGGCGATCGGGCTGGCGCTGCTGGGCTTCGCGCTGTCGGGCAATCACCTGATCGCGTTCGGCGTGGCCGCCGCGGTGTTTTTCTCCGCCTTCAACCTGCTCGAGGCCGCGCTGCCCAGCCTGGTTTCGCGGCTGGCGCCGGCGCACCTGCGTGGCGCGGCCATGGGCGCGTATTCCACCAGCCAGTTCATCGGCGCGTTCGTGGGCGGCACCTTCGGCGGCATCGCGCTGGGCCGGCTGGGGGCCAGCGGCATCTTCATCTGCGCCGCCGCCCTGACCCTGTTGTGGCTGCCGCTGGTCGTAGCCGGCGCGCGCCGGATCGGCGCCGACATCAGGGCGACCGCCGCAGCCCAAGTGCCCGCGATCTAGCAGGCTGGGGACAGAAGCCTGGAATCCCTGTGGGAGTGGCTTCAGCCGCGATGCTCTTGTCCCCGGGCTTGAAGCAAAGGCATCGCGACTGAAGTCGCTCCCCACATGCCGGAGGTTCGGCGCCCACGAAAGTTGCCGGCAAGGGCTGGCGGCAAGCGGGCCATCGAGCACTACTTGAGCGGCCCGCGCGCAGTTATGATGGCCAGCCTGCTACATCACTCCGGCCGTAATCATCCTTATATATACGGCTGGCTCACCGAGGACATCCCATGGCACGTGGCATCAACAAAGTCATTCTGGTCGGCAATCTCGGCGCAGATCCGGAAATGCGCCACACCGGCGGCGGCACCGCGGTCACTACCCTGAACATCGCCACGTCGGAAAGCTGGACCGACAAGCAGAGCGGCGAAAAAGTCGAGAAAACCGAGTGGCACCGGGTGAAGATGTTCGGCCGCCTGGCCGAGATCGCGGGCGACTACCTGAAGAAAGGTCGCCAGGTCTACATTGAAGGCTCGCTGCGCACCGACAAGTACACCGGCAAGGACGGTATCGAGCGCTACAGCACCGACATCATCGCCAGCGAGATGCAGATGCTGGGCGGCAATGAAGGCGGCGGTGGCGGCCAGCGGTCGCAGGGCGGTGGCCCGCGTCAGGGCGGCGGCAGCTACGGCGGTCCGTCGCGTGGCAATGAGGACCGGGGCTCCTCCCGCCCATCGCCCTCGCCGGCCGACAATGGCTTTGCGGACGATGAAATTCCGTTCTAGGACGGACTTGCGAGCCACTGGTTGTCTTCGCCGATAAACCCCGTAAAGCAGCTGGATCGTGAAAAGGCAGCCTGACCCACAGGTAATGCTGGATGCCGGTGCGCTGATCATGATCGATGGGTTGAGGCGATCAACTTCGCTGGTGCACGCCCCGTGACGAATGCGCAGGCCAAGCGCGAAAACCACCGCGGCGAGAGCGCCGCCGGTGGCCCGGGTGAGGAAGTCTTGGCCGAGCCACGTTCACCAGCACGGTAGCGGACGTCGCCGAAGCGGAACCAGCATTGGCGCTCTGCCCGTTTTGCAACGGGACCAGAACGGTCATTGGCGCGGCGACCGGAATGTGGAAGACATTGAAAATGATGTCTTGGAACCTATGACGCCGGTTGCGCCGCGGCGCAAATTTCCAGGAAGTCGGTCGCCGTCAGGGCCGCGCCGCCAACCAATCCGCCGTCGACGTCGGCTTGCGCAAATAATTTCGCGACGTTGGCTGTGGTGACGCTGCCGCCATAAAGCAGCCGGGTCAGGCGGGCAATTGAAATATCTTCTTTTTCGAGTTTGCCACGAATGAACGCGTGAACGTCTTGCACCTGCTGCGGTGTCGCCGTCTCACCGGATCCTATCGCCCAGACCGGTTCGTATCCGACCAACGCCGTGTGGAAGCTCGCGATGCCGTTGAGTTTCAATACCGCGTCCAGTTGCTGGCCGATAACCGCTTCTGTTTCGCCGCGGTCTCGCTGTTGCCTCGTTTCACCGACACAAAGGATGGGCGTGAGCCCTGCGGCCCGCGCTGCAGCGAATTTTCGGGCGACGCATTCGTTGCTTTCGCCGTGATATCTGCGGCGCTCCGAATGGCCCACCAATACGTAATTCGCACCGACATCCACCAGCATCGCGGCGCTTACGTCGCCCGTGAAAGCGCCCTGACCTTCGCGCTCGCTGAGATCCTGCGCGCCGAACTGCAGCCCCGAGCCGGCGAGTTGCGCTCGCAGGCCGG
This sequence comes from Rhodanobacter sp., assembly GCA_044463365.1. Lineage (GTDB taxonomy): Bacteria > Pseudomonadota > Gammaproteobacteria > Xanthomonadales > Rhodanobacteraceae > Rhodanobacter. The sequence goes on along the minus strand of JBIQMK010000071.1, from coordinate 8,800 downwards.
CGATGTAGGGAAGCGGGGGAAACACGGCGACATCGATTTCGACCGGCATATTGGCGGCAATGGCACCGGCGAGGTCCGAAGCCATCGCGCGACTGCCATACATCTTCCAGTTTCCGGCCACAAGTTTTCTGCGCATGGCGTGCTTCATAGCTGCACCGGCGCTCCTGTTCTCATGGACTCATCCGCCGCCTCGGCCAACGCCAGTGCAGACACGCCGTCGGCATAGCCGACCTGTGCAGGCGCGCCATCGAGCATTTCGGCGAAGTGATCCATTTCACGACGATAGGCTTCCGCGTAGCGGTCGAGGAAGAAGTTCTGGAAGCGGTCGGTCGCGATGCCGCTTTCGGTCCATAGCTGTACGGTGCTTTCGCTGACATTGTCCGCGCGCACCATGCCGGCGGAGGCGAATGCCTCGACCCGCTGGTCGTAACCGAAGCCACTGCGCCGGCTGTTTGAGATGACGCACAGGCGGCCGGAGCCGGTCCTCAGCACGGTCCGCGCGGTGTCGACATCGCCCAGTTCGCCGATGGCCGGGTCCACCAGGCAACTGCCGGTGGCGTAGACCAGCACGGGCTCCTCGCCCAGCAGCCAGCGCGCCATGTCGAAGTCATGGATCGCCATGTCCTTGAACAGGCCGCCGGAGACGGCGACATAGGAAGGCGGCGGTGGGGCAGGGTCGTTGGAGGTGATCTGCAGGGTTTCGATCGCGCCGACCGCGCCGCTGTCCAGACGGGCTTTCAAGGCCTGGAAATTGGGGTCGAAACGTCGGTTGAACGCCAGCAACATGTTGGCGCCCGAAAGGCCCGCATGGGCGGTGCGGGCACGGCCGAGATCCTGGTCGATCGGCTTTTCGCAGAAGATCGCCTTGCCGGCGGCAGCCGCGCGCAGGCTGTAATCGAGGTGCGTGTCGGTAGAGCTGGCTACGATCACGCCGGTGACGGTCGGATCGGCCATGGCCGCATCGAGCGTCGTTACCGTGGTGTTCCATTCGCGGGCCAGTGCCTGGGCCGAGGCGTCGATCGCATCGACCACGCCGGCCAGTTCGATGCGCGGGTGCAGCGCGGCGTTGCGCGCGTGGATATGGCCAATGCGGCCAGCACCGATGAGCACGACTTTATGCATGAGGGTTCTCGTTGGGGAGGGTGAAGACCTGCTGATGGCGCGCGGACCACCCGCACGCCTCAGCCAGGACCAGGGCGGCTACGCCGTCGGCGTAACCGATGAGAGGTTCGGCGCGACCGTGCACCACGTCGGCAAAATGGCCGATCTGGTCGCGGTAGGCGTCGCGATAGCGTTGCGCAAACGCCGGCATGATCGGCGCGCCGCCGGTGCCGTTTTCGGTGAGCGTATGCGCGGTGTCACAGGTCACGTTGCCCGCGCGAATCATGCCGAGCGCGCCGAACGCTTCGATGCGCTGGTCGTAGCCATAGCCGCTGCGGCGCGTGTTCGAGATCACGCACAGGCGGCCGCTGGCGGTCTTCAGGACGCAACGGGCAGTGTCGACATCTCCCTCGCGGCCGATGTCCGGGTCCACCAGGCAACTGGCCGTGGCGAATACCTGTACCGGTTCCTCACCCATCAGCCAGCGCGCCATGTCCAGGTCGTGGATGGTGAAGTCCTTGAACAGGCCGCCGCTGGTGGGCACGAAACCCGGTGGCGGCGCGGCAGGGTCGTGGTTCACCAGATGCAGCGACTCCAGCGGACCCACCGCGCCCTGATTCAGTTGCTTTTTGAGGCGGATGAACTGCGGATCAAACCGACGGTTGAAGCCGAGCAGGAAACGCGCGCCGTCGAAACGTGGTTGCGCGGCGCGCACCTTGTCCAGGTCCAGGTCGATCGGTTTTTCGCAGAACACGGCCTTGCCCGCGTCGACTGCCGCCAGTGCATGCTCCAGGTGCCGGTCGGTGGTGCTGCATACCAGCACGCCGCCCACGGCGGGATCCCCCAACGCTTGTTCAAGCGTCACCAGTCCTGCGCCATGCTGCGCGGCGAACGCGCCTGCCGCCGGTCGCGGGTCCACTACGTACTTGAGGCGCAGGCGGGGGTGACGGGCGGCATTTCCGCCGTGGATCTGACCCATGCGGCCAGCTCCGATCAGTGCGATGTCGATCTGGTCCAAGAGTACACTCCCCCCGAAAATCGGGCTGCGCGGTAATGGAATTTATGTTCTGTTTGTGAGTGTAATAGAATTTTCAGCAAGGTGTAGCTTTTTCCAACGCGCGCGCCCAGCCTGGACGCGCGTCGCATTTAGGGAGGAAGGAAATCATGGTTGAAGTGGATGTGCCCCCAACCAGCGCCGACGAGTTGCGCGCTGCCATCCTCGAGCGCTACGAGGGGCTCAGCAAGCGGTTGCAGCAGATCGCCCGCTATGTCCTGGACGAACCCAACGCGGTGGCGCTGGAAACGCTGGCGGTGTTGGCCGAGCGTTGCGGCGTGCAGCCCTCGGCGATCGTGCGGTTTGCCAAGTCGTTCGGTTTCGAGGGCGCTACGCAGATGCAGCGCCTGTTCCGTGACGGTCTGCTCTCGGGCAACGCATCGCTGGGCTATGGCGAGCGCGTGCGCCAATTCAGCCAGAGCGTGGACAGCAAGCTGGTGGGGGATCCGGCGCAAGTGCTGGCGGAATTCACTCAGGGCAACGTACTGGCGCTGCAGAACCTGGGCGATGCGATCGGCAAGAAGAACCTGGCCGCCGCCGTCAAGCTGATCTGCGAGGCGGAGACGATTTACGTGGCCGGCTTTCGTCGCGCGTTTCCGGTGGCCGCCTACCTTGCCTATTCATTGCACCAGGTCGACAAGAAAACCGTGTTCATCGACAGCATCGGCGGCATGACCCGGCAGCAGGTGCACGCCATCTCGAAACGCGACCTGCTGATTGCGGTGAGCTATCACCCGTATGCGGAGGAGGCCGTGCAATTGATCGAGGCAGCCACCGCCCAGCGTTGCCGCGTGCTGTCGATCAGCGACAGCCTGGTCAGCCCGGTGGCACAACCGGCGACGGTGGTGCTGCAGGTGCGCGAAGCGGAAATCCGCAAGTTCCGCTCGTTGTCCGCGTCGATGTGCCTGGCGCAGGCGTTGGTGATCTCCTTCGCCTTTGCCACCAGCACGCAGACCCGCAACGCTTCCACGCTGGGCGGGAACGTCCGTTCCAAAAAATGAAACATATGTTGCGTTCCAGAAATAAATGGAATATATTTTACGTGCATTCGGCGCGACGGGCGCCGGATATTCGTGAGAGAAAGCACTTATGCCAGGGGCAGCGCAGCAGCTTGACCTGATTACCATCGGGCGATCGAGCATCGATCTGTACGGCGAACAAACCGGCGGCCGTCTGGAAGACATGATGTCTTTCGCCAAGTACATCGGTGGCAGCCCCACCAATACCGCCATCGGAGTGTCGCGACTGGGCTTGCGCAGTGGCCTGATCACCCGCGTCGGCGCCGATCATTTCGGCCGTTTCATCGCCGAGGAACTGGCTCGCGAAGGCGTGGCAACCAACGGCGTCGCGATCGACAGCGAGCGGTTGACGGCACTGGTCTTCCTTGGCATCAGTGACCCGGACACGTTTCCGTTGATCTTCTATCGCGAGAACTGCGCGGACATGGCGCTGGTCGCCGGCGACATCGATGAAGCGTTCGTGCGCTCGGCCGACGCGGTGCTCATCAACGGTACGCACCTGTCGCAACCGAATGTTTTCGATGCCTCCGTGCATGCCTGCCGCATCGCACGCGCCGCCGGGGCGCGGGTGGTTTTCGACATCGACTACCGGCCGGTGCTGTGGGGACTGACCAGCAAGGACATGGGCGAGAACCGCTTCGTGGCCCATGCCGGCGTCACTGCCCGGTTGCAGGAAGTGTTGCCGCTGTGCGACCTGATCGTGGGCACCGAGGAGGAGATGCACATCCTCGGCGGCTCCACCGACACCATCGCCGCGATGCGTGCCATCCGCGAAAAGACGCCTGCGCTGCTGGTTTGCAAGCGTGGCGCTCACGGGTGCTCCGCGTTTCCGGAGGCCATTCCCGACAGCCTCGATGATGGCGTGGTGGGTCGCGGCTTCCAGATCGAGGTGTTCAACGTGCTGGGCGCGGGCGACGCGTTCATGGCCGGCTTCCTGCGCGGCTGGTTGCGTGGCGAGCCGTTGGCGATGTGCTGCGAATACGGCAACGCCTGCGGCGCCATCGTGGTGTCGCGCCACGGCTGCGCGCCGGCGATGCCGACCTGGGATGAGCTGCAGCAGTTTCTCGACGGCACACCCCGGCCCTTTCGCCTGCGTGACGATGCCGCGCTGGAGCACGTGCACTGGGCTTCCACCCGCACCGGCGTCTACGACGACCTCACCGTGCTGGCGATGGACCATCGCAGCCAGTTCGAGGACCTGTGCCGCGAAACCGGCGCCGACCCGGCGCGCATCCCGGCGTTCAAGGCGCTGACGCTGCGCGCGGTGAACCAGCTGGCAAAGCCCGGCGAACATTTCGGCGTGCTTCTCGATGGTCGCTACGGCATGCGCGGGCTGGAGGCGGCTGCCGATTTGCCGTACTGGATCGGCCGGCCTATCGAGTTGCCCGGTTCGCGTCCGCTGGCTTTTGAAAGCTCGGCGGACGTGGCCACCGAAGTGGCCACCTGGCCGCGCAACCATGTGGTGAAGTGCCTGGTGTTCTATCACCCGGACGACCCGCTCGACCTGCTGGAGCAGCAGGAGCGCCAGTTGCGCCGGCTGCAGGATGCCTGCCGCAAGACGAGGCACGAGCTGTTGGTGGAGATCATCGTGTCGCGCCACGGCGCCGTCGATGCGCACACCGCGGCGCGCGCCATCCAGCGTCTCTATGATCAGGGCATGAAACCGGACTGGTGGAAGCTCGAGCCGGCGGCGGACAGCGCGACGTGGGCGAATATCGAACACGTCATCCGCGGCAACGATCCCCTGTGCCGCGGCGTGTTGCTGCTGGGCCTGCAGGCGAGCGCGGCGGCGCTGGCGGCATCGTTCCGGGTGGCGGCGGCCAGTCCGATCGTGAAGGGGTTTGCGGTGGGTCGAACGATCTTTGCCGATGCCGCCGCGCGCTGGCTGGCCGGCGACATCGACGACGACGCGGCCGTGGCCGATCTCGCCGCGAGTTTCGGCACGCTGGTGAATGCATGGCGCGCGGCACGTGCCGAGGCGTCCGGCGACACATCCAAGGGCATCACGCGCAAGGCGGTGTGAGATGACGACGCGACGACTGACGGCGGCACAGGCGACGGTCCGCTGGCTGGCCGCACAACACGTGTTGGTGGATGGCCGCGAGCTGCCTTACTTCGCCGGTGCCTGGGCCATCTTCGGACACGGCAACGTGGCCGGAATCGGCGAGGCGCTGCATGCCGCGCGCGACAGCTTTCCCACCTGGCGCGCGCACAACGAGCAGGGCATGGCGCATGCCGCCATTGCCTACGCGAAGCAGATGCGTCGCCGTCGCGCGATGGTGTGCACCAGCTCGATCGGCCCCGGCGCCACCAACATGGTGACGGCCGCCGCGCTGGCGCATGTGAACCGTTTGCCGGTGCTGCTGTTGCCGGGCGACGTTTTCGCCGGTCGCCAGCCCGACCCGGTGTTGCAGCAGGTGGAGCATTTCGCCGACGGCAGCGTGTCGGCCAACGATTGCTTCCGTCCGGTGTCGCGCTATTTCGACCGCATCACGCGGCCGGAGCAGATCATGGACGCCCTGCCGAAAGCGCTGGCGACGATGCTCGACCCGGCCACCTGCGGCCCGGCCACCATCGCGTTCTGCCAGGACGTGCAGGCCGAGGCCTTCGATTATCCGGAATCCTTCTTTGCGCCCCGGTTGTGGCGCGAGCGGCGGCAGGGTGCGGACAGCGGCGAGCTGGCCGCGCTGGTCGCCGCGCTGAAATCGGCCAGGCATCCCCTGCTCATCGCCGGGGGCGGCGTGCGCTACAGCGAGGCGGAAGCGGCGCTGGCAGCGCTGGCCGAAGCCACCGATCTGGCCGTCGCCGAGACCCAGGCCGGCAAGGGTGCCCTGCCGTGGAACCATCTCCATGCGCTGGGCTCGATCGGCGTCACCGGATCGAGCGCCGCCAACGCGGCCGCCGCGCGTGCCGATCTGGTGGTCGGCATCGGCACCCGGCTGGCGGATTTCACCACCGGCTCGCGCAGCCTGTTTGCTGATGCCCGCGTGGCGCAGATCAACGTGCAGGCCTTCGATGCGCACAAGCACGACGCGCTGGCGGTGGTGGGCGATGCACGCACCGTGCTGCAGGCCTTGGCCCGGGAGTTGTCGGGTTGGCACGCGGGCGTGGAAGCGGGCAGGCAGCAGGAAATCGATGAATGGAACGCCGCCGTCGATGCCGCCACCGCGGGCGTCGATGCGCAGACGCAGCCCAGCGATGCCCAGGTGATCGGTGCGGTACAACGCAGCTGTGGCGATGACGCCATCGTGGTGTGCGCCGCCGGTGGCCTGCCCGGTGAGCTGCACAAGCTGTGGCGCTGCGTGCAGCAGGACAGCTACCACGTCGAGTACGGCTTCTCCTGCATGGGTTACGAGATTGCCGGCGGCGTGGGCGTGAAGATGGCCGCGCCCGATCGCGACGTGGTGGTGATGGTCGGCGATGGCAGCTACCTGATGGCGAACTCCGAGCTGGCGACGTCAGTGATGCTGGGCCACAAGCTGATCGTGGTGCTGCTGGACAACCGCGGTTACGGCTGCATCAACCGGTTGCAGCACGCCACCGGTGGCGCCGGTTTCAACAACCTGCTGGCCGACGCCGCGCATCAGGTCTTGCCGCAGATCGATTTCGCCGCCCACGCGGCCAGCCTTGGCGCGCTGTCCGAGCACGTGACCTCGCTGGGCGAACTGATCGCCGCCGTGGCCCGCGCCCGCAGGGCGGAGCGCAGCTACGTGGTGGTCATCGATACCGATCCATTGAAAAGCACCGAAGCGGGCGGCTGGTGGTGGGACGTCGCGGTGCCCGAGGTTTCCCAACGGCCTGAAGTCGAAGCGGCGCGCCGCGCCTACGAGCAAGGCACACGAATGAAGAGGGATTTGTCATGACCATCCGTTTTGGCGTCAGCCCGATTGCCTGGGCCAATGACGACATGCCCGAGCTGGGCGGCGACACGCCGTTGGAAAACATCCTGGACGACATCCAGCAACTTGGTTTCGAGGGAGTGGAGCTGGGCGGCAAGTTTCCACGCGACGCTTCAATCCTGAAGCCGCTGCTGGCGCGCCACCAGCTGGACCTCATCGGTGGCTGGTACAGCGCCTCGCTTTTGACGCGAACAGCCCACGCCGAAATCGAGGCACTGCAACCACATCTGGAATTGCTCAAGGCCATGGGCAGCAGCGTTTTCGTGATCGCCGAAACCAGCAACGCCATCCACGGTCAGCGTGCACGCAACATGAGCGACAGGCCGCGCCTGACCCCCGGAAGCTGGGCATTGTTCGGCCAGCGCATGACCGAGGTGGCCGACTACATCCAGGCACAAGGCCTGCGTTTTGCCTACCACCACCATCTGGGTACGGTGGTGGAAAACGCCGACGATCTGGAATCGTTGCTGGCCATGACCGGGCATTCGGTCGGTTTGACGCTGGATACCGGTCACGCCGCACTGGGCGGCATCGATGCGCTGCGGGTCATCGCGCGCCATCCTCACCGGATTGCGCACGTGCATTGCAAGGACGTGCGCCGCGACGTCTTTACGCGCATGGTGGCGAATGGGTCGAGCTTCCTCGACGGCGTGGTGGCCGGCATGTTCACCGTGCCAGGCGACGGCGGGCTTGATTACGCACGCATCATGTCGGCCCTCAACACCATCGATTACAGCGGTTGGATCGTGATCGAGGCTGAGCAGGATCCGGTCATCGCCAATCCGCGCGCCTATGCCGAGTTGGGCCTGGAGACGCTCAAACGCGAGGCCGCCGGCGCGGGCATGGGGCAATGAGCGGCCTGCGTGTCCGACCGCACGATCCGACGGCCGACGGTACCGTGCTCGAGGTGACGCCGGCCAGCGCCGGCTGGAAGCATGTCGGTTTCCGCGTAGTGAGGCTGGCTAACGGCCAGCGCTACAGCAATCGTGAAACGGGGCGCGAAACCTGTCTGGTGATCGTTGCCGGCAGCGCCGACGTGCACGCAGGTAACGCCCATTTCGTGCATGTGGGGACGCGCGCCACGCCGTTCGATGCGAAGGCGCCGGGCGCGGTCTATGTGCCGGCCGGGCTGTCCTACACGGTGACGGCGTGGGGCCCGGTGGAACTGGCGGTCTGCACGGCACCTGGCTCGGGCGAAGGCCTGCCGCGGCTGATCGCCGAAACGTCAATGAGCCGCGAAGTACGTGGCAGCGGCACCAATACGCGTTACATACGCAACATCCTGCCGCAAACCGAGCCGGCCGACAGCCTGCTGGTGGTGGAAGTGATCACGCCCGGCGGGCACTGGTCCAGCTACCCGCCGCACAAGCACGACACCGCCGAGGAAGGCGCCGAAACCGCGCTGGAGGAAACCTATTACCACCGCCTGAATCCGCCGCAAGGTTTTGCCTTCCAGCGCGTCTACACCGATGACCGCACCCTGGACGAAACCGTGGCGGTGGAAGACGGCGACGTCGTGATGGTGCCGCGCGGCTACCACCCGGTCGGCGCGCCCCACGGCTACGACCTCTACTACCTCAACGTGATGGCGGGCCCCGACCGCCAGTGGATTTTCCGCAACGACCCGGCTCACGACTGGATCGCCCGACGCCCTGGTTAGGGCCGGGTTTCGCGGCGCTCAAATTCCCTTCCCCCACGCTGCGGGGAAAGGTGCCCGACAGGGCGGA
>JBIQMK010000070.1:0-14270 GCA_044463365.1 Rhodanobacter sp. | reverse complement strand
GCCGCGTGGAGCGCATCGAAACCACCGGCTAAGGTAACTTCACCTGTAGGAGCGAGTTCAGTCGCGACGCTCTTGCTTTTGCGTTCAATGCAGAAGCGTCGCGACTGAAGTCGCTCCTGCAAAGTCGGCATCGAGGGCCCCGCAGGAACTTGTGGCCCCCGCGCCTTTCCAACCCGGATGTACACGCCAACCGCACATCGCGCGTTGGTGCTGGTATCGACCCGGAGTACACATGAACATCAAACGGCACCTCGTCGCCGTCGCCGCCAGCCTGCTGGTGACCACGGCGTGGGCGCAGACCGCCGGCAAGCCGCTGAACCTGAAGCTGCCGCCCAGCGATCTTCCTGCCGCCAGCTCCACCGCCCCGAAGCCGGCCACCCCGAAAACCGCGGGCGACGCGCCGGGCGTGTATTACGGCGATACCAGCGGCCGCATGGGCAATACCGAACCCGTTGCCGACACTCCCGACTGCGACGACTCCACCTACAACGAACCGCAGGTCCACGGCAGCGTCGGTACCGGCATCGTCACGGGTAGCCACATGGGCACCGGCAACTGGAACGCCGGCCAGGTCAACGTCAGCAAGGCGTTCGGCAGTTGCGACGAGCCTTCCGGCGGCATCAGCATTTCGGTCGGCGGCAGCCGCAGCCATTTCCCCGACCGCGTTCGCCGCGGGCGTTGAGGGCGCCGTTCAAGCCGCCTCTCGTCATTCCAGCGAACGCCGGAATCCAGCGCCTTTCGCAATCTTGCCCACATATTCGCGGCGAAAGGGCTCGCGTCCGTCCCGACCGAGCCCTATTCCGGTGAACCCAAGCCCGTTCTTCTACTTCGCCAGCGCCGCCTGCCCGACCAACGCGGCCACCTTGGTCGGATGGGCCATCATCACGACATGCGAAACACCCATGACCACCACGGCGACCGCCATGTCCCTACAGCTGATCGCAGCATATCCTGCGGCTATGCGAAGGCGGGGAATCCGAGACAGCCACAGCAAACCGGCATCGAACCGGGCGAAGGCCGGTGTGGCGTGCGTCGTCCACTGGCGAGCATTCGCGGCACCATGCCCGTTCAACGGGAAGAAGCACGTCGCCTTGTCAGCACCACCATCCCCAAAGCGCCCAGCCCGAGAAAAACGATCCCAAGGCACTGCGGCTCAGGCACCTCCGTAAGCACCCACTGCCCCGTTCCTCCGCTGCACCAAGGTTCGGAAAAGCAGCGGTAAAAGTCTGAATGCGCGATTATGATCGACCAGATACCGTCGCTCGATGTCATGTAGAAGTCCATTTCCGCGTTGTTCGCCTGCAACGATCCCTCCAGAAGGCTGCCTACCCCGCTGCCAATCGGCGTCATATCCATGGAAACGTAAACGGCGCCCAGATTTCCGCTCAGATTCGGGCCCAGGCGGAAGCCATAGCCCCCCTGGATATCCAGGGTAAGCAGCGAGAATGGACTGTGGTAATCCACGTCGGGATAGTAGGAGCTGAGGGACGCCTCGAACTGCAGCGGAGCCGTCGCGACCAACTTCCCTTCGTCGAAGAGAAACTCGTTGCCTACGGGATCCACGCCCGCCGTCAGCGGCTGCCACGAGTACACCACGGTGGCGCTTGCAGCGTGCGAAACGAGAAACAACGCCACCGCGACAAAACCAAGAACTGGCCGGTGCATGTTTGACCTCCATCGAGCTTCACGTGCTCCAGGATCATGCACTGTCCATGCCGCCCGATCGCCCCCTGTTTTTCAGTGCCTTGCGTGAAACCACATGGCGGCGACCCACGAAAACTGTAAGACGATCCGACAAATTGTCGGAAACGGGCACCGCACGCCCGAAGGGGAAAGGACGGCAGCTCGCCACCCAGGCCTGACGCCGGATGCCTCTACGCCCTCTGCAAAGGCACTGGATGATCGGCAGTCGCCGGTGCATGTCAGCGTCACCAGCTCGCCGAAGGGCGGTTTCCAGCACGGCATGTCGAGCCAGTTCCACGCCACCTCCAGACGCATGCCGTAAGGCGCACCCTTCTGCGGGGAAAAGCCCGACTCGTTGCCGGAACCCTTGTCGGCCCGTCAACGAAAAATGCGCATAAAGCGCGAAGACAAGCCCGGCGACCTCGCCCCAAGGAGCAGCGTCGTGCCGGCCTGGGATGATCGCGGTTGTGTCATTGCGGGTACGGGTCACCTGAGAAAAGGAGATGCGGTGGGCGGGCGAACGGAGAAAGCCCTCGGTCCAACCATCGACAACAGTCGCAACGACCTATCCGCCCCAAGTCCGGAACCACACACCGGCCCCGCACCGCCGCACGCTTGTCTGCTGACACCTGTCACGCCAGATACCTGTAGCGCGCACTGGTTTGCAGCCGGCAAACGCGGGATCTTCTGGGTCCGTCCCAAGGGGAGTCGGCAATGACGAAGAACGACATGCACCCACGCCCGTGGGTCGATCCATGGACCCTGGTGGGCCTGGCCTTGTTGCTGATGCCCCTGCTCACGATGGCGCACGAACTGCTTGGCCACGCTGTTGCCTGCGTCGCCACCGGGCACCAGCCCAGCGAACTGGGTGCGTATTACGTCGAGTGTCCGGGCACACAGGGATGGTCCAGCCGCATCGTGGCGATGGCCGGCACCTGCGTGGATGTCGTGCTGGCCGTCCTGGCGTATCTGGCGTGGCGCCGGTTGCGCCGGCCGTTGCCGCGCCTGGTGGCGTGGGCCGTGTTTACGGTGAAAGGCATGGTGGCCGCCGGCTACTGGATGTTCTCCGGCGTCACCAACCTCGGCGACTGGGGGCCGGACGCGGGCGGCGGGCTGGGACCGTTGCCATGGCCGTGGCTGTGGCGGGTCGGGTTGTTCGTGGTGGGCCTTGTTGCCTACATCCAGATCGTTCGCGCCGCCATTCGCATGCTTGGGGTGATGCTCGGCGGCGGTGACCAGGCTGCCCGCAGCAAACGGCAGATCGCGATGACGCTGTACGTGGTCGGCGGGGTGAGCGCGTTGCTGGTCGGCCTGTTCAACCCGCACGGCATGGTGATCACGCTGACCTCGGCCGTGGCCGCGTCGTTCGGCGGCACGGCCGGCTTGTTCAACGTCGCCTATTCCCGCCGCCCGGACCTGCCTGGGCAGGATTTCCAGATCGCCCGTGCGCCAGTGCTGGTGGTGTTGGGCGTACTGATGACAGCAGCCTTTGCGGTTGTGCTTGGGCCCACCATCTATCCGCACTGAGCGGCCTTGACGACACGTTACCGGCGACAAATAGCCCGGGAGGGGCACCGGCCCTGCCTGAAGGTCGTTCGGAAGGGCGGGCCGACCCGGGCTTTCATCGCCGCAGGGCGTGCTTGTCCTCCGGCGGCTTCCTAGCGCCCTGGAAAAATGCAGCCGCCATTGCGGACCAGCGCCTTGACCTCCTCGCTCACCTGCCCGGGATTCCGGCGCAGCCTGGCGAGGAAGGCCTTGCTGTGTCTGACGTATGAAGCGGCATCGTGCTTCGCGCTCCAGAGGACGATGTTGAGCAGGATGGGAATGAGGTCCAGGCCCTTCTCGGTCAGGGTGCAGAAGTCCTTGCGCCTGTCGTCGGGGCTGGGCGTCCTCGAGATGATGCCCTGCTCCTCGAGAAAGGCCAGGCGGGAAGCGAGGACATTGGTTGCGATGCCTTCTTCCGATTTCAGGAATTCGCCGTACGTCTTCTTTCCGTCGAAAACGATGTCGCGAATGATCAGGAGCGACCAGCGGTCGCCGAAGACCTCCACGCCATAGTTCACCGCGCAGTGGGACCGGATGCCGTCTCTGGATGTCGTCTGCATGGCGGAATCCTAACATTACTTGCATTTCGGAAGTTACTTGCAAAAAGCAAGTTACACGCCTAGCATGGCTTTCGTCGGGTGCGGTCGCGCGGATTTGCGCCGGCAATCACGAGCACCCTCGGACGGCGAACTCCATGAGCACGATCAGCATCAGCATCATCGGCGCCGCCGGCATGGCCGCCGCGACCGGTGGCCTTGCGGCCAGGGCCGGGCACGCCGTCAAGCACACCCGCTTCTCGCTCGGCGGCTGAGCACCGGCGCCGCTTTCCCGCTTCACATCAAGGATTCATGACATGCGCGTCTTCGTCACTGGCGGAACCGGCCATTCCGGTCCATACATCATTTCCGAACTCGTCGCTGCCGGCCACGAGGTCAGCGCGCTGGCACGGTCGGACAAAGCCGCGGCGGCGGTGTCCGCGCTCGGCGCCCAGGTGCGTCACGGCAGCCTCGAGGATCTCGGCGCTCTCAAGGCGGCAGCGGCGGAATCCGACGGCGTCATCCATGTGGCGCACCGACAGGATCTGCTTCCCTCCGGCGGAATCGATGCCGTGGCCGCGGCCGAGCGCCAGATCATGCTCGCGTACGGCGAGGCCATGGCCGGCACGGGAAAACCGCTGGTCGTGTCGGGAAGCATTGGTTCGCCCGGTTGGGAAGGCCTGGGCCGACCGGCCACCGAGGAAGACCCGCCGCTTGCCGGCGGCGATGACTACAAAGGCACCCTGCGGGTTCGCAACATGGTGGAAACCACCGTGATCGGCCTGGCGAAGCACGGTGTGCGTTCGTCGATCGTGCGGATTCCGCCCATCATGCACAGCGCGACCGACCATGCCGGTTTCGTTCCGTTGCTGATCGGGCTCGCCAAGGAAAAGGGCGTGATCGGCTATCCCGGAAACGGCGCAAACCGGTGGTCGGCCGTCCACGTGCGCGACGTCGCCTCCCTGTTCCGCCTGGCCCTGGAGAAGGGAGAGGCCGGCAAGAGCTGGCATGCGATTGGCGATGAAGGCATCCCGTTCCGGGAGATCGCCGAGGCCATTGGCAGCCGCCTGAACCTGATGGCGGTACCCATTCCCGCGGACGTGTTGATGCTGCCGGGATACTTCGGCTTTCTCGCCAATCTGGTCACGCTGGACCTCCCGGCATCCAACGCCATCACGCGCCGTGCCCTCGGCTGGGAACCCGCACAGCCCGGCTTGTTCGCCAGCCTGGACGACGGTCACTACTTTCCCCCGGCTGATGAACCCATGGCGGGAAGCCGGGTAGCAACGCCTCCGGTAAACGAGCACGCCGCAACGGCGTGATTCGTTCGACCACGAATTCCGCCGCCTTGCAAGCAGGACATGGCAACCGGTGGGATGCCACCGCTCAAGGACGAGCAGCCCCCGAAAAACTAGCGAGGAAATGGCAATGAGCACGATCAGCATCATCGGATCAGGAAGCATGGCCGCCATGGTCGGCGGCCGCATCGTCAAGGCCGGACACACCGTCGAAGTGCTCAGCCGCGACAACAAAAAGGCGCAGGCACTGGCGGACAAGCTCGCCTCCGGCGCGATCACCGGCCGGTACGGTGCCACGCCATCAGGCGACATCGTCATCCTCGCCGTGCCCTACGCCGGTGCGGCGGCGGTGGTGGCCGAGTACGGGCAAGCGCTCGATGGCAAGGTGATCATCGACATCACCAATCCGGTCGCGCCCGACCTCTCCGGCCTCGTCACCCCGCCAGGCAGCTCTGGTGCGCAGGAGATCGCCAGGAATGCCCCCGCCGGCGCGTACGTCGTGAAGGCGTTCAACACCATCTTCGGCCACGTGCTTGCCAAGGGCGGACGCCTCGACGCGTTCATCGCAGCCGACGATGCCGGGGCCAAAGCACGCGTCTCGACCTTCCTCGACAGCCTCGGGCTGCGCCCGCTGGATGTCGGCGGATTGCACATGGCGCAGACGCTGGAGGCGATCGGCCTGATGATGATCGGCCTGGCAAAAAATGGCGCCGGCACCTGGGATTTCGCCTTGAACGTCGATATCGGCTGACGCAGCGACATCGCGCCCTCGGCAGCAGATCAACAACGTATTCGACTGGATCGGACGCGCTCCGATGCACGGGAAACAGGGAGATTGCGATGAGCATCGAAGAGAATGTCCGGATCGTGAAGGACTTCCTTGCGGCCACCGGTCGCGGCGACCGGCAAAGCCTGCTGGCGCTGTGCGACGCCGCTATCGAATGGATCATTCCGGGGGAGGACTGGCCGCTGGCCGGCGTACGCCGCGGCCACGCGGGCATGGCCGATCTGTTCCAGACGCATGCCGAGACGATGGAAACCACCTTCATGGAGCCCCGCGAATTCGTGGCGCAGGGAGACCGCGTCATGGTTACCGGCTTCGCCAGCGGAAGAATCAAATCCACCAACAGGGCGTGGGAGGACCATTGGGTCTTCGCCATTACCGTTCGCAACGGCAAATTGACGAGCATCCGCGAGTACGTCGATACGCAGGCATTGGCGCGGGCCGCCGATACCGCCGAAGAGGAAGCTCGCTGATCGGCGACAACGCCTGCTCCGACATCGTGCGGACCACGCTGATCGTGTGCAAATGGTGACGCAGGGAGGCCGATCGGCGCGCCAGGCGAACCTGGCGCGAGAGGTGTTCGATCAGTCGGCGATGCGCAGCGTCACGTCGATGTTTCCCTGCGTCGCGTTGGAGTACGGGCAGACCACGTGAGCCTGATCGACCAGCGATTGCAGGATGTCGCGATCGATGCCGGGCGCGGCAATGGTCAGTTCGGCCTCGATGCCGAAGCCGGTCGGGATCTGGCCGATGCCGACCTTGCCGGTGACGCTGGTGTCCGCCGGCAACGCGACCTTCTGTTGGCCGGCGACGAACTTCAGCGCGCCAAGGAAGCAGGCCGAGTAGCCGGCCGCGAACAACTGCTCCGGGTTGGTGCCGGGGCCGCCGGCGCCGCCCAACTCGCGCGGAGTGGACAGCTGCACGTCGAGCACGTTGTCGGACGAGGTGGCGTGGCCTTCACGACCACCCGTGGCGGTGGCGGCAGCGGTGTAGAGGATTTTCTGGATGGACATGGCGACAGTTCCTGTTGAGTGGGAGATCCGGGCGGCGTTGCTCGGTGGAGGTATCTTGCCCGCCACGCCGGAACTTCTGGTGATATAAAATCCTGAAAACTTGATCAGGAGTACGGGCATGGCTGACCGGCTTGCGGCGCTGATGGCCCATTTCCCGGTGAACGCGCGGGTGTTCAATACCGGCGCGCTGTGCGGCATCAACACCGTGGAAGGCGATGGCACGCACGGGCAGCTGCACCTGGTGCGCGATGGCGCCGTCGAGGTGCGCTACGGCAAGGAGACCCTGCACGTCGAGCGGCCGAGCCTGCTGCTGTTTCCGCGACCGTTGACGCATCACTTCGTCACCGATCCCGAACGCGGTGCGGACATGGTCTGTGCAAACCTCTCGTTCGAAGGCGGCGCCGGCAACCCGATCGCCTCGGCGCTGCCCGACCTTGTCTGCCTGCCGCTGGAAGACATTTTCGGCGCCGCACCGGTGCTGACGCTGCTGTTCGAGGAAGCCTTCGAGCAGCGCTGCGGGCGCGTCGCGCTGATCGAGCGCCTGTTCGAAGTAGTGATGATCCAGGTCCTGCGGCAGTTGATGGAAAGCGGCGACGTACACGGCGGCCTGCTGTCCGGCCTGTCGCACCCGCGCCTGCGCAACGCGCTGGTCGCCATGCACGAAGCGCCGGCACAGGAATGGACGCTGGACGACCTGGCCCACGTCGCCGGCATGTCGCGCAGCGTGTTCGCCACCACGTTCCGCGAAACCGTCGGCATGACGCCGGGACGCTACCTGCAAGGGTGGCGCGTGCGGTTGGCGCAAAAGGCCCTGCGCCGCGGACGTCCCTTGAAGGTGATCGCCTCCGACGTGGGCTACGGCAGCGAAGCCGCGCTCTCCCGCGCGTTCAAGGCCCACTCCGGGCAATCGCCACGGGAATGGAAGGCGTTCGGGGAGCGTGATACGCAGGTGGAAGCGGAGACGCGGAAGCGGGCGACGTAATGATGCGGTGTCTACCCACCATCGGCCAACGAGGACATGGAAAACAGGGGCCTCCATTGTTTTCCCACCAAATCCGCTGACCGTAATAGCTAGCGCTGAAGTGGCGCCACAAGCATCGACCAGTAGTGTTCGGCGGCGCCTTCGAAGCCCAATCGCTGATTCAGGCCGCCGTTCATCATGGACATGCTGGCGCTCAGATACAGGTGCTGGTCGTCGTTCTCGAGAGTAAGCATGCCGTTGTAGCTGTTGCCGGCCGCGTTGGCCCCATCCGAGTAGGTGATGCCCTTGCCGAAGAACCCACCAAGCCGGATGGTGCACTCGGCGCGCGTCTGCCCGGCTTCGTAGATGATTGCGCTGAAGCGCTGCGCATCGAGACGCTTGTAGCGTCCCTGGATAGTGTTGTTGCGGGCCGCCAGTTCGTTCAGGGAATTCTCGAAGTAGCGGGCCATGAATTCGAAGGCGTCGTCGACGAATTGATCGCGGTCGGCATCACTGAACTGCTTGCGCAGGCGCAGGTTGCTGGATCGCGGTCCTGCGGCCGTGGCTGGGATGGATGACGCGGTGGTAGGTGCGGGGCGTTGAACGGGTAGATGCGTTGCGGGCAGTGCAGCACGGATCTGCTGCACCACGTCCAGAAATGCCTCGTCCATATCCGGCCAGCGGGTGATCGGCTTGCCGTCGGTGGGCGCGGCGAGCAGATGCGCAAACGGAGAATGCTGCCAGTCGCACGGGCGCAGGATCACGGGGATGACTCGCGCGCTGCCTTCGGCATGCCGCGCCAGCGCGCGCTGCATTTCCACGTCGTGGCAATAGTCGGAGGCGAGAAAATCCGGGCTGATCAGCAGCAGGATCAGGTCGGCGTGCTCCAGTTGCTCGTCGATGCGCTGGCCCAGCGGATCGCCGGCGGTGATGCGGCGGTCATGCCAGGTGGCAATCGTGCCATCGCGTTTCAGCGCCGACAGATGCACCTCAAGCAGGTCGCGCAGGGCTTCGTCCTTGTGCGAGTAGGAGAAAAATACACTGCTCATCGTGGTTCGTTTCCTGGCCAGCGGCAGCGCCGGCTATGCCGCGTCATTGTCGCCCCAGATGCGCGCGAGGGTGGCGGCGATCTTTGTCTCGAAGCGTGCAATCAGTTCGCGGTTGGCGTTGACGAGGGATTGCTCAGCTTCGAGCTCGGCGACGATGGTTTGCTGAGTCGCGAGGGGTGGAAGCGGTACTTTGAGGCCACCCAGAATGCTTTGGGAAAGGTTTCGGATATTCGCGCCTTGGCCGACTGTTTTGATCATCTCTGCGAAGTCACGGGACTTGAAGAAATGGGCGAAGAAAATGGGCATCGCCCGCGGGTCGTGGATTCGACACCGAATAGTGAAGCCGGAGAACGTCGTGGGTTTTAATGGTGGGGAAACAAACAACGACCGCCCTACCAAGGCAGGATTGCCGTTCGAGCGAACGAAAAGTATGTCTCCGGCCTTGACGAGGTAGTCGTCAGCGAGTGGCGCTTCCAGATGTACTTCGTCGAGGTCATCGAGTGGTGCGTAGAGGTTTGACTTGAAATCGCTGACGCCAATGATTTTTACCGTGTGTCCCGACGATGATTTAGAAAAATTCAGGCCGTTCTTGAACGAACAAATTTCGCTCAATTGAATGATCGGCCAATCGGATTGGATGGGGATGTGTGGGTGAAAGTTGTCGAGCACGGCGCGAGCGCCGTCGATGACTTTCTGGTAGCCGTCGATCTCCGCCACGATTTCTTTCTGGACGTCCAGTGGCGGAACTGGAATCGCCAGTGCTCGAATATCTTTGAGGTACACACCCTTTTGCGCAACGCCCTTAGCCAAACGTTCAAGGGTTGCTTGGATTCTTGGCGACTGAATGATTCGCGTCAAAAATTGCGGGATCAATTTTGATTCGTCGGTTCCGATTACCGCAACACTCCTTTGCAGAACAAAGCGGGGCATTTCCTTGGTGACCGCCAAGCAGCGACCAATGGTTCCAACAATGGTCAACAGGATATCGCCGGGAGCAACGCGAGTTCGTTGGTTCTCCCGGGCAAAGTCTTCCTTGGATACGAGGCGATGCGTGGACAGATCAAGCCGGTTGTCAAAGACATTCTGCGAACTCAGTAATAGCTCCCCCGAGTCAACTCGTGGGGGCGGGTTGTGAGAACCGTCCGTGATCTTGTTGCACACTTGTCCAAGCGGCACCGTATCCCACAGAAGGGCGTGAGCCGGCCTGATCGCGTGTCGCTCCCCACTCAAATTGTAATCGCTACCCGCCGCCACCTTCTCCTTGGCGACCACCAGGCCCAGCGTCGGCTGGAAATCCTCCACCGATTCGCCCGCCCGCAAGCGGCGCAGATACTCACCAATCTCCGCCTGCGCCTGCGGCAAATCGTTCTTGTCGATCGCTCTGCGCTGCGCGCCCAGCCCGAAACCGTCGTTGCTGATCTTGAAGAAACCGATGCTGGCGCTGCGTTTGGCCAGCGACTTGTCGAGGATCAGGATCGAGGTCTTGACGCCGGAGTACGGCTGGAACAGGCCGGCGGGCAGCGAGACGACGGCGACCAGCGATTCGTCCACCAGCAGCTTGCGCAGCTTCTTGTAGGCGGTTTGGCTCTGGAAGATCACACCTTCGGGCACGATGATGCCGGCGCGGCCGTTGGCGCTGAGGTGTTCGGCCATGTAGTCCACAAACAGTACTTCGCTGCGCTTGGACTGCACCGAGAAGCGGTTGTGCGGCTTGATGCCGCCCTTGGGCGACATGAACGGCGGGTTGGCCAGGATCACGTCGGCGGTTTCGTTCCAGCGCTCCTGGCTGGTCAGCGAGTCGTACTCGAAGATGTGCGGGTCGGCAAAGCCGTGCAGGTACAGGTTGACCAGCGACAGCCGCACCATGTCGGGCGAGATGTCGTAGCCGATGAAGTTCCTGGCCAGCCGCTCGCGATCGTCGTGGTTGAGCGTGTTCTGGCCCTTGGCGTCGGTGTTGGCCTTGAGGATGTGTTTCCACGACGAGATCAGGAAGCCGGCGGTGCCGCAGGCGGGGTCCAGCACGGTATCGGTTTTCTTCGGGTCGACCAGCTCGACCATGAAGTCGATGATGTGGCGCGGCGTGCGGAACTGGCCGGCGTCGCCTTGTGAACCCAGCACCGACAACAGGTATTCGAATGCGTCGCCCAGCCGCTCGCTGTGGTCGTAGCTGAACTCGTCGATGATCTTGAGGAAGGACTTCAGCGTTTCCGGGTCACGGTAAGGCAGGTAGGCGTTCTTGAAGATGTCGCGGAACAGCGGCGGAATGCCGGGGTTTTCCGGCATCGTGGTGATCGCCTCGGCGTACAGGTTCAGCACCTCGTGCCCGCCGAGGCCGGCGTGCATCAGCCGCGCCCAGCCGTAATGCGCGTAGTCGCCGGCAAAGAACTTGCGCTTGCCGCCGAGTTCCTCGCTGTCGGCGTCCATGTCGTCCATGAACTTGTAGATCAGCGCGATGGTGATCTGTTCGACCTGGCTTTTCGGATCGGGCACCTTGCCGACGAGGATGTCGCGGGCGTTGTCGATGCGGCGCTTGGTTTCGGTGTCGAGCATGGTGCGGCGCTATTCCTTCAATCGTGGAGCAGCCGGTCGCGCCGTCAGGGTTTGCATCTGGCGGATGGCGATGGCGTTGAGTCGCTTGAGCCGCTCACCTTGGGCCAGGCCCATGTGGATAAATTCGGCATTCATGCCTTCGATGTTGGCCAGCACCAGCAACTGTTCGACGCTGGCCTCGTCGCGCATGTTGCCGGCCTGGGCGGGGTTGGCAGCGCGCCATTGTCGGGCGGTCTGGCCGAACAGGGCAACATTCAGCAGATCGGCCTCGCTGGCGTAGGTCTCGGCGGCTTGCGCGGCGGTGACCGTGGCGGGGATCAGGTGGTCGCGGATGGCGTCGGTGTGGATGCGGTAGTTGAGCTTGGACAAGGTGCGGTTGAGGTCCCACGCCTGCGACAGGCGCTGGTTCTCGTCCTGCTTGAGGCGCTGGAATTCCTTGATCAGGAACAGCTTGAACTCGACCGACACCCAGGTCGCGAATTCGAATCCGATGTCCTTGTGCGCGTAGGTGCCACCGTAGCGGCCGGCGCTGGAGGTGATACCGATGGCACCGGTCCGCTCGATCCATTGCTTCGCGGTCAGCGTGAAGCTGTTCAGGCCGGCCTGCGTTTTAATCCCGTCGAATTCCACGGGATTGAAAGCGTCGTTGTTGAGCTGCTCCCACAGGCCCAGGAATTCGAGCGTGTTGCGGTTTCTGAGCCAGTTGCGCACCAGGTCGTCGGTGCGGTCGGCGTTCTTGTAGCGGGCGATGTCGGTAAGGCTGATGTAATCCTCGCCATCACGCTGGCGCACCGTGATGGCGGAACCCTTCACGTCGAGGGTGGTGGTCTTGGCTTTCATCGTTCGTCCTTGAGCGGGTTAGAGGGTGAACTGGTTCAGTGATACGTAATCCTTGACGTATTCGGGGATCAGCGCGCGGTACTTCTCCGGCACCGCGCGGAAGTCGCTGGCGGTGAACGCGGGGTGCGTGTTGAGGTAGGCGAAGTCGCGGCTGTCGATGATGTGGCGCAACTCGTTGCTGGTGGCGTAGGCCTTGAAGAAGTTCCTGATCGCCGGCACGGCACGTACTTCCTCGGGCTTGCGGTCGGCGATGAATTTGGCGAACTCCTCTTCCAGCAGTTCGTCTTTGGACTTGAAGCGCGGGATCAGGCCGAAGATCTTCTCCAGGATCTCGCGCAGTGTCAGCCGGCGATCTACCGCGGCGGCCTGGCGCAGCTTGTCCAGCGTGTAGTACTCCTCCGGCTTGTCGAACACTTCGCGGTTGACGTAGTCGATCACTCGATCCCACTGGCCGGCCTCGATGGCGGCGGAAATGGTGGCGTCGTCGCGCACGGTTTCCTCGAAGCGGGCGAAGAACATGCGGTCGACCTTCATGCCTTCGGGGCTGACGGTTTCCTCCTTGATGCCATCGAGCGTGTCCTGGCCGAGGTGTGCATAGCCATCCGGGCTGGTGCCACCGCCATTGCCGTCGGTGTCGCCTTCGCGCGGCTGCGGCAGCTTCAAGACCTGGTCGTAATTGAATTTTTCCTCGAAGTATTCGCAGTTGGCGAAGAAATCGAACAGCTTGTAGGCGGTCTTTTGCGCGCTGACGATAGACGCCTTGAGCGCGTTGTCGGACAGCTCTTCGAGGAAGTCGTGCTTGCGCGTGCCGCGCCCCTTGATCTGGATGAAGTCGGTGGGCGAGAAGATCGGGCGGAACAGGCCAAGGTTGAGCAGGTCGGGGCAATCGTAACCAGTGGTCATCATGCCCACCGTGACGCATACGCGGGCCTTGCTGGTTTTGTAACCGGGCAGGAAGTTGGCCGAGCCGAGCAGGTTGTTGTTGGTGAAATTGATGGTGAACTGCTGGGCGTCCGGAATCAGCGAAGTCACCTGCACGGCAAAGTCCGAGTGGTACTTGCCGGGGTACATGCGGTCGGCCATCTCGTTGAGGATTTGCGTGAGTTTGGCGGCATGGTTCTGGCTGACCGCGAAGATGATGGACTTGCCGATTTCACCGCTGACCGGATCGCGCAGGGCGTGTTCAAGGAAAGTTCTGCAGAACAGCTCGTTGGTGGCCTTGGAAAAGAAGGTTTTCTCGAACTGGCGTTGCTTGTAGGTCTGTTTCTGGTTTTCGCCGTTCTCGTCGACCTGTTCGATGACAAAGCCCTTGTCCGAGAGCAGCTGGGTGGTGACGCCGGTTCTTGCGTCGACCACGGTGGGGTTGACCAGGTAACCGTCTTTCACGCCGTCGATCAATGAATAGCGAAACGTGGGCTGGCCGTTTTCGCAGCCGAAGGTACGGTAGGTGTCGAGCAGCAGTCGGCGCTCGGCCTCGCGTGGATCGCGAGTGGTGGGTTTGGCTTCATCGAAGCGCTTGAGGTAGTCGCGCGGCGTGGCGGTCAGGCCCAGTTTGTAACCGATAAAGTAATCGAACACCGCACGCGCATTGCCGCCGATGGAGCGATGCGCCTCGTCGGAAATGACCAGATCGAAATCGGTGGGCGAGAACAACCGCTGGTACTTGTTGTTGAACAGCAGCGACTGCACCGTGGTGACGACGATTTCCGCGCGTCGCCAGTCGTCGCGTTTCTCCTTGTAGATCACCGCCTGGTAATCGGCAGACAGTCGCGCGACGAAGGCTTTGCGCGCCTGCTCTTCCAGTTCCAGCCGATCGACCAGAAACAATACGCGGCGTGCGTTGCCCGAACGCAGGAACAGCTTGATGACCGCGGCGGCGGTGAGTGTCTTGCCGGTACCCGTAGCCATCTCGAACAGGAAGCGGTCGTGGCCATCCTTGATGGCCTGTTGCAAGGCGTGCACCGCGCGCAGCTGATACGGGCGCAGGAAGTGCAGCTTGTTCGCCTTGATG
>JBIQMK010000069.1:13679-14418 GCA_044463365.1 Rhodanobacter sp. | reverse complement strand
GGCCTGCAGCGAGCCGATCGTGAGTACGGCCGCCTCGGTCGGCGCCAGCTCGCGCGCCACGATGGTCTGCAGCCGCAGCACCGTCGTTGCCGCCATCACCACCGGATCGATGCTGGCCTGCGGCATCGACCCGTGCGCGCCGCGCCCGAACAGGCGGATCTGCAGGCTGTCGGCGGCCGAGGTGATCACGCCCTTGCGTCCGCCGATGGCACCCGCCGGGCCCACCATCACGTGCTGGCCCAGCACCACGTCTGGTTTCGGGAAACGCTGGAACAGGCCGTCGTCGATCATCGCCTGCGCCCCTTGCGCGGTTTCCTCCGCCGGCTGGAACACCGCCATCAGCGTGCCCTGCCAACTGTCGCGATGCTGCGCCATCAAGGTGCTGGCACCGACCAGCCAGGCGACGTGCATGTCGTGGCCGCAGGCGTGCATCACCGGCACGGTGTTGCCTTCGTGATCGACCGCCGTGACCTTGCTGGCGTACGGCGCTTCGGTCGCCTCCTGCACCGGCAGCGCATCCATGTCCGCGCGCAGCATCACCACCGGCCCGTCGCCATTGCGCAACAGGCCGACCACGCCGGTCTTGCCGATGCCGGTGCTGACTTCATAGCCGGCCGCTCGCAGGTGTTCGGCGGCCAGGCCCGCAGTGCGGGTTTCCTGCATCGACAATTCCGGATGCGCGTGGATGTCGGTGTACAGCGCTTCCAGCCGCGGCAGCAGCGCGCGGAGATGGTCCTGC
>JBIQMK010000069.1:0-13669 GCA_044463365.1 Rhodanobacter sp. | reverse complement strand
AGGGGGTGGGTTGGTCAGTCATGGCGATCGGCATTCCAGACGCGAAACATGGAGAAGTACCCCCGCGGCGGGTGCACATACCGCGGATGATGTGATCCGTTGGCGGAGTGAAGCCGCCGGGATGATGCGCCCGGCCGGCGTTTCGACGGGGTGAACACCCGCTGCGCGCCGCTCGTACGTACTCCACGCGGCGATTGACGATCGTGATCCAGCGCCCTACAGCAGATCCGGCGCCGGCGCCGTGTCGTTGCGCGACTGCCGCGCCACCACGCTGGTGGCGGTGAGGTCGCCGGTGACATTGCCCAGCGTGGCCAGCGCATCGGGAATGGTGTCCACTGCCAGCATCAGGCCCAGCGGGCTCAGTGGCAGGC
Organism: Rhodanobacter sp.; assembly: GCA_044463365.1. Taxonomy (GTDB): domain Bacteria; phylum Pseudomonadota; class Gammaproteobacteria; order Xanthomonadales; family Rhodanobacteraceae; genus Rhodanobacter. The sequence goes on along the minus strand of JBIQMK010000069.1, from coordinate 13,298 downwards.
CCATCGCCTGCGCCACGGGAAGGTTGGTGGCGATGAAGGTGACCTGGCCGGGCAGGCCCACCGAACCCAGGCTCACCACCACCGCCAGCAGCGCGCCGGCGACGAGTTGCGCGGCGGACAGGTCCACGCCGTAGGCCCAGGCGATGAACGCGGCGGAAGTCATGTATTGCACCGGGCTGGTGAGGCGGAACAAGGTGACCGCCATCGGCAGCACCAGGCCGGCCACGGCCTTGGGATAGCCCAGCCGGCGGTCGGCGCTTTCCAGCATCGCCGGCAGCGAAGCCAACGACGACTGCGTGCTGATCGCCACCACCTGCGGCGGTACCAGCGCCAGCGCGAAGCGGCGCCAGCGCTCGCCGCCGAAACCCACCGCCAGCGGCAGCATCATCACCGTGACCGACAGGTACAGCAGGCACTCCACCAGCACGTACACGCCCAGCGCGCTGAGCATGCCCGGACCCGAACGCGCGCAGACCGACAGGATCAGCGCGAACACGCCCAGCGGCGCCGCCCACAGCACCCAGCGCACGATCACGATCATCGCGTCGGCAATCGCCTGGAAGAAATCCAGCAGTAACGCGCGGCGCTCCACCGACACGTGGGTCAAGGCAAAGCCCAGGAACAGTGCAAACACCACCAGCGGCAACATCGCGCCTTGCGCCGCGGCCATGATGGCGTTGTGCGGCACGATGGCGATGAGGGCGTCGACCCAGTCGACCGGCGCGGCCCGCGCCGCCGCGGGCAAGGCCGCGTAGCCCAGCGCGGCGGTCAGCGCCGGATCGTGCGCAAACAGCGAGAACACGAACGGCGCGGCGAACGCGGCGAACAGCGCGCCACCGGTCAGCACCACGACGAACACCACGATGGCGCGCCGCGCGATGCGGCCCGATGCCGCCGCGTCGCTGGCGGTGTTGACGCCCAACACCACCAGCGCCAGCACCAGCGGCACCACCGTCATCTGCAGCGCGTTCAACCACAGTTTGCCGATCGGCTGCACCACATTGGCCACCTGTATGGCCACCGCCGGATGCCAGCCGGCCAGCACCAGGCCGATCACCGCGCCGGCGGCGAGGCCGGTCAGCACGCGGGCAGTGGCACTCACCGCGTCTCCCCGGCGGCAAGCGTCGGCAAGTGCCAGCTGGAACGCAGACGCTGGTACTCGGCCTGCGGCAACAGCACGAACACCGGATGATCCTGCGGCTTCAGCCAGGCCAGCAGCGACTGCATCGCCGCGGGCGTCATCGCGGTGCAACCGGCCGTGGCGGCGGTGGGCGATTTCCACAGGTGGGCAAAAATGCAGCTGCCCGCCCGTGGTCTCGCGTCGGGGTTGTGTTCGATCACGAAGCCCTGGCGGTAGCGCTGGTCGCCATCGAAATGCAGGTCGCGGCGCATCGGTTCGCTGGCGCCTTTCACCGCCGCGGCACCCACCACCTTCGCATCGACGATGCGGTTGTATTGCGGCGAGGCGCTGACATCCACGCACCAGTCGCTGGCGCTCAGCGGGCGATACGGCATGGCGGTGTCGGCATGGGCCGCGTAACCGAAGGCCTCGCCGATGCGGAACACGCCGGCCGGACTGCGGTTGTCGCCCTCGCGCTTCACCGGCCCGCCGCTTTGCGGCGCATGCAAGCCGAGACCCCAGCCTGAGCCGTTCTTGCCGATGGTCACCGGCGTGGCGCCTTTCACCATCCGCCAGCGACCCTCCTTGCGTTCGAAGGTGCGCAAGATGCCGTGGTCGGCGTTCCAGTCAATGGTGGTCACCACGATCATCTGGCGGGCGTCATGCCAGGAGACGTTCGGCGTGCCGGCATGACCCGCACCGATGACGGCGAACGCAAGAACGGCCGGCAAGGAAAAGTGGCGCATGGGCTACGGTGACCTCGCGCGAAGGAACCCCTCTCCCCTTGGGAGAGGGGCAGGGGTGAGGGTTCGGCCGGAGCGGGATGCATTGCCTTGCCGAACCCTCACCCCAACCCCTCTCCCGGAGGGAGAGGGGCTCAAGCGGCGGGCTCGCGGGAGTGTATGGACGGCCAAATCAAGGCTCCAGCATCAACTGGATGCGGTCGAGGTTGGCCAGCAGTTGGGCATGGCGGTCGTCGTGGCCCTCGCACAGCAGGACGAACAGGCCATCGAGCAGGTGCTGCAACGCCGACTGGTACAGCAGCGGCTGGATGTACGGCAGCTCGTCGTGCGCCGACACCACCAGCGCGATGTCGGCCAGCGTGCGCAGCGGGTTGGCGGTGTGCCGCGTCACGGTGATCACCTGGCCACGGCGTTCGCGGAAATAGCGGGCGATCTTGCACAAGGCCTGATGGTTGCCGTGCTCGGAAAACACCAGCAGCACGTCGCCCGCGCTGGCGGCGGACACGTTGGCGGTCATCCGCGCGGTGTCGAAGTTGTGCACGGTGAGGATGCCCAGCAGCGACAGCTTCAGCGCGAAGCCGCGGGCGTAGATGTCGTCCTCGCCCAGGCCGATGATGAACACCTTGCCGTTCTGGCCGGCCTGGCCGATGGCGGTGGCCACCGCTTCGATGGTCTCGACCGGATTGATCAGCCGGGTGGCCTCCTCGGCCTCCGACTTGCGCCGCCACAGGTTGCCGGCGAACGCGCCGGGCGATTCGCCATCGGGTGCTGCGGCATGTGCCGGCGCATCGCCGTTGTCGGCGCGGGCATTGGCCTCGCCCACGGAATACTTCAGGTCGGGATAACCCTTGTAGCCCAGCTTCTGGGTGAACTTGACCACGCTGGACTGGCTGATGCCCAGGGCATTGGCCAGTTGCTGCGAGGAGTAGTCGCGCAGCAGCTGCGCATTCTCCAGGATGAAGTCGGCGATACGCCGCTCCACCGCCGACATCCGGTCGCGTTCGGAGCGGATTTTGACCAGCGGCGACATCAGGCTTCGATCTCCTCCAATCCCCTGATCTCTCGAATGCCCAGGCCGGGCGCGTTTGTCACCGAGATCTCCGATTCGTTGAAGATTACCCCACCGTCGACCGGGTTGAACTGGGACAGCGACGGCCCGTCCAGGTCGATCTTGGTGATCACGCTGGACTTGGCCACCGCCACGTGCACGGCGGCGGCCACGCTGATGCTGCTTTCCAGCATGCAGCCGATCATGCATTCCACGCCGTACATCGCGGCGATGTCGGCGATCTTCACCGCGTTGGAGATGCCGCCGGTCTTCATCAGCTTGATGTTGATGATGTCGGCCGCGCGCAGGCGGATCAGCTCGATCACCTCCATCGGGCCGAACACGCTTTCGTCGGCCATCACCGGCGTGTGCACGCGCTCGGTGACGTAGCGCATGCCGGCCAGGTCGCGCGCCTTCACCGGCTGCTCGACCAGCTCCAGCTTGATGCCGGCATCCTCCAGCGTCTGCAGCGCGTACACCGCCTGTTTGGCCGTCCATCCCTGGTTGGCATCCAGCCGCAGCAGCGCGCGCCCTTCCACCGCCGCGTAGATCGCCTTGACCCGGTCGATGTCGACGCCGATGTCCTTGCCCACCTTGATCTTCAGCGACTCGAAGCCGCGCTCCACCGCCTCCACGGAGTCGGCCACCATCTTGTCGATGTAGTCGACACTGATGGTGATGTCGGTGGTGATCACCGGGTCGCCGCCGCCAAGCAACTTGTACAGCGGCGCGCCGTAGAGCTGGCCCCACAGGTCGTAGATCGCGATTTCCACCGCCGCCTTGGCGCTGGTGTTCTTCTCCATCGCGCCCTGGATCAGCTGGGTGAGGTGATTGAGGTCGGCGATGTCCTGGCCGATCAGCCGCGGCGAGATGTAGTGGCGGATCGCGTCGATGATCGAGCCGTGCGTGTCGCCGGTGATCACGGCCGTGGCCGGCGCCTCGCCGTAGCCGACGTTGCCGCTGTCGGTGTGCACCATCACCACGATGTCCTCGACCATGTTGACGGTGCGCAACGCGGTCTTGAACGGCGTTTTCAGCGGCACCCGCAACATGCCGAACTTGATGTCGGTGATCTTCATTCGTAAGCCTTCATGGAATCCGTGTCCTCGAACTTTTCTTCGTGATGCGGCTAGGGGCGGATGCGCACGATGCTGGTCATGCGATCGACAAACGTCTGCCTGTCGTTGAACAGCAGTGGCAGCAGCGGCGTCACCGAGACCGCGTTGAGCTTGATCCGCGCCCGGCTGCCATCAGCCTTGCGGTAACTCATGCCGCCCACGTCGTGGATCACGTACGGCTGGCCGTTGAACCGGCCCAGCACCATCATCACGTGGCCGGGGATGTAGACCAGGTCGCCCGTCTGCAGCGCGTACGCCGCCGCGATGCGATCCTGGCGGCTGTCCTTGTCGGTGAACACGCGATGCGCCAGCGCCGGGCTGATCGCCTGCTTGCTGGTGTTGCGCGGCATCTGCACGCCCATGCTGCGATAGACGTCCGACACGAAACCGCTGCAGTCGCGGCCGTCGTAGGCATGGCCCCAGCCGTAGCGTTCACCCAGGAACTTGAACGCCTGGCGGATCAGGTTGGCGCGGGTCAGCGGCAGGTAATCGGCGGCGGTGTCGGTGTTCTTCTGCAGCAGCGCGGGAGCGAACTGCAGTTTGCCGTCGGCATCGCGCAGCGGCAGTTGCAGCACGTGCGAGGTGTACGGCGTCTGCCCGTTCACCGGCTGGTCCGGCGGCAGGTCGGTCAGCAGTGGCACGCGCGTGCCCATGTCCAGTTGCAGTTGCGACAACGCCGGTTGCTCGCGGGTGAAGACGGTGCGCACGCTGGCGCCCGTCACCACGCGATACGGTTTCCTGTCGGCATAGCCGAACACTTGCGCCGCGCTGCCTTCGGCCACGTTCTCTTTTTCGGTCCACGCCGCGTAGCGCGGACTGACCACGAACAGCCACTTGCCGTCGGCGCTGGTGTGCGCGATCACCACCGGGGTGCCGGGGAATTCCGCGGTCTCCTGGAAGCGGTCGATGTCGGTGTCGTCGTCGGAACTGAACACCCGCAGCGTGGTGGGAAAGCCGCGCAGCGCGGCGCGGCGCACCACCAGGCCGTAGCGGGTTTGCTGCTGCGCGGGGATCGCGTCCAGCGCCGCGTTGTCGGCTATCGCCTGCAGCGTGGCGGCGGGTACCGGCTTGCCATTGACGTCGTACAACGGATGCGCGGGCAGCGTGGACAGCGGCTTGATCCAGCCCGTCACCCGCGCGCGATCCAGCGTGGTCGGCAGGGCGCGCAGGTCGTGCATCGACGGATCGCGCTGCAGCAGCTTCGCGTTCTGCGCCGCGATCGCCGCGCCATCCAGGATCACCCGGTCCGGCTGCGCCTGCAGACCGATCCAGAACGCGGGCGTCAATTGCGCCTCGCCCACGCCCAGCACACCTGAGGGCGGCACGGTCAAGGTGGATGGTGCCGAACGCGCCAGCACGGGCGTGGCGACGAAGGTCAGCGTCAGCAGGGAAACGAGAAAAGGCAATCGCATCATCCGGGTCCTGTAGAGGTTCAACCGAGCGTCATCATCGACATCAGATGCGCCACCACGATGCCGAAGCCGGTACCGAGGATATAGCCCAGCAGGGCCAGCAGAATGCCCACCGGCACCAGCGATTTGGCATAGCTGGCGGCCAGGATCGGGGTGGCCGCCACGCCGCCGATATGCGCCAGCGAAGCGATGCCGCACAGGAACAGGTCGAAGCGGAACAGCTTGGCGAAACCCACCAGCAGCACCGCGTGGATCGCGATGATGGTGACGCCGCACAGCAGGTATAGCGGCGCGGCGGCGATGCCGTGGAAGTTGCTCTGCGAGGCCAGCACCGCCACCACGCCGATCAGCAGCGCACCGGAAATCGTGCCCGCACCGGGGTAGCGCGCCAATGGCGTATGCGCCACCCCCAGGCCCGCGCCGGTGGCCAGCAGGATGGTCCAGGTGGTGGCGCTGAGCATGCTGAAGGTAGGCAGTTTCGTGGCCAGCCAGCCGGCAAGCGCGGCCGCCAGCAAGGCCATGCCCAGCCACAGCAGCACGCTTTCCGGCGTGGTGGGCCCGGTCGGTTTCGCCGCGGCCACTTCGAGATCGCCGCTGGATTGGGCGCGGGTCCAGCGGTTGAACGCGGGCGCCAGCCGCGCCACCGAAAACAGCACCACCACCCACATCGAGTAGCACAGCGCATCGGTCAGCAGCGACATCGCCAGCAGCGCGTCCGACATGCCGATCGACTGCTTCACCGCGATCATGTTGGCGGTGCCGCCCACCCAGCTGCCGCTCAGCGCCGCCAGCGGCTGCCAGGTATCGCCCGGCAACCAGCCACGGTAGATCAGGAAAGTGCTGATGAACGCCACGAACAGGCTCACCGAGGTGCAGGCGAATACCGCCAGCACGCGCGGTCCCAGCGCCCAGATCGCGCGCAGGTCGCAGTTGATCATCAACAGGAACAGCAGCGCCGGCACCAGATGCGACACCAGCATCGATTGCGCCGCATGGATCTCCGCGTTGACCTGCCACAGCCCCGACACGGCCAACGCGGTGACCAGCAGATAGGTCAGCACGATCGGCGGCAACACCGAAAACAGCTTCCAGCCGGTGCGCCGCTCGATCGCGGGAAACACGCCGGCGGCCAACAGCATCACCGCCAGGTAGGGCCAGACCGTATGGATCACATGCGTCCCCTTGTGGACCGTTCGCCGATGCGCGCCAACGGGCCGGTTTGCGCCGCCAAGGAATAGGTGATTCTTTTCAATTTCAATCGAAGCATAAATTATTGACCAGCATTTGCAAGCGTGTTACACAGCCGCATCTGGGGTCTTCAAGGCGGGCATGGCGCGATGCACTCACGGTTACCTGTCGCAGTGAAACCACGTGGGCGGCGTCTGGCGCTGGCGCTGCTCGCGCTGCTGTTCGCCGGCCCGCTGCTGGCCAGCTCGCAGGATGACAACCGCGCAATGGCGCCCATCATCGCGCAGATCGACGCCGGGCATTTCCACGAGGCGCAGGCGGCGATCGACCGCGCGCTGGCCCAGCCGCAGCTTTCCGCCAAGGAGCGGCGCGCGCTGGCGTTCCAGCGCGAACGCATGCGCCGCATCCTGCTCGACTTCACCCTCGATGCCGACGACGTCGAGGCGCGCGTGCGCAAGCAGATCCCCGACCTCACCGACGCCGAGTTCGCCAAGTGGAACGCGGCCGGGCTGTTCGAGCACCAGGTCATCGACGGCCGCACGCTGTACTTCAAGCGCTCGCCGGGCAACCTGTTCCGGCTCAGTCCCGAGGCGGTGGCGCGGCGCGCGGTGCAGACGCCGATCACCGACGGCCCGATGGAATCGTTGAACGACGCGCAGCGCGCGATCTACCACGCTGCGCTGGCCGAACACCGCAGCAGCGTGCTGCCGCGCCGCGTGCGCATGACGCAAACGCTCACCGTGGATGCCGACGCCGTGCCCGCCGGTGAAACCGTGCGCGCGTGGATTCCCTACCCGCAGGCGGTGCCGGGCCAGCAGCAGGACATCCGCTACATCGCCAGCGTGCCGGCGCAGCATCGCATCGCGCCCGTGTCCGCCCTGCAGCGCACGGTGTACCTGGAGCAGCCCGCGGTGGCGGGAAAGAAGACCGAATTCTCGGTGACCTACGAGCTGACCCTGTTTGCCCAGTACCACGCCATCGACCCGGCCAGGGTGACACCGCTCTCCGCCGCCAGCGCGGAAGCCGTGCAGTGCCGGGATGGTCACGACGATGCGGCGCCCTGCTCCATCTTCCCCGTCCACGGCACGGCCCACGCGGAGGCCGAATTGGCGCCGTACCTGGCCGAGCGTCCGCCGCACATCGTATTCACCGACGCGATGCGCGCGTTCTCGCGCAAGGTCGTTGGGGACGAGAAGAACCCGTACCGCATCGCGCAGAAGCTGTTCGCGGCGGTCGACAGGATTCCCTGGGCCGGCGCGCGCGAGTACTCCACCATCAGCAACATCAGCGACTACGCGCTGCACGCCGGCCACGCCGATTGCGGCCAGCAGACCCTGCTGCTGATGACCCTGCTGCGGCTCAACGGCATCCCCACGCGCTGGCAGTCCGGGATGGTGTTTTCGGACGACGGCACCGATTACAGCAACATCCACGACTGGGGCTATCTGTACCTGGCGCCGTACGGCTGGGTGCCGATGGACGTGACCACCGGCCGGCTGCAGCCCGGCGCCGGCGACGACCAGGCGCTGGCGTGGTTCTACCTCGGCGGCCTCGACAACTACCGCATCGCATTCAACAACGACTACGGCCGCACGTTCGTGCCGCCGAAGCAGCATTTCCGGTCCGACAACGTGGACTCGCAGCGCGGCGAAGTGGAGTGGCGCGGGGGCAACCTCTACTTCGACCAGTGGGATTACGGCTTCGATTGGCAGATCCAGGCAGCGACGCAGGGACGCAAAAGCAACTAACCAGCAGCTTTCATAAAGAGGCATCGACGGCGTCGATGGGGAGAAGGGGTATGAACAGCAACAACCGCAAGCTACGCAGGACCGTGCTGTGCATGGCGCTGGGCCTTGGCCTGGCGTCGCTGGCCGTGCCGGCCGCCTTTGCCGGCAGCAACGACGGTTCCGTGGTGGGCCATACCGCCGCCGGTGCCGTGATCACGGTGAACAACACCGCCACCGGCTTCACCCGCTCGGTCACCGCCGACGCCAAGGGCAACTACCGCTTCCCGTTCCTGCCGGTGGGCACCTATACGCTGGAGAGCAGCAAGGACGGCGCACCGGTGGGGCACCCGGTGAATGTCACCGTCAGCCTGGGCAATGCCACCACCGTCAACGTGGGCGCCGCGGACAACGCGACGGCGCTGGAAGCGATCAGCGTCAGCGGCACCATCCTGCCCGGCGTGGACGTGAGTTCCACCGAATCGGCCACCAATGTCACCCGCGAGCAGTTGAGCCGCATCCCGGTGGACCAGAACATCACCTCGGTGGCGATCCTGGCGCCGGGCGTGAATCGGGGCGTGGCCGGTTTCGGCGGCATCTCGTTCGGCGGCTCGTCGGTGGCGGAGAACTCGTTCTACGTCAACGGCCTCAATGTCACCGACTTCTACAACCGCAACGGCTTCTCCTCGGCGCCGTTCGCGTTCTACCAGGAGTTCCAGGTCAAGACCGGCGGCTACTCGGTGGAGTTCGGCCGCACCACCGGCGGCGTGATCAACGCGGTGACGCGCTCGGGTACCAACGACTTCCACTTCGGCACCGAGATGACGCTGGAGCCGGGCAACTGGCACTCGCGCGCCGACGACCACTACCGCGCCGACGGCACCCGCTACATCACCGCCGGCAAGGACCGCGACTCGCTGGTCAAGCTCAACGGCTACGTGTCCGGCCCGATCGTCAAGGACAAGCTGTTCTTCTTCGCGATGTACGAGGCGCGCGGCGCCACCCCGCGCAACACCAACGACGACGGCACCGTGCTCACCAGCAACGGCTCGGACACCGGCTTCTGGGGCGCCACCATCGACTGGCACGTCAACGACAGCAACCTGCTGAGCGCCATGGCGTTCTCCGACAAGGACAAGAACGTCGGTGATGTCTACGACTACGACTACGAAAACCAGCAACTGGGCAGCAAGACCAACGAGATCTACACCGACACCGGCGGCAAGAACTGGGCGCTGACCTGGACCAGCTACCTCACCAACGACTTGTCGATGAAGCTGATGTACGGCCGCAACAACCGCGAATCGTTCAACCGCGGCCTCAGCGATCTGGAGTGCAACCCGGTCGCCACCGACGGTGACATCCCGTTGCCGGGCATCGGCCTGGGCTGCACCACCAACACCGCGGTGAGCAAGCGCAACGACGTGCGCAAGCAGGCGCGCGCCGACTTCGAATGGACGCTGGGCGAACACCTGCTGCGCTTCGGCTACGACAGCGAAAAGAACACCTCCGATTACGATCGCTATTACCCGGGCCCCGGCGCGCTCTACTACAACGTCTACCAGGCCGCGCCCGGCTCCTCGATCCCCAACCCCAGCGGCGGCGTGGTGCCGGCCGGCTACACCGGCTACGTGCGCGCCCGGCGCTACGAAATCTCCGGCACCTTCGAAACCACCAACTCCGCCTATTACATCGAGGACAACTGGCAGGTCACGCCCAACGTGCTGCTGAACCTGGGCCTGCGCCGCGACGGCTTCGACAACAAGACCGGCGATGGCGACAGCTACATCAAGATGGAAAACATGATCGCGCCGCGGCTGGGCTTTTCGTGGGACATGCACGGCGACGGCACCACCAAGCTGTTCGGCAACCTGGGTCGCTACTACCTGCCGGTAGCCAACGTGATCAACATCAAGCAGGCCGGCGGCCTGCTGGACGAGCGCACCTACTACGCGTTCGACGGCTGGGAAACGCGCGACCGCAACGGCTCGCCCTACGCGATGCCGATCCTGGGCCCGCAACTGGGCGGCGTGGATGTGTCGCAGGGCGACGGCAGCGTGGGCGACCTGCGCTCGGAGGTCGACCACGACATGGACCAGGTCTACCAGGACGAGTTGATCCTGGGCTTCCAGCAGATGCTCGACGACAAATGGTCGTGGGGCGTCAGCGGCACCTACCGCCGCCTGCACAACGCCATCGACGACATGGGCATCACGCAGACGCCCTGCGGCCCCCTGCTCGACAGTGATGGCGACCCGACCACCCAGTGGGTGATGGCCAACCCCGGCTCCAAGGTCTCCATCTGGGGCGACACCAACTGCGACGGCACGCCCGACGGCTACGTGGACATCGACACCGCCAAGCACGGCTGGGCGATGTACGACAGCGACGGCAATTACCTGGGCGAGCGCGGCTGGGTGAAGCCCAAGCGCACCTACACCGCGATGGAATTCCAGATCGACCGCGCGTGGGACGACAAGTGGGCGTTCAACGCGTCGTACACGCTGTCGTGGAGCCGCGGCAATGCGGAAGGCCCGGTCAACTCGGACACCAACTTCGACGACACCGGCCGCACCGAGAACTTCGACGACCCGTGGGTCAACTTCGGCGGCGACGGCTACCTGCCCAACGACCGCCGCCACCAGATCAAGCTGCGCGGCACCTACGCCATCACGCCGCAATGGCAACTCGGCGCGGATCTGCAGATCCTCTCCGGCACGCCGATCACCGGCTTCGGCAGCGGCAATCCGTACGACGCCACCTCGTACCACAGCTATTACATCTGCGTGCAGAACTGCGGCTTCATCCCGGGCGAGGTGGACGCCGATGGCGACCCGGTGCCGTATCCGTCCGAGCAGCGCGTGTACGAACGCTCGCCGCGCGGCAAGTACGGCCGCACGCCATGGAACTACGACCTGGGCGCAAGCATCAGCTGGCAGAAACCGATCGGCACCGACGGCCGCATCAAGGCCAAGTTCGCGGTGTACAACCTGCTCAACTCGCAGCGCACGCTGGGCGTGAACCAGGACCTGCAAACGTCCATTTCCGACAGCACCAGCGACACCTTCGGCGAAGGTATCCGCTTCCAGTCGCCGCGCTTCGCCCAGCTCACGGTGAGCCTGGATTTCTGACGCATCTCCCCCTAGGCGGCCCGCCTGCGCTGCAGCGGGTCGCCATTTTTTCTTTCAGGGTGCGGCCATGCCAGGGCCACACACACCGCAAACACCATCGGGGCTATGGTCGAAGCCGGCCCGTGACCGGGAAACCGCATGAAGACGATCGCAAGCCTCGCCATCCTCGCCGCACTGGCCGCGGGCGCCGCCCAGGCGCAGGACCCGCCGATCACCATCGACAGCCACGTCGACATCCCGTTCGACTACATGGGCGAACCGCGCTTCGACGTGGGCAAGCCCACGCCGCTGCTGGTCGACCTGGGCAAGATGGAGCGCGGCGGATTGAACGCGGCGTTCTTCGTGGTCTGGGTGCCGCAGGGGCCGTTGACCGACGCGGGCTACGCACGGGCCACGGCGCAGGCGCGGCAGAAGTACGACGGCATCGGCCACATGCTGCTGAAATATCCCGACCGTATTCGGCTCGCCACCACGCCGGCGCAGTTGATGGCCAACCACCAGGCCGGCCTGCTGTCGGCCACCATCGCGATCGAGAACAGCTATTCGCTGGGCCACGACCTGCACCGGCTCGATGCCGCGTACGACCGCGGCGTGCGTTCGCTGGGCCTGGTGCACGTGGGCGACAACGACCTGTGCACCAGTTCGCAGCCCGATACCAGACACGGCGAGCCGGCGATGAACAGCGCCGCCGACACCGGCATGAGCGACTTCGGCCGCGCCGTGGTGAAGCGGGCCAACCAGCTGGGCATGATGGTGGACGTATCGCACGCTTCCGATGCCTGCGTGCGCGACGCGCTGAAGGTGTCGACGGCGCCGGTCATCGCCTCGCACTCCGGCGCCCGCGCCGTGCTCGATCACCCGCGCAACCTGCCCGACGACCTGCTGCGCGCGATCGCCGCCAAGGGCGGCGTGATCCAGGCGGTGGCGTACAAGGAGTTCCTGAAGCACGACCCGGCCCGCGAAGCCGCCGAGGAGAAATTGCAGGACGCCGTGGCGAAAGCCGCCGGCGACACCAAGTACGACAGCGACAAGCACGATTACCTGCCGGCGATGGCCGCCGGCATGGCGAAGATCCAGCAGCAGCATCCGCTGCCCACCCTGGACGGCTACCTGGAACAGATCCGGCACATGGTGCAGGTCGCTGGCATCGACCATGTCGGTATCGCCTCGGACTTCGACGGCGGTGGCGGCATCACCGGCTGGGCCGACGCCAGCGAAACCCGCAACCTCACCGCCGCGATGCGCCGGCACGGCTTCAGCGACGCCGACATCGCCAAGCTGTGGGGTGGCAACCTGTTGCGCGTGTGGGGCGAGGTGGAGCGCGATGCGCGGCATTGAAGGTCTGGGCGCGGGCCAAACCAGCGCTCGCCCGGAAAGCCCCTCGCCCGTCATCCCAGCGAAAGCTGGGATCCAGCGCCTCCGGTTTTTACCGAAGCCCCATAAAGGCGAAAGACACTGGATCCCAGCTTTCGCTGGGATGACGGGAATGCTTCGATATTCCCGCGCCTTCCTCGCCGCCGCGCTTCTTGGGCTGGCCGCGGCGCTGGTGCCGGTACACGCCGAAGTTTCCACTGCGCGTCCCCGTGCCACCTACGACCCCATCGTCGATGCGGTGATCGCCCGCTACCACCTGCCCGGCATCGCCGTCGGCGTGATCGAGAACGGCCATGTCGTCTACACCCGCACCGCCGGCGAAACCGTGGCCGGCTCGGGCGAAAGGATCACGCCGCAAACGCTGTTCAAGATCGCCTCCAACAGCAAGGCCATGACCACCGCCCTGCTGGGCCGGCTGGTGGATCAGGGCAAGCTGCGCT
>JBIQMK010000068.1:0-14519 GCA_044463365.1 Rhodanobacter sp. | reverse complement strand
TGCCTCTCCCGCAAGCGGGAGAGGGGAGTGATCGTCGCGCGGCGCGCGACCGCGTTATTTGATTGAGGCGAGCGCAGCACGCTGCGCTGCGACCAGTTCGGCGATGCCTTTTTCGGCCAGCGCCAGCATCGCGTCCATTTCGTCGCGGCGGAACGCATGGCCTTCGGCCGTGCCCTGGATCTCGATGAAGCCGCCGCCGTCGTTCATCACCACGTTCATGTCGGTGTCGCAGTTGGAATCCTCGGCGTAGTCCAGATCCAGCACCGGCGTGCCCTGGTAGACGCCCACGGACACGGCGGCGATGGCGCCCACGATCGGGTTGCGCTTCAGGTTTTCGCGCTTCATCAGCAGGTTTACCGCGTCGACCAGCGCCACGTAGGCGCCGGTGATGGCGGCGGTGCGGGTGCCGCCGTCGGCCTGCAGCACGTCGCAATCGAGCGTGATCACGCGCTCGCCCAGCGCCTGGCGGTTGACGCAGGCGCGCAGGCTGCGGCCGATCAGGCGCTGGATTTCCATGGTGCGGCCGCCCTGGCCGCCGCGCGCGGCTTCGCGCTGCATGCGGGTGTTGGTGGCGCGCGGCAGCATGCCGTATTCGGCGGTGATCCAGCCCTCACCCTTGCCGCGCAGCCACGCCGGCGCGCGGTCCTCGATGCTGGCGGTGCACAGCACGCGGGTGTCGCCGAAGCTCACCAGCACCGAGCCTTCGGCGTGGCGGGTGTAGTGGCGTTCGATGGCGACCGTGCGCAGCTGGTCGCTGGCGCGGCCGCTGGGGCGGGTGGGGGCGTTCATGGGTGGTTCCTTCGCGTCGCTTGGCCGGATTGGGCAAGGCGGGACCGGAGAGTTTACCATTGCGTCCTTTACCCAGCCCGGAAACGCTTCAATGATCCGCAGCATGACGGCCTACGCCAGTGCCGAAACCACCGGCCCCGCCGGCACGCTCAGCTGCGAGCTGCGCACGGTCAACCATCGTTACCTGGAACTGAGCCCGCGCCTGCCGGACGACCTGCGCGCGTTCGAATCGCCATTGCGCGAGCGGGTGGCGGCGAAGCTGTCGCGCGGCAAGCTGGATCTCACCGTGCGCCGCACCGGCTGCGATGCGCGCAGCGATTCGCTGCAGATCAACAGCGCGCTGCTCGCCCGGCTGTCCGAGTTGAGCCGCGACATGATCGCGCGGTTTCCCGGCATGCAGGTGCAATTCACCGAACTGCTGCGCTTTCCCGGCGTGATGCAGCAGGCCGAGGTGGACCCGGCCGCGCAGCAGGCGGCGTTGTTCGACGTGCTCGACCGCGCGCTGGATGCGCTCACCGCCACGCGCGAGCGCGAGGGTGCGAAGCTGGGCGAGATCCTGGGCGAAAAGCTCGACGCGATCGAGCGCGTGGTGGCCGACGTGCGCGCCTGGATGCCGCAGATCCGCGCCGGCCTGCGCACCCGGCTGGAAACGCGGCTGGCCGACCTGAAGCAACCGGTCGAGCCGGGCCGGCTGGAACAGGAGCTGGTGCTGCAGATCACCCGCATCGACGTGGACGAGGAACTGGACCGGCTCAGCACGCATATAGCCGAGACGCGTCGCGTGCTGGGGTTGCGCGAACCGATCGGACGCCGGCTGGATTTCCTGATGCAGGAGTTCAACCGCGAGGCGAACACGCTGGGCTCCAAGTCGGTCGACGCGCGCAGCACCAATGCGGCAGTGGAGTTGAAGGTGCTGATCGAGCAGATGCGCGAGCAGGTGCAGAACATTGAATGAGTGGATTTGGCAAGCACCGGGCCCTCTCCCCAACCCTCTCCCCGCGGGGGAGAGGGAGCAAACGTGCTGCGCGTCGTCATGAATATTGAAGCTGCGGGCACCCTGTTTGTCGTTGCTGCGCCTTCGGGTGCGGGCAAGTCCAGCCTGGTCAATGCACTGCTGGAGCGCGAGCCGACGATCTCCTTGTCGATATCGCACACCACGCGGCCACCGCGTGTCGGCGAGCTTTACGGGCGGCACTACTATTTCGTCGAGCGCGACGCCTTCGAAAAGCAGGTCGCCGCGGGCATCTTCCTGGAGCACGCCGAAGTCCACGGCAACCTCTACGGCACGTCGGGCACCACGGTGCAGGAGTTGCTGGCGCAGGGGCGGGACGTGTTGCTGGAGATCGACTGGCAGGGCGCGCAGCAGATCCGCCGCAGCAAACCCGATTGCGTCAGCGTGTTCATCCTGCCGCCGTCGCGCGCCGAACTGGAGCGGCGCCTGCGCGGGCGCGGCTCGGATTCCGCCGCTGTGATCGAGCAGCGACTGCGCAATTCGCGCGAGGAAATCGGCCATGCCCACGAGTTCGACTTCATCCTGATCAACGACGTCTTCGACGAGGCGCTGGCCGACCTGCAGGCGATCGTGCGGGCGGTGCGCCAGCGCAGCGCGCTGCAGTGGCGCCGCCACGAAACGCTGATCGCGCAGTTGCTGGCGCCTTGATCGCGGGCGTGGGGGCGCGCGCCGTCGTGGCTTGATGTTCCATTCCCGGCCCCCATTTCCATTCGCTTGCGTCAAGTGCTTCCATTACCTTGTTCTCTTTTCCGGCCGATGCATCCATGACCCAACCTGTTCGCCCGCCAGCTGACGACGGCGCCCTGGTCAGGATCCGCGGGCTGACCACGGTGCTCAACGGCAAGACCATCTTCGACACGCTGGATCTGGACATCCCGCGCGGCCGGATCACCGCGATCATGGGCCCCAGCGGCACCGGCAAGACCACCTTGCTCAAGCACATCACCGGGCAGATGCGCGCCGACGCTGGCAGCATCCACGTCGACGGGCAGGACGTGGCGCGGCTGTCGCGCGAGCAGCTGTACAAGCTGCGCGAGGGCATCGGCTACCTGTTCCAGAACTCCGCGTTGCTGACCGATTTCGACGTGTTCGAGAACGTGGCGTTTCCGCTGCGCCAGCATACGAAGCTGCCGGAGGTGCTGATCCGCAACCTGGTGCTGATGAAGCTGCAGGCGGTCGGCCTGCGTGGCGCGGCGCGGCTGAGCCCGAACGAGCTGTCCGGCGGCATGGCGCGACGCGTGGCGCTGGCGCGCGCGATCGTGTTCGACCCGATGCTCATTCTCTACGACGAGCCGTTCGTGGGTCTCGATCCGGTGGCGCTGAACCAGGTGCTGAAGCTGATCCGCACGCTCAACCAGTCGCTGGGCATCACCAGCGTGCTGGTGGCGCATGAGCTGGCGGCGGTGCAGCGGATCGCCGACCACGTGTTCCTGATCGCCAACGGCAAGGTGGTGGCGCAGGGTGACCCGAAAACCATCGCCGACGACGGCTCGCCGTGGACGCGGCAGTTCTTCGGCGGCGAGGCCGATGGCCCGGTGCCGTTCCAGTACCCCGCCGGCGACTACGCCCAGGCGCTGGGCCTTGCCGGAGCCGACCGATGAACGCGCGCCTGCCGCCACGTGGAAATGTGGTCACCCAGTCGCTGGCGCAGATCGGGCACAGCGGCCTGTTCCTGCTGACCCTGCTGGCGGCGATCCCGCGCAGCATGCGCTACGTGCGCGAGACGATCCGTCAGCTGTGGTTCGTGGGCGCGATGAGCCTCACCATCATCATGGTCTGCGGCCTGTTCGTGGGCATGGTGCTGATGCTGCAGCTGTACCACGTGCTGTCGATCTTCGGCGGCACCTCGGCCAGCGGCATGGTGGTGGCGCTGTCGGTGTACCGCGAGCTGGGTCCGGTGGTCACCGCGCTGCTGTTTGCCGGCCGCGCGGGTACGGCGGTCACCGCCGAGATCGGCCTGATGCGTGCCACCGACCAGATTTCCGCGATGGAGATGATGGCGGTCGACCCGGTCGCCTACGTCGCCACCCCGCGGTTCCTGGCCGGGCTGATCGCGATGCCGCTGCTGTGCTGCGTGTTCTGCGCGATGGCGGTGTTCGGCGGGCATCTGGTCGGCGTCACCTGGCTAGGCATCGACAACGGCACGTTCTGGTCGAACATGACCGCGGTGGTCGACGTGCGCACCGACATCGTCAACGGCGTGCTGCTGAAAAGCCTGGCCTTCGGCGCGGTGGTGTCGCTGATCGCGGTGTTCCAGGGCTTCACCACGCCGCCGACCAGCGAGGGCGTGGCGTATGCCACCACGCGTACCGTGGTTGCTTCCTCCATCGCGATCCTGGCGCTGGATTTCGTGCTTACCGCGTTTCTCATGTGAATGTGCTGATGTGACCGCCATGACTTGTCGTTTTTCGAGGATTCTGCCGTGAGCCAACCGAGAAGTTCCTATGCCGTCGGCACCGGCTTGTTCATCGTGCTCGGCTTTGCGGCGCTGGCCTACCTGGCCACGCAGACCAGCTCGGTGGCCAACGTCCGCCAGGGCGACAGCTACACGCTGCAGACGCAGTTCACCAATATCGGCCAGCTGAAGGAACGCGCCCCGGTGAAGATCGCCGGCGTGCGGGTGGGCCAGGTGCAGTCGATCACCCTGAAGCCCGACCACGACGTGGCCGACGTGACGCTTTCGATCGACAAGCACTACGACCACATCCCGCAGGATTCGGTGGCCACCATCTTCACCAGCGGCCTGCTCGGCGACCAGTACGTGGGCATCGAGTACGGCAGCGCCAAGCAGGTCGTGGCCGATGGCGGCTCGCTGGCGCGGACCAAGTCCACCCAGCCGCTGGAGCAGATGCTGGGCAAGTTCTTCGGCGCCGGCGGCGTCGTCGACAACGTGGGCGGCAGCTACACGGTGAAGGCGAACTTCACCAACGTGGGCACGCTGTCCGCCGGTGCGCCGGTGAAGATGGCCGGCGTCGTGATCGGCAGCGTGCAGTCGGTGCGCGCCGATCCGGTGCAGTTGAACGCCCGCGTGGTGCTGGCGATCGACAAGCGCTACGACGCGATTCCGGACGATTCGGCCGCCGCGGTATTCACCAGCGGTTTGATCGGTACCCAGTATGTTGCGATCCAGCCCGGCGGTTCCCCCGACACGCTCAAGGATGGGGATGAAATGATCCTGACCCAGTCCGCGATGCAACTGGAGGACCTGATCGGGAAGTTCCTGGTCAACGGCTCCAGCGACAAGAAGCCGGCCAGCGACAAATGACCCTCTCCCCGCCCGCCCACCAGGGCGGCCCCCGCCAAGGAAACCCCATGCTGCGCAAACTGGCTCTTGCCACCGCCATCGCCTTCGGTGCCGTCGTCACCGCGCCCGCGTTTGCCCAGGCCGCTCCGGCGGCCGCCACCAGCCAGCAGACGCCGGTGCAGGTGGTGCAGACGATTGCCGACCAGCTGGCGACCGCCATCGAAGGGCATCGCGACGAACTCAAGCGCAACCAGGAAAAACTGATCAGCGTCATCGACGAAGTTTTCCTGCCGCACTTCGACCTGGATTACGCCTCCATCCTGGTGCTGGGCCAACATGCGCGAAAGGCCACGCCGCAGCAGCGCGAGCGCTTCGCCAAGGCGTTCTACAACTCGATCACCCATCGCTACGCCGAGGGCCTGCTGAACTACACCCGTGGTCGGGTCAAGGTGCTGCCGTTCAATGGCGACCTCAACGACAAGCGCACCGTGGTGCGCACCCAGGTGGTGCTGGACGACGGCAAGCTGGTGTCGATCGACTACGCCTTCCGCAAGGGCCGCAGCGGCGACTGGAAAGCGTATGACGTGATCATCGAAGGCATTTCCTACGTCACCAATTATCGCAACCAGGTCGACGCCGAAATCCGCAAGGTCGGCATCGACCAGTTGATCAGCAACCTGGAAACCCAGGGCGAGAAGGCGCTGGACACGATGGCCAAGGACAACAAGGACGCCGCGTGATCCAGTCGGCCGCGCCAGCGTTTGAGCTCGTCACGACCGAGCCGGGCACGCTTGGCGTGCGCGGCGTGCTGAGCTTCGAGACCGCCGCCGCGGCGATGCAGGCGATCAGTGCGGCGCTGGCTGCCGGCGGTTTCGACCGGCTCGACCTGGGCGAGGTGCGGCGCAGCGACAGCGCGGGCCTGGCTTGCGTGTTGGCTGTCGTGGCATTGCCCGGCAAAGCGCTGCGCGTCGTGCGCATGCCACCGGGCATGCAGGCGTTGGCGAAGGTGTGCGAGGTGGATCCGTTGATCGCCTGATCGGCGATGTGCCGAGGCTGCAACGAGGAAGGGGCCGCAAGGCCCCTTCTGGTTTTCGCGACGACGGAAACTACTGTTGGGTAGCCTGCTTCGGGTGCGTGGTTTCCCATTGATGCTGCTGGTCGAGCAGTTCCTCGGGATCGAAATTGTCGTCGTCCAGCCCCTGCATCTGCTGGATCACCGCCGCGGGCGGGCTGCCGTCGTAGATCTTGTACAACCGCTGCTGGCGGTAGGCGTCACGCATGAAAACGTAGGGGTCGTAGGCGGATTTCAGGAAATTTTCCGCGTCGATCGCGCGCGAGCGCAGCGTGATCAGGTATATCGCCTGCGGCAGGTACTGCAGTCCGTTGTAATGGTGGTTGTCGGCATACAGGCTCAGCGGGTCGAAGAAATAGCTGTCCACCGGCATGCGCCACATGTCGCGCGCCGTCGACGGCCCCAGCAGCGGCAGCACCAGGTAATCGCCATCGGGCAAACCCCAGCGCGCCAGCGTCACGCCGAAATCGTTGTCTTCCAGCGGAATGCCGAACTTGCTGGCCGGGTCCAGAAAGCCGCCCATGCCCAGCGTCAGGTTGACCAGAAACCGGCCGGTGCTCTGCAGCGCCTGCTTCGGGCGCGCCTGCAGCAGGTCGTTGGCCACCGTGATCGGCATGCGGATATTGGTGAAGAAATCGCTGATCGAGCGGCGCACCGGCGGGTTGGTGATCTTGCGGTAGCCTGCGGCGACGGGGCGGATCACGGCCTGGTCCACCGCATCGTTGAACTGGTAGGCCTTGCGGTTGTACTTTTCCAGCGGATCGTCGGTGCGTGGCTTGGCAATCGTGCAGCCGGTCAGCAACGCCAGGGCAGTCAGCGTCGCAAACCAGCGCAATCGAGGGGATTGAAGCAGGGAAGGCATGAGGGAGCCCGGGCTCACGGGGTAGGAGAGCGCATAAGTGTACTGCAGAGTCTTGTAACTTGCCGGATTTTCGATGGCGGGCGTCAGCGTGCCGCTCGCGGCAAAGCTATCAGCACAGGATACATGGTGTGCGCATTGCCAGTCACGACCCTGCTGCCCTACACTGTCGGGCCGTATAAGTCGTTTTATTCCCTAAGGATTTCGCAATGGCACGCATTACCGTGGAAGACTGCCTAGAGGTGGTCGACAACCGATTCGAGCTGGTGTTGATGGCAACCAAGCGTGCCCGTCAGCTGGCCAAGGGCGCCGAGCCGGCCGTCAACCCCGGCCACGACAAGGCGACCGTGCTGGCGCTGCGCGAGATCGCCGACCGGCGCATCGACCAGGCCACGATCGACGAGATCGACAAGAGCGAGCGCGAGCGCGCCGAGCGCGAAGCGCTGGAGTGGGCCGCGGCCGAGGTGGACGACGACCTCTCCAAGGGCGGAGAAGACTGATGACCGGCGGTGGCCAGCAGGCGTTTGCAGGCTGTCGGACCAGCATCGCTGGCCCGCTGACGGCTGCGCGTCGCAGGGCTGCCGATCTGGCCTCGCGCCGGTGCGAGGCAGGCGCCTGATCCGGCGCCTGAAGCAATGACCGCGCTCGGCGATCGCGACGATGTGGACGTGTCCACGTTGCCGCCCTACGTACTGGCGCTGAAGGAGCGCATCGCCTATCTGCCCGAGGCGCAGGTGCAACGGGTGCTGCTGGCATACGAGATCGGTGCACGCGCCCACCTCGGCCAGTCACGCAAGAGCGGCGAGCCCTACATCACCCATCCGGTGGCGGTAGCCGGCATCCTGGCCGAGCTGGGGCTGGACACCGAAACCATCATCGCGGCGATCCTGCACGACACGCTGGAAGACACCGAGCTCAGCCGCGAGGAACTGGCCGGCGAATTCGGCGAGGAAGTGGCCGAGCTGGTCGATGGCGTCACCAAGCTGGACAAGATGCGTTTCGGCAGCCGCCAGGAAGCCGATGCGGAAAGCTTCCGCAAGATGCTGCTGGCGATGGCGCGCGACCTGCGCGTGATCCTGATCAAGCTGGCCGACCGCCTGCACAACATGCGCACGCTGGGCGCGAAGGATGCCGCCTCGCGCCGCCGTATCGCGCGCGAAACGCTAGAGATCTACGCTCCCATTGCCCAACGCTTGGGCATGAACAAGTTCAAGGCCGAACTGCAGGATATGGGTTTCCGCACGCTGTATCCCGATCGCTACCGGGTGATCCGCGAGCGCATCCGCGCCGCGCTGGGCAACCGCCGCGAGGCGATGGGCAAGATCGAGTCGGCGCTGGCCGCGCGGCTGGCTTCGGAACATCTCACCGTGCGCGTGGTGGGCCGGATCAAGTCGCCGTGGAGCATCTATTCCAAGATGCGTAACGAGCACAAGAGCTTCGCCCAGTTGATGGACGTGTACGGCTTTCGCGTCATCACCGACAGCGTGATGAGCTGCTACATGGCGCTGGGCGTGGTGCACGCGCTGTACAAGCCGGTCGACCGCCGCTTCAAGGATTTCATCGCGATCCCCAAGGCCAACGGCTACCAGTCGCTGCACACCGTGCTGCTGGGGCCGTTCGGCGCGCCGATCGAGGTGCAGATGCGTACCGCCGAGATGGACGCGTTCGCCGAGAGCGGCGTGGCCGCGCACTGGGCCTACAAGACCGAGAGCAGCCCCGCCAACAGTGCGCAGGCGCGTGCGCGCGAGTGGCTTTCGTCGCTGGCCGACAGCCAGATGAACACCACCTCGTCGGCCGAGTTCATCGAGAACGTCAAGATCGACCTGTTCCCCGACGAGGTCTACCTGTTCACGCCGCGCGGCGACATCCTGTCGCTGCCGCGCAACGCCACCGCGCTGGATTTCGCCTACGCCGTGCACACCGACGTGGGCGATCACGCCGTGGCCGCCCGGGTGGACAAGAAACTGCTGCCGCTGCGCACGCGGCTGGAATCGGGCCAGCTGGTGGAAATCATCACCGCGCCATCGGCCTTGCCCAACCCGGCCTGGCTGGAGTCGGTGGTCACCGGCAAGGCGCGCACCGCGATCCGCCAGTACCTGAAACATCTGCAGCACGAGGATGCCGTCGACTTCGGCCACCGCATGCTCGACCGCGCGCTGGACGCCCGCGGCAGCAGCCTGGACGACATCACGGCGACCGTGCTCGACCGCTTCCTGGAAACGTCCAAGCTGAAGCGGCTGGAGGAGTTGCTGTCGGACATCGCGCTGGGCAACCGCATGCCCGACGTGGTGGCCGGCCAACTGCTGAAACTGCGCGGCAAGCGCAAGGGCGAGGCGCCGCTGCCAACGGTGCCGCACGCGCACGAGAACATCCGCATCACCGGCGCCGAACGCGGCGTACTGAGCTTCGCCAATTGCTGCCATCCGTTGCCTGGCGACGACATCATCGGCTACCTCTCCTCCGGCAAGGGCATCGTGGTGCACCGCGAGGAATGCCCCAATGTGGTCGAGCTGCGCAAGTCGCCCGAACGCTGCGTGGCGATCGAATGGGATCGCGACGTGCAGGGCGACTACCGCGCCGAACTGCGCATCGAGGTGATCAACCGCACCGGCGTGCTGGCCACCATCGCCGCAGCCATCGCGGCGGCCGATTCCAATATCGAAAACGTGGAATACGTCGAGCGCGACGCCGCGGCCGCCACCCTGGTGTTCGCGATCGAGGTGAGAAGCCGCAAGCATCTGGCCGACGTGATCCGCCGCGTGCGCCGCACCGGCGTGGTCAGCGGGGCGTACCGCTATCCCCTGTAAGACACCCCGTGCGCGAAAGGGTGGCCGGAAACCGACCTTTTCGCGCACAGGGTGCGCTCCTACAATGGCCGTTTCACCATCCGAGGCCGCCCATGTCCAGTTCCGTCATCGCCACCGCCGAGGCGCCCGCCGCGATTGGCCCGTATTCGCAGGCCGTGCGTGCCGGCGACACCGTGTATTTTTCCGGCCAGATTCCGCTTGATCCGGCCTCCGGTGCGCTGGTCGAGGGCGACATCACCGTGCAGACGCGGCGCGTGTTCGACAACCTGGTCGCGGTGGCGCAGGCCGCGGGCGGTTCCCTGTCGCAGATCGTGCGGGTGGGCATCTACGTCACCGACCTGGCGAACTTCGCCGCCGTCAATGCGGTGATGGCCGAGTATTTCCAGCCGCCGTATCCGGCGCGTTCCACCATCGAGGTTTCGGCGTTGCCCAAGGCGGCGCAGGTGGAAGTCGACGCCGTGATGGTGCTGGGCTGATCGCCAGCCAGGGTCTGCGCTGACGCGTGGCTGCGACAGCGGGTCCGCGCGCGATGTGCCGCCTCGGCTAGGCTTGCCAGATGGCTCCCCGTCATCCCGTCGCTGCCGCAGAACCGGGCCTTGCACCGGTGTCGACCGTACCCGGTGTCGGCCCCGCGCTGGTGAAAACGCTGGCGCGACTGGGGCTGGAGCGGGTGCAGGATCTGTGGTTCCACCTGCCGCTGCGCTACGAGGACAAGACCCGCGTCACCGCGATGGCCGACCTGCGTGCTGGCGAGCGGGCGCAGGTTGAAGGCGTGGTGGAGGCGGTGGAGCGCGGCTTTCGCTACCGCCCGCAGTTGAAGGTGGCGATCGACGACGGCAGCGGGCATACGCTGTTGCTGCGGTTTTTCCATTTCAACCGTGCCCAGGCCGAACAACTGGTGCCGGGCACGCGGCTGCTTTGCTATGGCGAGATACGCCATGGCGCGCATGGGCTGGAAATGGTCCATCCGCAATATCGCCGGCTGGACGGCAACGACGCGGTGGCCGTCGACGACGTGCTCAGTCCGATCTATCCCACCACCGAAGGGCTCGGCCAGAAGCGTCTGGCTGGCGTGATCGGCAAGGCGCTGGCGCTGCTGCCGCCCGCATCGCAACTGGAACTGATTCCGCCCGCGCTGTGCGCCGAGCACGGCCTCACGTCGCTGCGCGAGGCGCTGCTCTACGTGCACCGGCCGCCACCGGACGCGCCGCTGGCGCAACTCGTGCTGGGGCGGCATCCGGCGCAGCAGCGGCTGGCGTTCGAGGAATTGCTGACCCAACACCTGAGCCTGCGCCGCATGCGCGAGGCCGTGCGCATGCGGCATGCGCCGCCGCTGGTCGTCGACCCCACGCTGCAGCGCCGCTTTCTGGCCACGCTGGCGTTCAAGCTTACGCGGGCGCAGCAACGGGTAAGTGCCGAGGTGGCGCAGGACCTGGCGCAGACCAAACCCATGCTGCGCCTGGTCCAGGGTGACGTCGGCAGCGGCAAGACGGTGGTGGCGGCGCTGGCGGCGCTGGCCGCGGTGTCCTCGGGCCATCAGGTGGCCTTGATGGCGCCGACCGAATTGCTGGCCGAACAGCATCTGCACAATTTCCGGCAATGGCTGCGGCCGCTGGGCATCGAGGTGGAGTGGCTGGCCGGCAAGGTCACCGGCAAGGCGCGGCGACAGGTGCTGGAACGCGTGGCGCAGGGTGCACCGGTGCTGGTCGGCACGCATGCGCTGATGCAGGAGGGCGTGAATTTTTCCCGGCTCGGCCTGGTCATCGTTGACGAGCAGCACCGCTTCGGCGTGCAGCAACGGCTGGCGCTGCGCGACAAGGGCATGACCGGTGCGAATGACCCCCAGGCCGTGGCGATCGATGGAGCCGAGCAGGTACCGCACCAGCTCGTGCTCACCGCCACGCCGATACCGCGCACGCTGGCGATGAGCGCCTACGCCGATCTCGACGTCTCCTCGATCGACGAGCTCCCGCCCGGGCGCACGCCGGTGCAGACCATCGCCATCTCCAATGCGCGCCGTTTCGACGTGATCGAGCGGATCCAGGCCGCCTGTGCCGAAGGCCGGCAGGTGTACTGGGTGTGCACCCTGATCGAGGAATCCGAACAATTGCGTGCGCAGGCCGCGGAAGTGGCCCACGCCGAACTGTCGGCGGCCATCGGCGAAACCCGCGTCGGGCTGATCCACGGACGCATGAAGCCGGCGGAGAAACAGCGGGTGATGGACGCCTTCAAGGCCGGCCACCTCACCGTGCTGGTCGCCACCACCGTCATCGAAGTGGGCGTGGACGTACCCAACGCCAGCGTCATGGTGATCGAGAACAGCGAGCGCCTGGGCCTGGCGCAATTGCACCAGCTGCGCGGGCGCGTGGGCCGCGGCGCCGTCGCCTCCAACTGCGTGCTGCTTTATCAACCGCCGCTGGGCCAACTGGCGCGCGAGCGCCTGCAGGTAATGCGCGACAGCAACGACGGCTTCCGCATTGCCGAGAAGGACCTGGAATTGCGCGGCCCCGGCGAGGTGCTGGGCACCCGCCAGACGGGCCAGCTGAGCTTCCGCATTGCCGACCTGGCCCGCGATGCCCACTTGTTGCCCGCCGTCCAGCAAGTGGGTCAGAGCATGCTGGCCGATCACCCGCAGCAGGCCAGCCAACTCATCGAACGATGGATTGGCGGCGCCGCACGTTACGCGCATGCGTGATGGGGCGGGAATGGAGCGCGGGATGGGGAGTTGAGAATGGGGAGTTGGAAAGGCGTCGTACCCCATCACCGATCACCCTGAGCGTAGCCGCGCAGCGGCGGAGTCGAAGGGCGGCCCGCAGCGAGGCTTCGACTTCGCCGCTGCGCGGCTACGCTCAGCCCGAACGGTCTGAGGAGCGTTCCGATCGGGCAAATACAGAGCGATCGGACGGCCGTAAAGTGCTTGAGCCATTGCCGCTCCCCAAACCCGCCACCCACTAAACTGCGCCCCTTACTGCGAGATCCCGATGGCCCGACCGCAACTGCTGATCGATACCGACCCCGGCGTGGACGACGCGCTGGCGATCCTGATGGCGCATGCCGATGCCGATATCGCCGCGCTCAGTATCGCCGCCGGCAATGTCGGCCTGGCGCATACCGTGCGCAATGCGTGCACCTTGGTCGATCTGCTGGGCCGCGCCACGCCGGTGTTCGCCGGTTGCGCCACGCCGCTGGTACGCGCTCCGGCGGAGGATGCCGCGTTCGTGCACGGTGAGGATGGTTTCGGCGACATCGGCTTTCCCGTGCCGAAGGCCGTCGTGGCCGATGAGCCTGCCGCGTTGGCCCTGCTTCGGCTCACCCGCGAGCGGCCCGGCGAGCTGACCCTGGTGGCGCTGGCGCCGCTGACCAACCTGGCGCTGGCGCTGCGGCTCGACCCCACCTTGCCGCAGCGCGTGGCGCGGCTGGTGGTGATGGGCGGCGCGGTCACCGGGCACGGCAATACCGGCATGATCCCGGCCGAGTTCAATGTCGGCTTCGATCCGGAAGCGGCGCACGTGGTGCTCGAGGCGTTTCCCTCGTTCGACCTGGTCGACTGGGAGGCGACGCTGCGTCACGCCTTCGACGAGGATGCGTTCGACGCATGGTTGCGGGCAGGCGATCACCGCGCCGATTTCTACGGCCGTATCGCAGGGACGGCGCGCGCATTCAATCGACAGCACCAGCGTCGCGGCATCATTGCCGCCGATGCGCTGGCGATGGCGGTGGCGATCGATCCCAGCATCGTCACCCGTAGCGAAAAGCGCGCCATGGCGGTGGAACTCGATGGCCGGCTCACCCGCGGCGCCACCGTGGTGGACTGGGCGCGGCGAGGTGGCGCGGCGGCCAACGCGAACATCGTGCTGGAGGTCGATCAGGCGCGTTTCGGCGCCATGGTGCGACGGGCGCTGGGCGGCCAGGAGCGGTAGCGTGCGTGCCGCAACCGGCCCTGGCTTGCGGGGATTGCCATTCGGCCGCTACAATGCCGCTCTTTTCTCCCGCCGCTTTTGAGCACGCCATGAAGCCCGATATCCATCCGAACTACGCCCCGGTGGTGTTCCAGGATCTGTCGTCCGACTTTGCCTTCCTGACCAAGTCGACCATTTCCAGCAAGGAAACCATCAAGTGGGAGGACGGCAACGAGTATCCGCTCGTCAAAGTGGATATTTCCAGCCACTCGCATCCGTTCTATACCGGCAAGCAGAAATCGCTGGACGTTGGCGGCCGCGTCGACAAGTTCCGTCGCCGCTACGCGGGCACCGTCAAAGAGTAATGCCGCCGGGGTTGCCGACATGGGCAACTCGTCTGGCCACGCACGGGGCGAGCGTCGACTCGCCCCGTGCTTTTTTGTGCGCGTCGTACCCCCGTTCGCCTGCGGATGTGCGTGGATCGTTGTGCGATAATGGCGCTTTTCCCGACGCCCCCGCGTCTGCCGCATCGCATGCGTATCCCAGGCGATGCCCACCATTCCCCCGCTGAAAGGCGTCGCTTTGCGGCTCGCCCTCGCGATGAACTTTTGTGAAGGAGGTTTTCGTGTCCACTCCCAAGATCGTCAAACTGCTGGATGAATCGAATCAGCGCAGCAGCGAGCTGCCCTTGATCAGTGGCACGCTGGGACCGTCCTGCATCGACATCGGCACGCTGTACAAGGACACCGGGCACTTCACCTACGATCCGGGCTACGCCAGCACCGCCAGCACCAAGAGCGCGATCACCTACATCGACGGCGACAAGGGCGTGCTGCT
>JBIQMK010000067.1:0-14628 GCA_044463365.1 Rhodanobacter sp. | reverse complement strand
AACCTATCGCGGGTTCGAATCCCGCTCTCTCCGCCAATTAAAAAAGCGCGACGGCTACGGCCGGCGTGCTGGGCTCCAGAAGCCCGCGTCCATGGTGGCCCCGTCGGTCCCCCCGCGACGATAGTTCGCAAACCCCGCCAGGTCCGGAAGGAAGCAACGGTAGCGAATGATTCGGGTGCCGGGGTGTGGCTGGCGGGGCCGCCACCAATCCTCTCCGCACTCCATGCTTGAACCCGCGCCCCATGTCGGCGGCGAGCCAGCCAGTGCGATTCCCGCCCACCGCGTTCGCCCCCTCTCCCGCTCGCGGGAGAGGGTTGGGGAGAGGGCCAGTTGCCCCGCAACTCCCCAATCTCGTACCCGCACGCCAGCGGCCAACCAGCCAGCGCGATTCCCGCCCACCGCGTTCGCCCCCTCTCCCGCTCGCGGGAGAGGGTTGGGGAGAGGGCCAGTTGCCATGCAACTCGCCAAGTCCATAACCCGACGCCAGCCGCAAAGCGGCAACTGCGATTTCCGCGTGGCCCTTCGCTCCCTCTCCAATCCGCGGGAGAGGGCAATCACGCGAGCACTCCCCCTTTACTGACTTACCCCGCCCGACTTGGCACAATCGACCTTTGCCCCAACGTTGGTTGCCATGTCCTATCAGGTCCTCGCACGCAAGTGGCGCCCCCGTAAATTTTCCGAGCTGGTGGGGCAGGAACACGTGGTGCGCGCACTCACCAATGCGCTCGATACCGGACGCATGCACCACGCCTACCTGTTCACCGGCACGCGTGGCGTGGGCAAGACCACGATCGCGCGCATCTTCGCCAAATCATTGAACTGCGAGCGCGGGCAGTCGGCCGACCCGTGTGGCGAGTGCTCGGTGTGCACGGCGGTGGACGAAGGCCGTTTCGTGGACCTGCTGGAGATCGATGCGGCCAGCAACACCGGCGTCGACGACGTGCGCGAGTTGATCGAGAACGCGCAGTACGCGCCCTCGCGGGGCCGCTTCAAGGTGTACCTGGTCGACGAGGTGCACATGCTGTCGAAGAACGCGTTCAACGCGTTGCTGAAGACGCTGGAGGAGCCCCCGCCACACGTGAAATCCCTGCTCGCCACCACCGACCCGCAGAAGCTGCCGGTGACGGTGCTGTCGCGCTGCCTGAAGTTCAACCTGAAGCGCCTGCTGCCGGATCAGATCTCCGGCCAGATGCGGCACATCCTGGGCGCCGAGAACCTGGCGTACGAGGACGGCGCCATCGGCGAGCTGGCGCGTGCCGCCGATGGCTCGTTGCGCGACGGCCTGTCGCTGCTCGACCAGGCGATCGCCTATGGCGGCGGCGCGCTGCGTGGTGACGATGTGCGGACCATGCTGGGCAGCGTGGCGCGTGGTCAGGTCTTGGGCGTGCTCGATGCGTTGGCCGCGGGCGATGGCGAACGGCTCCTGGCCGAAGCCACGCAGATCGCGTCGTACTCGCCGGATTTCGGCAGCGTGCTGGACGACCTGGCCAGCGTGCTTCATCGCGTGCAGCTGATCCAGCTGATTCCCGGCTACCGGGCGGAAGAGGGCAGCGACGACGACCAGGCGTTGCCGGCGCTCGCCGAACGCATGGCGCCGGAGGACGTGCAGCTTTATTACCAGATCGCCACCTCGGGGCGGCGCGATCTGGCGCTGGCGCCGGATGCGCGCACCGGCTTCGAGATGGCGTTGTTGCGCATGCTGGCGTTCCGCCCGGGCGATGCTTCGCCCCCAGGCGCGCCGCGTTCGACCGGCCACTCGCCGGTCGCCGCGTCAGCGCCCCGGCCCGCGCCAGCGCCGACGAGGGAGCCTCGCGGCGCCAACGCGGCCACGGTTTCCCCCCCAGCGCGCGGCGAAGCGGTATCGCCACCGGCGCCGCCAGAACCCACGCCCGTGCCGCGCGATGCCAGCGGCCTGCCGGTATGGGAGGCCTTGATCGCGCAGGCGGGTTTGCGCGGTCCGCTGGGTTTGCTGGCCCAGAACGCCGCGTTGCGCGAGCGCGACGGGCAAACCCTGGTGCTGGCGTTGCAGCCGGTGCACATGCATCTGGCGGTCGAGCCGATGGTCAGCCAGATGGAGGAACGCATCGGCCAGGCACTGGGAGAGCGCATCCGTCTGCGCTTCGTCGGCAGCAGCGCGGGTGCGGCGGTGGAGACGCCCGCGGCACGCGCCGCACAGGCCCGTGACATCGCGCAATCGGCGGCCGAACAGGCGATCGAGAGCGATCCTCTGGTGCAATCATTGAAACGCGATTTCGGCGCCAAGGTGGTGCCGCAATCGATCAAACCCATTGTTGACAGTCGATCCTGACTGAAGAGCGGAGTAGTGCCATGAGAGGACAGATCGGCCAGCTGATGCAGCAGGCCCAGCGCATGCAGGAAGACATGAAGCGTGCGCAGGAAGAACTCGCAAAACTGGAGGTCACCGGCAGCGCCGGTGGCGGCCTGGTCAGCGTGGTGATGACGGGCGCACACGAGGTACGGCGCGTGCAGATCGACCGGCAAACCTTCGCCGACGATCCGGAAATGGCCGAGGATCTCGTCGCGGCCGCCGTCAACGACGCGGTGAACAAGGTGGCGCAGGCCAGCAAGGACCGGCTCGGTGGCGTCACGGCGGGCATGAGCCTGCCGCCCGGTTTCAAGATGCCGTTTTGATGCGGGGAATGGGGAACAAAGAATCGGGAATGGGTAAAAGCGGATGCTCTTGACGTTCCGATTCCCCATTCCCGATTCCCCATTCCCGGATACCCCATGAGCAGCTCCCCCCTCCTCGCCGACCTGATCGAAGCACTGCGCTGCCTGCCCGGCGTGGGCGGCAAGAGTGCGCAGCGGATGGCCTTCCATTTGCTGGAGCGCGACCGCGAGCGCGGGCTGAAACTGGCGGCCGCACTGGAGCAGGCGATGCGGCGCATCGGGCATTGCAGCCGCTGCCGCAATTTCAGCGAGGATCCGCTGTGCGCGTTGTGCGCCAACGGCAGTCGCGACCGCCAGGTGCTGTGCGTGGTGGAGTCGCCGGTGGACGTGGCCGCGATCGAGCAGGCCACCGGTTATCGCGGTCAGTATTTCGTGCTGATGGGGCGGCTGTCGCCGCTGGACGGGCTCGGCCCGGAGGAGCTGGGCCTGGGCCAGCTCACCGAACGCCTGGGCGAGGGTGAAATCGAGGAGATGATCATCGCGACCAATCCCACCGTCGAAGGCGAGGCGACCGCGCATTACCTGGCGCAACTGGCCCATGCCGGCGGTATCCGGCCGACCCGGCTGGCGCATGGCGTGCCGCTGGGCGGCGAACTGGAATTCGTCGACCGCGGTACCCTCGCGCACGCCTTCGGTCGTCGACAGACCATTGAATGACCCAAGGGGAAGCACATGAGCGACACGATTTTCAGCAAGATCATCCGCCGCGAAATCCCCGCCGACATCGTCTACGAGGATGACGACGTGCTCGGCTTCAGGGACTTAAATCCGCAGGCACCGATCCACGTGCTGTTCATTCCAAAGCGGCCGCTGGCCACGCTGAACGATGCCGGTCCGGGCGACGCCGCGCTGCTGGGCAAACTGCTGCTTGCCTGTGCCGACTACGCCCGCCAGGAAGGGGTGGCCACGCGGGGATATCGAACGGTGATCAATTGCAACGAGGATGGCGGCCAGACGGTCTTCCATCTGCACGTTCATTTGCTGGCCGGTCGCCGCTTGACGTGGCCGCCGGGCTGAGCCGGCTGCCCGGCATGACACACGAAAACGCCGGCGCGAAGCCGGCGTTTTCCTTGGACGATGCTACTTTCCGCGTGGTGGATGCTGGTGCGGCGGCCGCACGATGATCACCCGCGGCTGATTCCAGTACGGGTAGCCCCAACCGTAGCCCGGGCCGTAATACCGGCCGAAACCCGGACCCCAGAACGGATCGTAGAAGCCCGGTCCGTAGTAAGGCCGCGGCGCGACCCGTTTCGGCCACAGGTAGACCACGTCGGCCTCCACCCGCGGGTAGGCGTAATCGAAATCGCCGACCTTCTGCGACACGATGCCGTGCAGGGTGCCGGTCACCGTCAGTTCGCGGCCGCGGGTGAATACCTCGGGGTCGTAGAAGCCGTTGCGGCAGGCGACGAAACGGCCCTGGGTTTCACCTTCGACACCGGCCTTCGGGCGCGCCTGGTCGTCCAGCGGGCGGGATAGCAGGTAGAAGCAGGTCTGCTGCGGCCCCGGCTCGGTCTTGATGATTTCGCCACCCCAGCGCACGTGCGTGCCGCCCGCACCGCCCTGTTGGGCGGCCGCGGTGCTGACGTTGGCGTAGGAGCCCTGCAGCGGTTGCGGAATGGTGGCGCAGCCGCCCAGCAAGGCGATGGCCGCGACGAGGGCAAGCGGACGATAGGGGGACATGAGGGCTTCTCCGGCAGGGGCGATGGCGTGCGCGATCATTTCGATGCCCATTTGACCACGCCGAGTGGGCGGAATTCCCTTACGGCAACAGAAAACGCGTGCACGGATTCGGTCGATGGGTGGTCCTGGGCGTAACGCAATGAGAGATACAGATTCATCAGTGCTTCCAGTTCGTGGCGCTGTGCGGGCAAGGCTCTCGCGGCACGGCTCAGATAATGTTGCGGCCCTTCACCGGACCTTCGCGTGATGCCGACGCGCGCCAGCTTGCGTTCGAGCTGCTGCATGGCACCGCCCAGGCGATCGCGCGCCTCGCGCCGCCACAGCGCCCATGCCAGCCCGAGAGCGACAAACAGCACGCCGCTGATCGCCAGCAGCAGGCCAAGCATCCCGGCATCGGTGTCGCGTATGCCGAAAGGCGTCAGCAAGCCTCGCTGGCGCAAGGCATCGAAACCCACAACGGCCTGATCCCACCATCGGTTGACAATGTCCCAGCGGTTGCGCACGTCCTGCAGCCAGTCGTTGCGATACCAGTCACGTTGGTCGCCGGCCGCGGCGGCGGCACCCAGGGTGACACGCTCGGGCCGCACGGCCGCGGTGGGGTCGACACGAACCCAACCACGCCCGGCCAGCCACACTTCGCTCCATGCATGCGCATCCGAATTGCGTACCAGCAGGTAGTCGGCGAGCTTGTTCCAGTAGCCGCCCTGGTAGCCGGTGACCACCCGTGCGGGAATGCCGGCGGCGCGCATCAGCACCGTGAATGACGACGCGTAGTGTTCGCAGAAGCCCTCGTGCGTGGAAAACAGGAAGTCGTCGATGGAATCGCGACCCAGTGGCGCGGGCGCCAGGGTGTAGCGAAAGCCGCCATCATGGAACAGCGCCAGCGCCGCCCGCACGATCGCCGCATCGTCGCTGCCGAAGCGCTGGCGCCATTGCGCCGCCAGGTTGTGGCTGCGCGGATTGAAGCCGGCGGGGAGCTGCAGGCCGCGCTGGCGCGATGCGGGATCGAGCACCGCTTGCAATCGGTATCGCGATGCCGACGTGGCGGCGTAGCTGATCGGCTCGGTCACGGGCTTGTCCGCCACCACCTCGCGATCGGGTAGCAACCGCGCCTGGGCGGGCGCCTGCAGCGGCACGTCGAGGACGGGCAGTACGCGTTGGTGGGTGGGTTGCAGCGAGATCCGGTAGCTGACCGTTGCGCTGGCCTCGATCGCGGCCGCCGCCCGCTGCGGATCGGGCGGCCTGCGGTGCCAGCCGCGGCCGTCGTAATACCCCATCACGTAGGCGCGAAAATAGCGCAGGTCGGCGACCAGCGGCGGGCCGTCGAAACTCACCCGCATTGCCGGGCGATCGTCGGTGAGCAGCTCGGTGAAATTTCCGGGCGTCATGCTGTCGCTGAGGCCGGTGGTCGCCTGCCACGGGGAGGGCGCGCCCCACAGCGGCGTGCTCAAGCGTGGAACCAGGACGAACGCCAGCAACGCCAACGGCAACGCGGCGGACAGCAGTCCGAGGTTGGGCAGCACCGTGCGGCGCGCGGTGGCGGGCAAGCGTGCCGGTTGCAGGGCGCGCAAGGTGGCCAACGCGGGCAGCAGGCCCACCGCGACCACGAGCGTGGCGATCATGCCCTGGTCGAACAGCAGGGCGACCATCAGCGCAAAGCAGGCGAAGCTGATGCCCACCCGCGCATCGCGTTCGGTTTCGCTTTCCAGCAACTTCAGCACCAGCAGGCCAACCGCCAGTGCAGTGCCCGGTTCGCGGCCGAAGATGCTGCCGTACCAGGCGATCACCACCAGGGTCAGCAACGCCAGCATCGGCAACTTCAGCCAGGCCGGCACCCGGCCGGTCTGCTGCCGCCGCTGCCACCAGCGCCAGCCGAGTATCGACGCCAGCGCCGCGCTCAGCCACCACGGCAGGTGCGACGCATGCAGTGCCAGCACCAGGGCGAGCGTGCCGCTGAGCAGGTCGAAGGCATGATTGTCGATCGGCGGTTCGATCCTGCCCTGCGCGCGCGGCACGCGTTTCATGGCAGTTGCGCCAGCGCGTTCATGCAGTGGGCGTAATGCTCCGGGCCGCTGCCGCCGGGAATGATGTTGCCGGGCAGCCACAGGCTGAAATGGCGCTGTTGCGCCTGCGCTTCATTCACCCAGCGGGCCAGCCGGGCAATGCGCGATTCATCGTCGAGCCCGTCGAGCCGGCGCCAGTCCAGTTGCCACTGCGGACGGTTCTGCGCCCGCTCGAAATCCTTCACCAGCAGGCTGTGGTGGCGCGCGCTGGCTTTCCAGGCGACGTGGCGTTGCGGGTCGCCCACGCGGTATTCGCGCAGCGCCGCCAGCTCGTCGCCCTGCAGCAGGCGCATGTGTCGCGCATCCTCGGCTGGCGCGACCGGCGGCGGGCCGGCTTCTTCCGGACGCGGCCACACCAGCACGGCCTGCTCCGGATGCAGCCAGCTCCACGCGCGAAACAGGCCCAGCGGCCAGCTGCTCCAGACCCGCAGGCGCGTCAGCGACTGCCAGCCGCGCCGCGTCGTCGGCATCATCAATTTCAGGTGCACGACCGCACCGGGCTCGATCGCGAAGGCGGCGGCATCCCGGCCCAGTTCCACCCGGATCGCCTGCCGCGTGCGCGACGAATCGAAGGCCAGCGTGAGTTCGATCGGTTGCCCCGCCACGGCGTGGCCGGCACGGATATGGCCGAGCCGCAATCCGTCGAGATCGCGGAACGCCACCAGCATGCTGGCGGCGCTGGCCGCGCCCAGCAGGCAGGTCAGCAGCAGAGCGGCGTTGTTGGCGTAGTTCAGCGCGCCCACCAGCATCACCAGCAGCAACACCGAAAAGCCCAGGCCGAAACCGGTCGGCACGATGTAGATGCGCCGCCGGTGCAATTCGATCGGCAGCTTTTCGGCTCGGCGGTAGCGGGTGAGGGACGGCAGCCGCCGTTCGGCCAGTTGTTGCGCGCGCTGCAGCAGCGAAGCCATCACTCCACCGCCACCTCGGCCAGCAACTGGCGCGCCAGCGTTTCGCCGTTGGCGCCGCGCACGGGCAGCAGTCGATGCGCCGCCAAGGGTACGAACAAGGCCTGCACATCCTCGGGCAACACGTGGGTCCGGCCACTCAGCAAGGCCCACGCCCGTGCCGCCGCAAGCAAGGCCAGCCCCGCACGTGGCGACAGCCCCGCGCGAATGTCCGGATGGCGGCGGCTGGCGGAGAGCAGGGCCTGCAGATAATCGAGCAGGGCGGCGCTGGCGGTGATCGATTGTGCCTGCTGATGCAATGCGGCCAGGGCCGTGCCGTCGAGTTGCGGCGTCAGTTGCGCCAGCAGGTCGCGTCGATCGCTGCCGGTCAGCAGCGCGCGTTCGGCCGCCGCGTCCGGATAATCCAGCGACAGCCGCAGCATGAAGCGGTCCAGTTGCGAATCGGGCAGCGGAAAGGTGCCGTTGAGATCCAGCGGGTTCTGCGTGGCCACCACGAAGAACGGCTGCGCCAGCGCATGCGTCTGGCCGTCGACCGTGACCTGGTCCTCGGCCATCGCTTCGAGCAGCGCGCTTTGCGTCTTGGGGCTGGCGCGGTTGATCTCGTCGGCCAGCAGCAGGCCGGTAAAGATCGGCCCCGGATGAAACCGGAACTGGCCGGTTTCGCGCTCGTACACGCTGACGCCGATGATGTCCGAGGGCAGCAGGTCGCTGGTGAACTGCACCCGCTGGAACTCCAGCGCGAAGGTCGCCGCCAACGCGTGCGCCAGCGTGGTCTTGCCTACGCCAGGCACGTCTTCCAGCAGCAGGTGGCCGCCGGCGATCAGGCAGGCAAACGCCAGCTTCACCTGCCGCGCCTTGCCCAGCAGCACCTGGTTGACCTGGGCGATCGCGGCATCCAGCCGCTGTTGCAGGGAGGAATCGCGAAGCGGCGTGGTGGCTGGCATGGGCTGTCGATGCGGGAAGGGTAGTGGTGACCTTACCCATGCCGAGTCGGCAGCGTCCAGCGACCGTGCCGCAATTTGCCGCGCGTCTGGGAGCTTGTCGGGTTTGGCGGTCGAGTCGAGAATTCGGCTGCGCGAGGAGATAGACCGCGCAACCAGCTTCGAAGACCGGCCGACCAAAGCCCGGCAGGCTCCTAGGGCAGCGCGACGCCGCACTCACGCAGCAGCCGGGCCAGCGCGATCAGCGGCAGGCCGATCAGTGCGCTGGGGTCGCTGTTGTCGATGCCCTCGAACAGGGTGATGCCCAGTCCCTCGCATTTGAAGCTGCCCGCGCAATCGAGCGGTTGCTCGCGCTCGATGTAGCGGGCGATTTCCTCCGCCCGCAACGGACGGAAGCGCACGCGGGTGTGATCGACATGCACGTGCCGGCGGCCATCGCGGGTGTCCAGCACGCAGACGGCGGTGTGGAAATCCACCTGGCGGCCCGAGCTGGCCAGCAGTTGCTCGCGTGCGCGCGCCGCCGTGCCGGGCTTGTCCAGCAGCGTTCCGTCGAGCTCGGCTACCTGGTCCGATCCGATCACCACCGCATCGCGTCGCATACCCGCCGCCGCCTCGGCCTTGGCGATGGCCAGCCGCTGCGCCCGTGCCGGTGGGCTTTCGCCGGCCACTGGCGTCTCGTCGGTGCCGGGGGCGCAGGGCTCGAAATCCACACCCAGCCGGCGCAGCAACTCCGCGCGGTAGCGCGAAGTGGAGGCCAGCACCAGCCGGGTGGCGTTGCCGCTCATGCGTCGGGATCGCGGCGGATGTGGTCGCGCATGGCGCTGTCCAGATCCGTTTGCGCCTG
This sequence comes from Rhodanobacter sp., assembly GCA_044463365.1. Classification (GTDB taxonomy): domain Bacteria; phylum Pseudomonadota; class Gammaproteobacteria; order Xanthomonadales; family Rhodanobacteraceae; genus Rhodanobacter. The sequence continues at coordinate 5,501 of JBIQMK010000067.1, read as the reverse complement.
GCTCAGCGCCTGCAGCAGGGGGCGCAGGCGCTCGCGTGCGCTCAGCAACGAGTTGCGTGCCTCGTCGACTTCATGCGCCTTGGCGTGGGGCAGGCGGTCGCGGATCCACAGCCTTTGCTGCAGCAGGGCGCGCAGGCCGGCGTCGATTGCGTGTTGTGCGTCTTCCTCGCCCGCGGCGGGCAGGTCGGGGTTGATCGACATCACGGCATAGGCCTGTTGCAGGCCGCTGCGGCAGGTCTTGAGATCGCCCTCCAGCCGGTCGGCCAGGTCGAGCAGGCTGGTGAGGCTGTCGGCGCGCCTTGGGCGGCGCAGCAACAACCAGCCTGTAGCGGCAACAAGAAGCGCCAGCAGCGTCGCGGCGCCGAGCGTCAGGTAGACATTCAAGGTGCGCATCCAGGCGACACGGGGTCGAAAGGCTCCAGTCTGCCGTATCGTGGGCGGATCAGGCAAAATGGGCGAATGGCCGGTTCGGTCCCGCCGGCGGTCGCGCCCCGCCGGTTGACTTCGGCCGGGTTCAAACCTACCATTCCGCGACTATGTCCGTGACACTGCCAGAGTCCCTGGACGCTTGGCGCATGGTTTCGGCGCGGCGTTCGTTCGAAGGAACACTCCCCATTGCGACCCTGTCGCGCCTCCGCGAGGCGCTGGCCGGCACCGACGGGTTGGTGCAATTCGAACTGGATTTCGGGCGCGACAGCCTCGGTACGGACTACGTTGCCGTGCGGGCGCAGGCGCGACTTGCCCTGACCTGCCAGCGTACGCTCGAACCATTCGTGCTGCCGGTGGCCGTGGATACGCGCCTCGGCTTGATCAGGCACGAACGCGACGAGGCCGGGTTGCCGCCGGACTACGAGGCGCTGCTGGTGCCGGAGGACGGACGGCTGAATCCGGCGGACGTGATTGAGGACGAATTGCTGTTGGCGCTGCCGCTGGTTCCGATCAACCCGGACAGCAGCCTGCCCGACGAAGTGACAGGCCATGACGCCGACGAGGATGCCGGCGAAGGGCATGCCGGAAATCCGTTCGCCGTGCTGCGCGAACTGAAGAAATAACCATCGGGCCGGGTCGTGTCGACCTGGTCCACGCCGATTCAGAACATACCTAGCAGATCATTGCTTTAGCTGGAGAACTACCATGGCAGTTGCCAAGAGCCGCCGTACCCCGTCCACCCGCGGCATGCGTCGTGCGCACGATGCGTTGAAGACCGTGCAGCTGTCCACCGATCCGACCAGCGGCGAGGTGCATCTGCGCCACCACGTCACCAAGGACGGCTACTATCGCGGCAAGAAAGTCATCGAAACCAAGGGTGCGGTGTCGGTCGAGGATTGACCGCGCTTTCCGGAGCTCCAGGTTCCGGCAAGTCACGACCCCAGGCAAACGGCGCGGTGACGCGCCGTTTTGCGTTCCCGGCGGCTGAAACGTAACGTGGCGGTGTCTTGTCGCCACCCGGTCGCCGATCCTTTGCAGTCATGGGATGGATAGTCGAATGCCGCAGATATATTCCCGCATCATCGCCACCGGCAGCGCTTTGCCGGAGCGCGTGGTCACCAACGTCGATCTGGAAAAGATCGTCGACACCAGTGACGAATGGATCCACAGCCGCACCGGCATCCGCCAGCGGCACATTGCCGCCGACGGCGAGACCACCGGCGATCTCGCGTTCCAGGCCGCGCAGAACGCGCTGGAAGCGGCGGGCGTCAAGGCGTCCGAGCTCGACCTCATCGTGGTGGGCACCACCACCCCGGACATCATCTTCCCGTCCACCGCCTGCCTGGTGCAGCACCGGCTGGGCGCCAACGGCTGCGCCGCGTTCGACGTCAACGCGGCCTGTTCGGGCTTCGTCTATGCGCTGGGCGTGGCCGACAAGTTCATCCGCAGCGGCCAATCGAAAAAGGTGCTGGTGATCGGTGCCGAGACGCTGACGCGGATGGTCGACTGGACCGACCGCCAGACCTGCGTGCTGTTCGGCGATGGTGCCGGCGCCGTGGTGCTGGAGGCGTCAAGCGAGCCGGGCATCTACGCCACCTGCCTGCACGCCGACGGCGGCTTCAAGGAGCTGCTGTACAACCCGGTGGGCGTGTCGGCCGGTTTCAAGGACGAACCCAACCACGGCGTGCGTATCAACATGGCCGGCCGCGAGGTGTTCAAGGTGGCGGTGAAGACGCTCGACGCGCTGGTCGGCGAGACGTTGGAGGCTGCCGGCATGGTGGAGTCGCAGATCGACTGGCTGATTCCGCACCAGGCCAATTTGCGCATCATCGAAGCCACCGCCAAGCGACTGAGCATGTCGATGGACCGCGTCGTCGTGACGGTCGACAAGCACGCCAACACCTCGTCGGGTTCGGTGCCGCTGGCGCTCGATTACGCCGTGCGTTCGGGCAAGGTGCAGCGTGGCCAGAACCTGTTGCTGGAAGCGTTCGGCGGCGGCTTCACCTGGGCGTCGGCGCTGTTGCGTTACTGATTCCGGCACGCTTGCAGACTGCGTTCGTTTGAATCGATGCCGCCGCTGAGGCGGCATCGTCATATCGGGCAGGATGGTCCGATACCGCTGCGCACGGATAGCCCGGCATGGCACCATGCCGTTTTTCCATCGATGGTTCGCGCATCATGAGTTCGATTTCTCCTTCGCTCGCTTTCGTATTTCCCGGTCAGGGCTCGCAGTCGGTTGGCATGCTGACCGACCTCGCCGAGGCGCACCCGCAAGTGCGCGCGACGTTCGACGAAGCCTCGCAGGGCGCGGCGATCGACCTGTGGAAACTGAGCGCGCAGGGCCCCGAAGATCAGCTCAACAGCACCGAGAACACCCAACCGGCGCTGCTGGCTGCCAGCGTGGCGGTGTGGCGGGTGTGGCAGGCCCTGGGCGGCGCGCAGCCGGCGCAGCTGGCCGGCCACAGCCTGGGCGAATACAGCGCGCTGGTATGCGCCGGCGCCCTGTCGCTGCATGACGCGGCGGCACTGGTGGCCGAGCGCGGCCGCCTGATGCAGGCGGCCGTCCCGGCTGGCGTCGGCGCGATGGCGGCAATCCTGGGTGGCGACGACGCGCAGATCGCCGCGGTGTGCGAGGAGGTGGCGCAAGGGCAGGTGGTGTCGCCGGCCAACTTCAACTCGCCCGGCCAGCTGGTGATTGCCGGTCACGCCGAGGCGGTCGATCGCGCGCTGGCGAAGCTGGGTGAGGTGGGTGTGAAGAAGACCATCAAGCTGGCCGTGTCGGTGCCATCGCACTGTGCGTTGATGCGCGACGCCGCCGATCGCCTGGGCGAGCGCATGGCCTCGATCGCATGGCAGTTGCCGTCGATCCCGGTGATCCAGAACGCCGAGGCGCGCAGCTACGACACGGTCGCGGACATCCGCGGCGCGCTGCAGCGCCAGCTGTACCTGCCCGTGCGCTGGACCGAATGCGTGCAGGCACTGGCTGCCGGCGGCGCCACGCGCATCGCCGAATGCGGCCCCGGCAAGGTGCTGGCCGGTCTGATCCGGCGCATCGACAAGACACTTGAGGCACGCGCCATCGGCACCCCCGCCGAGCTGGACGCCGCACGCGCCGAATGGGTTTGAACGCGCTCTCGACGCGTCATTCGCCGCACACGATTCCTGTTATCGCACTTTGAGGATTCCATACGATGAGCAAGTCCCTGCAAGGCGAGATCGCCCTGGTTACCGGCGCCAGCCGCGGCATCGGCGCGGCGATTGCCGATGAACTGGCGGCGATGGGTGCCACCGTCATCGGCACCGCCACCAGCGACGCGGGCGCGGCGGCGATCGGCGAACGCCTGGCGGCGAACGGCGGCCACGGTCGCAAGCTGGACGTCACCGACGGCACCGCCGTGGAAGGCCTGATCGATGCCATCGGCAAGGAATTCGGCGCGGTGTCGATCCTGGTCAACAACGCCGGCATCACCCGCGACCAGTTGCTGATGCGGATGAAGGACGACGACTGGCAGGCCATCCTCGACACCAACCTCACCTCGGTCTACCGCACCTCCAAGGCGGTGATGCGCGGCATGATGAAAGCGCGCAAGGGCCGCATCATTTCCATCGCCTCGGTCATCGGCCTCACCGGCAATCCGGGCCAGTCGAACTACGCGGCGGCCAAGGCCGGCATCATCGCGTTCTCCAAATCGCTGGCGCGCGAGATCGGCACCCGCGGCATCACCGTCAACGTGGTGGCGCCCGGTTTCATCGACACCGACATGACCCGCGCCTTGCCGGAAGCACAGAAGGAAGCCCTGCTGGGGCAGATCGCGCTGGGCCGTCTCGGCGAGGCCGAGGACATCGCCAAGGCCGTGGGTTTTCTCGCCTCGCCGGCAGCGGCCTACATCACTGGCGAGACGCTGCACGTCAACGGCGGCATGTACATGGCGTGAGGACTTTCACGCCAGTTGTCGCCAGCAGACGGTTTTTAGGCGACAATTACCCCTTCGCGCCGGCCATCGTGGCCTGTGCCGTGGGTTCACCAGCCGGCGATGGCGGCATCACTGCTTAGCCATTACAATGCGCCAGCCTTTTGCTGGCACAGTGCCGGCACAGACAAACAACTACTCCTTGAGAGGTATGGGCAACATGAGCACCATCGAAGAGCGCGTCAAGAAAATCGTCATCGAGCAGCTGGGCGTGAAAGAGGATGAAGTCACGACGAATGCTTCGTTCGTTGACGATCTGGGCGCAGATTCGCTGGACACGGTGGAGCTGGTGATGGCCCTCGAAGAAGAGTTCGAAACCGAGATTCCCGACGAGGAAGCCGAGAAGATCACCACCGTGCAGCAGGCCGTCGATTACATCAAGGCCCACTCCAAGGATTGAACGATCCGGGTTTGATCCCACCGGCAAGGCGGCGTCCGATATCCGGGCCCGCTTCCGTGGTGATAGCGAACGCTGCGCCTTCCGGCGCAGTTTTCGTTTCTGCGTTTTGTAACGTCCGATCCCGTATGGTGCGCGACTGGCGCACCAGGAGGCGGACGCGGTCCCCGCGGTGTGCGCAAACTCCGACAACGAGCGGCAGCGCCCTGCGACCATGAAGGAAAACAGCATGAGCAAGCGACGAGTGGTAGTGACCGGCATGGGCATCATTTCCCCGGTCGGCAACGACATCGCCACCGCTTGGCAGAACGTCGTCGAAGGCCGTAGCGGTATCGGTCCGGTGACCAGCTTCGATGCCAGTGCCTACGCCACCCGCATCGCGGGCGAGGTCCGCGATTTCGATCCCGTCGATGCCTATTTCGCCGGCACCGACGCGCCGGACGACGAGCGCCGCGCGATCGCCAAGGACTTCAAGCGGATGGATCCGTTCATCCACTACGGCATCGTGGCCGGCACCCACGCGCTGCGCCAGTCCGGTCTGGTGGTCGACGAGCGCAATGCCGCCCGCGTCGGCATCGCCGCGGGCGCCGGCATCGGCGGCTTGCACACCATCGAGTCGACCGCCCTGGAGCTGGCCGAGAAGGGTCCGCGCAAGGTGTCGCCGTTCTACGTGCCCAGCTCGATCATCAACATGGTGGCCCGCA
>JBIQMK010000066.1:0-14629 GCA_044463365.1 Rhodanobacter sp. | reverse complement strand
CCGGCAACCATTGCGGGTACAGCAGGGTCAGCGGACCGGGCTGCGCCGGGATGATCTCGTGCACGCGGAAGATGCGATGGGCCACGTCGGTGGCATCCACATTGATCTGCACGGTGCCCTCGAACGGCACGTCACGCGGCGGCGGTACATCGGCGAAAGCCGCGAAGGAGCTGATGCCGAGGGCGGCGGCGGCGAGGGCGGAAGTGAGGCGGGTGAGTTTCAAGAGCTTCTCCGGGGAAAGGGATCGGATCGGGCGCCCGACTGACGGCGCCGAACCTTGGTGCGAGCGACGCCGCGCCACAAGCAGAGATCGCACAGGCAAACGCTGTCATGACAGAGATACGACTCACCGATCCTAGACCGCCGCCCCTGCGCTTAACCCATGCCGAAGGTCACGATCCCATCGACACCGCAGGCATGGCGCGAGGGCTGCGACCGCCATCGGCGCCTGGCGACCGAACCGGTCATGCGACGGCACCCGGCGGCATCTGGCCACCGGGCGCCTCGTCACGTCATGACTCGCGTTCCAGCCGGCTGTGCCGGATGCCGAAGCCGAAGTAGATGATCAGGCCCAGCGCCATCCAGATGATGAAGCGCTCGATGGTGATCCACGGCAGGCCGCCCAGCAGGTGGAACCGGCCATCGCTGAACCACGGCCAGCCGATGATCAGGAACAGCGAGAACAACATGCCCGCCGGGGCCACCAGCCACAGCGCCGGGGTACGGAAGCCGCGCGGAATATCCGGCTTGCGCACGCGCAACAACAGCACCGAGCCGCAGATGATGATGAACGCGGCCAGCGTGCCGATGTTCACCAGCTCGGCCACTTCGCCGATCGGCAGCGAACCGGCCACCAGCGCGGTGAACACGCCCAGGATGATGGTTGGCCGTGCCGGCGTGCCGTACTTCGGATGCACGCTGGCGAACCATTTCGGCAGCAGGCCGTCGCGCGCCAACGCAAACCAGATGCGCGCCGCGCCCAGCATGAAGGCGAACATCACGCTGGTGATGCCGGCCACCGCGGCCACCGAGATGATGCCGCGCACCCAGTGCAGGCCCAGCGCCTTGAACGCCGCATCCACCGGCGCCGGGCCGGCCAGTTGCTGGTACGGCACCATGCCGGTCAGCACCAGCGACACCATCACGTACAGCGCCATCGATACCGCCAGCGACAGCAATACGGCGCGCGGCAGGTCGCGTTGCGGGTTGGTCGATTCCTCCGCCGCCGTGGTCAGCGTGTCGTAACCGAACACCGCGAAAAACACGATGCTGGACGCCGCCAGCACGCCGCCCCAGCCGTACTGGGTCAGCCCATCGCTGGTGATCGCCGCGGGAATGAACGGGTGCCAGTTCGCGGTGTTGACGTAGAACGCGCCCACGCCGATCACCAGCGCCACGCCGATCACCTTGATCGTCACGATCACGGTGTTGGCGCGTGCGCCCCACTCGGTCTTCACCGTCAGCATCCAGGCGATCAACAAGGTCACCGCCGCGGCGATCACGTTGAACACCTTGCCGCTGTCCGGGTTTTGCGGGTCGTACGCGCCCTGCGCCCACACCGGCAAATGCACGCCGAACAGCTGCTCGATCAGCGCCTGCACGTAGCCGGACCAGCCGATCGCCACCACGCCCACGATCAGCGCGTATTCGATCAAAAGATCCCAGCCGATGATCCAGGCGAACAGCTCGCCCAGCACCGCGTAACTGTAGGTGTAGGCGCTGCCGGTAACCGGAATCAGGCCGGAAAACTCGGCATAGGCCAGCGCGGCGCAGGCGCTGCCCAGGCCGGCGATGAGAAAACTCAGGACGACCGCGGGGCCGGCGTTGGCGGCGGCCTGCTGGCCGGCGAGAACGAAAATGCCCACGCCGACGATGGCGCCCACGCCGATCGCGGTGAGCTGCCAAAGCCCCAGCACGCGGCGGAAATCACCGCGCTGCCCGGCCTCGGCCTGCAAGTGTTCGACGGATTTGTGACGTATAAGTTTGGCGATAAAACCCATTCAGCTTTTCCCCTTGCGACAATGGGTCAGCATAACAAAGGGTTTTTTGCCGCATTTAACACATGCTTTTTGGCGCCGAAGGAGGTTTTGCGATCAGGCGCGAGTCGTCACCGCACGTGGACGTCACCGGGCCGTGTCGGGCGCGAGCTGCTGCAGCCAGGCTTGCCGCGTGGGCCGATCCACCGGCACGCCGTCGGCGTTGCAACTGCCCAACCGGCACAGTTCGGCGCGGATGCGCGGCGCGTGCTGCACGATGACGTGGAAGATCGTGTTCTCTTCCAGCTCGCCATGGAAAGCTGCCGCGCCCGGGCCGCTGGCGAAGATCGCCACGTCCTCGCCACCGTGCGTTTCGCCGCCCAGCGGCACGGTCGCCTCCTGCATGTAGTCCGGGTCGGTGGTGTCGACGTGGGAGAGGTCGGGCCGGCCCTTGCTGATCGCCGTGTAATGTTCCGGTTGGTGCGGAAAATGTTTCGGCCCTTCGGGCTGCTCGTCGCTGGCGCCCGTGTAGCCGGGGCCGTTGGCGAAATTCAGCGTCGTATACGGCAGCCCGCCCGCGTCGTGGGCCAGGCCCGCGGTGCTTGTCTCGTCGTAGCTGTCGGTGGTGCCGCGCACCTTGCCCAGGATGGGATTGCCGCGGCGCGGGTAGCCGGCGAAGGTCAGCGTGTGGCTGTGGTCGGCGGTCACCACGATCAGCGTATTGGCCGGATCGGTGGCGTCCAGCGCGGCCTGCACGGCGTCGGCCAGGCTGATGGTTTCATCCAGCGCGCGATACGCGTTGCCGGCATGCAGGGCATGGTCGATGCGGCCACCTTCGACCATCAGGAAAAAGCCGTTGGGATTCTGCTCGAGCACCTCGATCGCGCTGCGCGTCATCTGCGCCAGGCTGGGTTCGCCGCCCGCGTCTTTCGGCCGGTCGTGCTCATACTGCATGTGCGACGGCTCGAACAGGCCCAGCAGGCGCGGCGTGCGCGCCAAGTCCAGCGCATCGAGCTGGGCGGCGTTCCACACATACTTCCCATTTGGATGTTTAGCCGTCCATTCATCGACGAGATTGCGGCCATCGAGGCGTGCGCCGGACCTCTTCGGGTATTCCGGATCGGCCACGCCGGCGGGCAGGAAATTCCGCCGCCCGCCACCCATCGCCACGGTGAGTCCGTTGGCGGCTGGGAAATCGATCAGCTGCGCCGCGAAATCCTTGCAGCCTTCGGCGCGTGCCGCCGCCGGCATCGCCGCGTCCACTTCCCAGTTGCGTTCGGGCAGATGGCCATACGTGGCTGCGGGCGTGGCGTGCGTGATCCGCGCTGTGCTGACCGCGCCGGTGCTCATGCCCGCGGCCGCCGCCAGTTCCAGCGTGGTCACCAACTCCTGCCCGCGACTGGCGGCGCAGTCCTGCCGTTTCGGCACCTGCGACACGCCAATGAAACCGGCGCGGGTCTTCACGCCGCTCATGATCGCGGTCATGGTGCCGGCCGAGTCGGGTGTCTGCTGATCGGTTTCGTAGGTGCGCGACAACGCGCTGAACGGCATCCGCTCGAAACTGAGGCGGTAGCTTTCGCCATCCACGCCCTTGCGCTGGCCGGCCATGACGTGCGCGGCCGCGATCGTGGGGATGCTCATGCCGTCGCCCAGGAACACGATGACGTTCTTCGCCCGCTGGCCATCGGCGTGCGCCTGGGCGGAAGCCTGCGCGGCCTGCGCCGCGCCGCTGCGGAACCACCATTGCGGCGTCTCGCCCTGCGGCCGCTGGATGGCCGGCACGTCGATCGCGGCATGTGCGGACGTCGTCGACGGCGCGCTGGCGCAGGCGCCCAGCAGCGAGAGCGTGACGCCGAGGACGAAATGCCCGGCGATGGTTGGGCGATGGTGCATGGCGATCCTCGGTGGGCGCGCGGGACGGCGCGAGCGCGGCATGATAATCGTTGAACATGACAAATCGCGTGATCGCCGCCGACCGTGACTCACAGCATTGGCGCCGGCGCGGCCGCATGCCTATCCTGCCGCTTTGCGCCCGGCCGGCGCACGGAACCTCCTCCATGTCGAACCGCGCGCTGCTTCCGCTTGTTTTCGCCACCGCGCTGCTGGCCGGCTGCGCCAGCCAGCCAGCCCGGCCGGTTTCGGCACCCGAAGGCGCGCGGGCCAGCGTGGCGATCCTGGAGACCACCGACGTCCATTCCAACGTGCTCAGCTACGACTATTACAAGCTGAAGCCGGACGACTCGCTGGGCTACGAGCGCACCGCCACGCTGATCCGCCGCGCCCGCGACGAGTTCCCCAACACCTTCCTGTTCGACAGCGGCGACACCATCCAGGGCACCGTGCTGGCCGATTACCAGGCGCTGGTGAAGCCGGTGCGCTGCAACCAGGAGCTGGCGATCTACCGGGCGATGGACGCGGTCGGCTACGACGGCGGCACCGCCGGCAACCACGAGTTCAACTACGGGCTGGGCTTCCTGTCGCAGGTCACCGGCACGCCGATGAATGTCGATGGCGGCCACGCCGACCGCTGCGCGGGGCCGCACTTTCCGCTGGTGCTGGCCAACGTGTACAGCGCGCGCGACGGCAAGCCGATCTTCCAGCCGTGGGCGGTGGTGACCAGGACCATCGAGGCGTATACCGCCGACGGCAGCAAGCTCAGCGTGCCGCTGAAAATGGGCATCATCGGTTTCACGCCGCCGCCGATCATGGATTGGGACAAGCGGAACCTGGCCGGCAAGGTCACCGTCAGCGGCGTGGTCGAGGCGGCGCAGAAATACCTGCCGCAACTGCAGGCGCAGCATCCCGACCTGATCGTGGCGCTCCTGCACGGCGGCCTCAATACCGCGCCTTACACGCCGCAGATGGAAAACGCCGGCTGGTACCTGGCCGGCGTGCCCGGCATCGACGCGCTGCTGCTGGGCCATTCGCACACCGAATTTCCCGGCCCGCACTACGCCGGCATGAAGGACGTCGACGCGAAACGCGGCCTGGTGCGCGGTGTGCCCGCCGTGATGGGCGGTTTCTTCGGCAGGGACCTGGGCGTGATCCAGCTGGTGCTGGAGCGCAGGGACGGTCGCTGGCTGGTCGATCGCGACGAGAGCCACAGCGAGGTGCGCCCGATCTGCAAGACGAAGGACGACTGCGTACCCGCCGACCCCGCCATCGCGCCGCTGGTACAGCAGGCACACGAGGCCGCCATCGCCTACATCGACACCCCGATCGGCAAAAGCACGCTGCGCATGAGCAGCTATTTCGCCGACGAGGGCAACATGACGGCGCTGGCGCCGGTCAATGCGGCACAGGCCGACTACGTGCGCGCCCAACTGCCGCGGCTGCATCCCGAGCTGGCGAACGTGCCGGTGCTCTCCGCCGCTGCCGCGTTCCGCACCGGCTTCGGCGGCGTCGACGATTACACCGACGTGCCCGCCGGCCAGCTCACGCTGCGCAGTGCCGCCAACCTGTATTTCTATCCGAACACGCTGGCCGCGGTGAGAACCGACGGCGCCGGGCTGAAGGCGTGGCTGGAGAAATCCGCCCAGCGCTTCAACCGGATCGACCCGGCCAAAACCGGCGAGCAATCGCTGATCAACACCCACTTCACCGGCTACAACTTCGACCAGATCCAGGGCGGCATCCATTACCTGATCGACGTGTCGAAGCCGGTGGGCCAGCGCATCGTTTCGCTGAGCTTCCACGGCAAGCCGGTGAGCCCGAGCCAGCCGTTCATCGTGGTCACCAACAATTACCGCGCCAACGGCGGCGGCCATTTCCCCGGCCTGGACGGCGGCAGCATCGTGCTCAGCGTGGCGGACGGAAACCGGGAAATCCTGGCCGAGTGGTTGAAGCAGCGCGGGACCATCGACGCCACCACGCTGGAACCGGCGTCCTGGCAGTTCGCGCCGTTGAGGACGCGCGGCCCGGTGGTGTTCACCGCGCCCAGCGGCAAACTGCCGGTGGCGCATGAAGCCGGGCTGACGAACATCGACCAGCTTCGCGACCACGGCGACGGCACCGCGATCTACACCATCGACCTGGCGCACTGATCGACGCGGCCGGCATTCATTGCGGCGCCGCAATCCGCCACGCGGCGCACGCACTGCGTCCGAAAGCGCCAGCGCACGCGGGCCATACAGTTTCAAATGAATCTGTTGACTGCAGTGCAGCAACGCCTTTAAGGTCGATGACATGTCGCCGTCATCCACGCCAGCACACATGCATCCCACGCCGCCTGGTCGCGGCTCCGTGCCGTCGTGCGACGCCATGATCATCACCGCCACGATTACCCCGATTACCATTACTGGCTTCGGGTGGGTATCCGTGCGCGCATAGAGTTACAGACGCAAACGGCCCCGCCCTCGATGATGCGGGCCGGCACACACCGATCACCGCCAGCGAGCACGGGCCTCTTCCGGAGAGGCAATCGTGAACACCTGCGCACCACCACTCGTCGATCAACTGCAGCCCTTGCCGCTGGCCGCGACCACGCCCGGCGTCACCGAGCGCCGTCGCGTGCTGGCCGTGGGGCTGATCGGCCCCGGTCGGGTCGGCAGTGCCCTGCTGGCGCAGTTGCGCGCCGCCCAGCCGCGACTGGCCCGCGAGGCGGGGCTTGATCTGCGGCTGTGCGGCGTGGCCGCCAGCAAGCGCATGTGGCTCGATTGCGACGACCCGGAACTGCGCGTCGGCCTCGGTAGTGGCGCCGAGCGCGCCCAGATCTGGCGCCCCGGCAATCTCGACGAGTTCGCCGCCCATGTGACCGGTGACGACGGTCGCCATGCGCTGCTGATCGACTGCAGCGCCAACGACGCCGTGGCCGAGCGCTACGCCGAGTGGCTGGCCGCGGGCATCCACGTCGTCACCCCGAACAAGCTGGCCGGCAGCGGTCCGCTGGCGCGCTGGCAGGCGATCCGCGCCGCCTGCGCCAACGGCGGCGCGCGTTTCCGCTACGAAGCCACCGTCTGCGCCGGCCTGCCGATCGTGCAGACCTTGCGCGACCTGCTCGATACCGGCGACGAGCTGCTGGCCATCGACGGCATGTTTTCCGGCACGCTGGCCTGGCTGTGCAACCGCCATGACGGCAACCACCCGTTTTCCACCCTGGTGCGCGAAGCCCACGCGCTGGGCTACACCGAGCCCGACGCGCGCAACGACCTGTCCGGCATGGACGTGGCGCGCAAGCTGGTGATCCTGGCGCGCGAGGCGGGCTGGCCGCTGTCGCTGGAAGAGGTCGACGTGCAGAGCCTGGTACCGGCCGAACTGGCGGCGCTGTCGCCCGAGGAATTCATGCAGCGCCTGCCCGAACTCGATGCGCCGATGGCCAGCCAGCTGGCCGCCGCCCGCGCCGACGGCGGCGTGCTGCGCCACGTCGCCAGCCTCGACCGGCACGGCCGCGCCAGCGTGAAACTGGCGGTGCTGCCACAGACGCACACTTTCGCCCACACCCGCCTGACCGACAACATCGTGCAGTTCACCACCCACCGCTACTGCGACAATCCGCTGGTCGTGCAGGGGCCCGGCGCCGGGCCGGAGGTCACTGCCGCAGGGGTGTTCACCGACCTGTTGCGCATTGCCGAATCGCTGGGGGTGCGCGCATGAGCGCGTCCGTCCTCGCACCGGCCCGGCATGAAGCCGGACGCGACGTCGCCTGTGCCGTGGCCTACGCCAGCGTCGGCAACGTGGCGGTGGGTTTCGACATCCTGGGCCACAGCCTGGCCGGCCCCGGCGACCGCGCCGAGGTGCGCCGCATCGCATCCCCCGAAATCCGCATCGCCGCCATCCATGGCTGCGTCACCGCGCTGCCCACCGACCCGCAGAAGAACACCGCCGGCGTGGCCCTGCAGGCGTTGCATCGGGCATTGGGCCTGGACCATGGCCTGGAATTGACGCTGCACAAGGGCATCGCGCTGGGCTCGGGCATGGGCGGCTCGGCCGCCTCCTGCGTGGCCGCGCTGGTGGCCGCCAACGCCTTGCTGCCGCAGCCGCTTTCGCACGAGGCGCTGTACCCGTTCGCGCTGCAGGGCGAGGCATTGGCCAGCGGCAGCCAGCACGGCGACAACCTTGGCCCGATGCTGCTGGGCGGCCTGGTGCTGGCCACCAAGACGCGGCTGCTGCGCGTGCCGGTGCCGGCCGCGTGGCATTGCGCGCTGGTGCATCCGCACTACGTGCTGGAAACGCGCAAGGCACGCGCCGCGCTGGCGGGCAATTACGCGCTGGGCGAGTTCGTGTCGCAAAGCACGAACCTGGCCTTGCTGCTGACCGGCTGCTACCGCGGCGAAGCCGCGCTGGTGCGCGAAGGCCTGAAGGATGTGCTGGTCGAGCCGCGCCGCGCGGCGCTGGTACCCAATTTCGCCAAGGTGAAGCAGGCCGCCCTCGACCATAATGCGCTGGGCGCCAGCATTTCCGGCGGCGGCCCCAGCGTGTTCGGCTGGTACGAATCGCGCGCCGCAGCCGAGAGCGCGGCCGCCGCGATGCACGCCGCCTTTGCCGAAGCGGGGCTGGACAGCGACGCCCTGGTGTCGCCCGTGAACGGCCCGGCTGCCGCCGTCATTTCAGCCATCGAGGGCAATCCATGAGCCGCACCGAACCCCTGCTTTACACCAGCACCCGCGCACGCAGCCCGTCGGTGGAGATCAGCCAGGCGATCGCCGCCGGGCTGGCCCCCGATGGCGGTTTGTACGTGCCCGAGGTGCTGCCGAAAATCGACCCGGCAACGTTCACGTCCGACGGCAGTCTCGCCGACACGGCCAGCACCTTGCTGGCGCCATTCTTCGCCGGCGATCCGCTGGCCGACGAGCTGGCCGCCATCTGCGCGGAAGCGTTCGTGTTCGACGCGCCGCTGCGCCCGCTGCCGCAGCACTCGCGCAGCCTGATACTGGAGCTGTTCCACGGACCCACCTCGGCGTTCAAGGATTTCGGCGCCCGTTTCCTGGCGTCCTGCCTGCAGCGGTTGCCGCGGGCGGACCATCGGCCGCTGACGATCCTGGTGGCCACCTCGGGCGACACCGGCGCGGCAGTGGGCGCAGCCTTCCATCGACGGCCGGGCGTGCGGGTGGTGATCCTCTATCCCGACGGCAAGGTCTCGCCGCGCCAGGCGCACCAACTGGGCAGTTTTGGCGGCAACGTCACCGCGCTGCGGGTGGACGGCCGCTTCGACGATTGCCAGCGGATGGTCAAGGCGGCATTGAACGATACGGCGCTGCAGGCGCAGGTACCCATGTCGTCGGCCAACAGCATCAGTCTGGGCCGGCTGCTGCCGCAGATGAGCTACTACGCGCACGCGGCACTGCGTTGGTGGCGTGCGCATGGCGAGCCGCTGAACTTCATCGTGCCCACCGGCAACCTGGGCAATGCGCTGGCCTGCCTGTGGGTGCGCGAGATGGGCCTGCCGGTCGGCCAGGTGCGGCTGGCGTGCAATGCCAACGCCACGCTGGCCGATTATTTCGGTGGCGCCGACTACACGCCGCGCGACGCGGTGGCCACGCTGGCCAACGCAATGGACGTGGGGGCGCCCAGCAATTTCGAACGGCTGCGCTGGACCTTCCCCGATCCATCTGTGTTGCGCCAGCAGGTGCACGCCGATTGCGTGGACGACGACGCCATCCGCCAGACCATCACCCTGCACACGCGGCAGCACGGCGAGGTTTTCTGCCCCCACACGGCGACGGCGAGGTACGTCCTCGACCAGTTGCGCGCTGCCGGCGACAGTTCGACCTGGGCGATGGTCGCCACTGCTCATGCGGCCAAATTCGAAAGCGTGGTCGAGCCTCTGCTGGGGCACCCGCTGGATGTGCCGCCGGCGTTGGCCGTGATGCTCCAGCGCCCCGCAACGGCCCTGCCGCTGGCGGCCACCGACGAGGCGCTGCACGACTGGTTGCTTGCACACAAGGCTTGAGGCAACCGTACGTCGACGAATGGTTGCCCCGCCATGAGTACCCGCGAAATGCGGCTCATGCCGATGGACGTCCGGACTGCTGGACGTCCATACGCCAGCGTCCGTTTGCCGGCGCACTCAATTACAAACGTAAGTGTTGACAAGCCAAAGGGTGTGCCGTACGGTCAACGACATGTCGCAGCGCAGCACACATCGCCGCATCACCGGTATGAATCATCCCGCGATGGTTGCTAGCCCGCCGCGATTGCGCGACGCGCTCATCCTCGTCCTTGTACTCGTACTCCTCATTACCAACGGAGGTGCGGGCTGAGGGCATGTGTCCAGGTAGTTAGAAGATGACCTGATGACTCCCGAAGAACCCCGCACCCGGAAACGAATGCGGGGTTTTTTCATGCCCTTGGCGCCGCCTCGCGGAGCCAGCGATGAATAACCAACCGGCAGCAACGAACGACAGCTCTGACGGCGAGAACAGCTCGCCCGATCGCGTATTGATCTTCGACACCACCCTGCGCGATGGCGAGCAGGCGCCCGGCTTTTCGATGGATCTGCACGCCAAGCTGAAGCTGGCGCATGCGCTGGAAGAGCTCGGCGTGGACATCCTGGAGGCGGGCTTCCCACAGGCGTCGCCGGACGACTTCAACGCGGTGGCGAAAATCGCCCGGTCGTTGACAAAGACCACCATCGCCGGCCTGGCCCGCTGCGTTCCCGGCGACATCGACAGCTGTGCCCGTGCGCTGGAAGGTGCGCGCCGCTCGCGCATCCACCTGTTCCTCTCCACCAGCCCGCTGCACCGCGAGCACAAGCTGGGCATGAGCAAGCAACAAGTCGTGGACGCCGCCATGCGCTCGGTCGAGCGCGCCCGCGAGCTGTGCCATGAAGTGGAGTTTTCCGCCGAGGACGCGCTGCGCACCGAACCGGAGTTTCTGGTGGAGGTGTTCAACGCCGCCGCCGCCGCGGGCGCCACCACATTGAACGCGCCGGACACTGTCGGCTACGTCACGCCGGCAGAGATGTTCGAGATGTTCACCTACCTGCGCAAGAACGTGCGCAACGCGGAAAACCTGATCTTCTCCAGCCATTGCCACAACGACCTGGGCATGGCCGTGGCCAACAGCCTGGCGGCGGTGAGCGCGGGTGCGCGGCAGATGGAATGCACCATCAACGGCATCGGCGAGCGCGCCGGCAATGCGGCGCTGGAGGAACTGGTGATGGCATTGAAAGTGCGCGCACCGCACTTCGGCGTCAGCACCGGCATCGATACGCGCAAGCTGTACCCCACCTCGCGATTGCTGACCCAGCTGACCGGCCAGGGCGTGCCGCGCAACAAGGCGATCGTGGGCGACAACGCATTCGCGCACGAATCGGGCATCCACCAGCACGGCATGCTGAAACATCGCGGCACCTACGAAATCATGCATCCGCAGGACGTGGGCATCGCCGAAACCAGCCTGGTGCTGGGCAAGCATTCCGGCCGCCATGCGCTGCGCCAGCGGCTGCAGAAGCTGGGACACACGCCCGACGACGCCACCCTGGACGGCATCTTCGCCCGCTTCAAGGCGCTGGCCGATCAGCGCCGCGACATCCACGACGACGACCTGCAGGCGCTGGCGCTGGGCCAGGACCCGGACACCACCGGCCCGTGGAGCCTGCTGCAGTTGAACGCCAGCTCGCAGCTGGGCGGCGGCAGCTCCACCGCGGTGACGCTGGTCCACGAGGATGGCCGCGAGGTCGCCGAAACGGGTGCCGGCGACGGCCCGGTCGACGCCGTGCTGCACGCCATCACCCGCGCCACCGGCATCGAACTGGCGCTGACCCAGTTCCAGATCCGCGCGATGGGCGAAGGTGGCGATGCCCAGGGTCGCGCCGAACTCACCGCCCGCCACGGCAGCCTCGACTGGCACGGCAACGGCGTCAGCACCGACATCGTGGAAGCCGCCGCCCTGGCCGCACTGGCGATCGTCAACCGCATCGAACGGCAGGCTCCGGCCCGCTCGCATTCCGCACCGAAAGCACTGGAATCCACACCATGAGCACGCCTTTCATCTGGCACAACGGTCAGCTCAAGCCCTGGGCCGAGGCCAATGTCCACGTCAGCACCCACGCGCTGCACTACGGCTCCTCCGTGTTCGAGGGTGAGCGCGTGTACGCGACCCACCGCGGGCCGGCGTATTTCCGGCTGGAGGATCACACCCGGCGCCTGTTCGAGTCGGCCAAGGTCTACGAGATCGAGATCGGCTACACCGAGGCGCAGATCAACGCCGCCTGCATCGAGCTGATCCGGGCCAACAAGATGGAATCGGCCTACGTTCGCCCGATCGTGTTTCGCGGCGCCGGCGGCCTCGGCGTGCTGCCCAAGGGCGCCGCGCCGGTCGACGTGGCCATCATGGCGCTGGACTGGGGTGCCTACCTGGGCGAAGCGGCCGAACGCGGCGCCGACGTCTGCGTGTCGTCGTGGAACCGGCCCGCGCCCAACACCATTCCCAGCTGGGCCAAGGCCGGCGGCAACTACCTCAACAGCCAGCTGATCGGGCTGGAGGCGCGCCGCGGCGGCTACGACGAGGGCATCGCGCTGGGCCACAACGGCCTGCTCAGCGAAGGCGCCGGCGAGAACCTGTTCCTGGTCAAGCGCGGCAAGCTGCTGACGCCGCCGTCCAGCGCCGGCATCCTGGCCGGCATCACCCGCGACACCGTGCTGACGCTGGCGGCCGACCTGGGCCTGACCGTGGAAGAACGCGACCTGCCGCGCGAGGCGCTGTATACCGCCGACGAGATCTTCATGACCGGCACCGCCGCCGAGGTCACGCCGGTGCGCTCGGTCGATCGCAAGAACGTGGGCGACGGTACGCCCGGCCCGATCACCAAAGCCTTGCGCCAGGCATTTTTCGGCCTGTTCGACGGTCGTACCGAAGACCGCTGGAACTGGCTGAACGTGGTCAATGACCGCGACAATCAAGAACCGGCCACCCACGGCCGGACTCCCAACGAACAGCCAGCGTCGACTGGAGCCAACGCATGACCGCAAGAACCTTGTTCGAGAAAGTATGGGACGCCCACGTGGTGGCGCCCGAAACCACCGATACGCCCGCCGTCCTGTACATCGACCTGCACCTGGTGCACGAGGTCACCTCGCCGCAGGCGTTCAGCGAGCTGCGCCAGCGCGGCCTCACCGTGCGCCGTCCCGACCGCACCCTGGCCACGCTCGACCACTCCACGCCCACGCTGCCCACCGGTCCCGACGGCGTGCGGCCGTACACCAATGCCGCCGCCAAGGCGCAGGTGGAGCAGCTGGAAGCCAACTGCGCCGAGTTCGGCGTCACCCTGCATGGCTGGGACAGCGACCAGCGCGGCATCGTGCATGTCATCGGCCCGGAACTGGGCGCCACCCAGCCGGGCATGACCATCGTCTGCGGCGACAGCCACACCTCCACCCACGGCGCGTTCGGCGCGCTGGCGTTCGGCATCGGCACCACCGAGGTGGGCCACGTGCTGGCCACTCAATGCCTGCTGCAGCGCCAGCCGAAAACCCTGGCGATCCATGTGGACGGCAAGCTGCCGGCCGGCGTGGGCGCCAAGGACCTGATCCTGCACATCATCGGCACGATCGGCGTCGATGGCGGCACCGGCTACGTGCTGGAATACCGCGGTTCGACCATCGAGGCGCTGTCGATGGAAGAGCGCATGACGGTCTGCAACATGTCGATCGAAGCCGGTGCCCGCGCCGGCCTGATCGCCCCGGACGACACCACCTTCGCCTGGCTCAAGGGCCGCCCGCTGGCGCCGCAGGGCGCCGACTGGGACGCCGCCGTGGCGAAGTGGCGCGCACTGCGCAGCGACGAGGGCGCCCGCTACGACCGCGAGGTGCACTTCGACGCCAGCAAGATCAGCCCCACCGTCACCTACGGCACCCACCCGGGCATGGCCAGCGCGCTGAGCGCGCCGCTGCCGGAGCCGGCCAATGCGCAGGAACGCCGCGCCCGCGACTACATGCATTACGAGCCCGGCCAGTCGATGGAAGGCATGGCGGTGGACGTGGTGTTCATCGGCAGCTGCACCAACTCGCGCCTGCCCGACCTGCGCGAGGCCGCCAGCGTGTTGCGCGGCCGCCACGTGGCTGATGGCGTGCGCATGCTGGTGGTGCCCGGTTCCGAGGCGGTGCGTCGCGACGCCGAGCGCGAGGGCCTGCACCAGGTGTTTCTGGATGCCGGCGCCGAATGGCGCGTGCCGGGTTGCTCGATGTGCATCGCCATGAACGGCGATCTGGCGCAGCCGGGTCAACTGGTGGTGTCCACTTCCAACCGCAATTTCGAGGGCCGCCAGGGCAAGGGCGCCCGCACCGTGCTGGCCAGCCCGGCCACCGCGGCCGCGTCGGCCGTGGCCGGCGTGATCGCCGACCCGCGCGTGTACCTGACGGAGGCTGCAGCATGAAACCGATTACCCGCCTGCAGTCGCGCACCGCCGTGCTGCCCGACGAGAACATCGATACCGACCGCATCATCCCCGCACGCTTCCTCACCACCACGGTGCGCGAGGGCCTGGGCAAGCTGTGCTTCAACGACTGGCGCTATCTGCCCGACGGCAGCGACAACCCCGATTTCCCGCTCAACCAACCGCAGTCGCAGGGCTGCTCGATCCTGGTGGCCGGGCGCAACTTCGGCTGCGGCTCCTCGCGCGAGCACGCGCCGTGGGCGCTGCCCGACTACGGCATCCAGGCCGTGCTGTGCAGCGAGATCGCGGACATCTTCCGCAACAACGCGCTGAAGAACGG